>JASGEW010000145.1:0-86231 GCA_047606125.1 Niabella sp. | reverse complement strand
GTTGTCAAAGACCAAAGTTAATCAATGGATGAAAGCAATTCACAACTGTGGGGGATAAGGATGATTTAGATACGGGTTGTCAAAGACCAAAGTTAATCAATGGATGAAAGCAATTCACAACTGCGAAGGCTTTAGTTTCTGTATATTGGCAGTTGTCAAAGACCAAAGTTAATCAATGGATGAAAGCAATTCACAACCATGGCCGTGTCTGGTAAACTGGATATTGGTTGTCAAAGACCAAAGTTAATCAATGGATGAAAGCAATTCACAACTAAACACCTATTGTCTCTTCACACTCTTCTGTTGTCAAAGACCAAAGTTAATCAATGGATGAAAGCAATTCACAACAAGGTGGAAAAACGCATCACACAAAGAGAAGTTGTCAAAGACCAAAGTTAATCAATGGATGAAAGCAATTCACAACATAGAACACAATTACTGTTTTATCGTTAAGGTTGTCAAAGACCAAAGTTAATCAATGGATGAAAGCAATTCACAACTGATTCGTTCGTTACCGATGAAAGGGTTGAGTTGTCAAAGACCAAAGTTAATCAATGGATGAAAGCAATTCACAACAAAATCGTTAAACACCAAAGCCGCCGCCTTGTTGTCAAAGACCAAAGTTAATCAATGGATGAAAGCAATTCACAACGAGTTTGAGCAACAATTCGAGTTAATAACGGTTGTCAAAGACCAAAGTTAATCAATGGATGAAAGCAATTCACAACTAGGAATATTATTATCAGGAGAGGCGGTACGTTGTCAAAGACCAAAGTTAATCAATGGATGAAAGCAATTCACAACCAAGAATATACGCACAGCCAAACGAGTTGCGTTGTCAAAGACCAAAGTTAATCAATGGATGAAAGCAATTCACAACTGGCGTTACAGCATTAACCGCTTATGGGCGTTGTCAAAGACCAAAGTTAATCAATGGATGAAAGCAATTCACAACTTCCGCAATGGCTTTATACTTTTTATAAGGTTGTCAAAGACCAAAGTTAATCAATGGATGAAAGCAATTCACAACACATGTTTACACAGATGTTAAAAAAGAATTCTTTTACCATCATTCTTACCTCTCCTTCCCCTATATAGTTCACCAAACAAAAACCTCCGCTCCATCTTAGGAAAGATAAAATTCCCGGAAACCGTCTTGGAAAAGTTATTCACATTTCAAAAAAAGATGCAAAATTATTTCAAACTATAACAAATATGTTATATATTTGTGGTGCAATTAATTAAACAGTTCTTTTAAAAACAAGTCAAATGAAATGGAGTGAATTAAGAAAAAAGGCCACCGATCGAGGTTGGTATCTAAAACGAAACGGTAAAAAACACGACATCTATGCTCATCCGGACAAAGATTATGAAATTCAAATTGAGCGGCACCAAAGTAAAGAAGTCGCCCACGGTCTTTTTCAAAAACTTAAAAAACAAATAGGGTTTTAATTAACCCTATCTTCTTAAAAAAAAACTACAATGACAACAATCGCATTAATTGAAAAAACAAAGGACGGGGAGTTTTCAATATATACTCCCGATGTTGATCACACTATTATCGGCACCGGGAAAACCGTAAAGGCCGCAAAAGCGGATTTTGAGAACTCCGTAAAAGAAGTTTTGGCATCATATACCGATGAAGGAAAGTCTTTACCTAAAGAGCTTAAAGCGATAAAATTTGTATTCAAATACGATATTGCATCGGTATTCGATGAATACGACTTTATTCATGTGAGTAAATTTGCGGAATATAGCGGCATTAATGCTTCTTTGATGCGTCAATACAAAACAAAAAAAGACACTTATATCTCAGAGGCACAAATGAAAAAAATTGAAACTGGCTTTCATCGGGCCGCAAAAGGATTTGCAGCAATTAGACTTGTTTAGTTTAATTAATTGCACCGCCGGAGCTGCAACCGGCATCCCCCGGTCGAAAGACCGGGTTTTTTGTTCGTTTGACTCAAACAAGGTAGATTTGTAATATTTCCGATCCACAGAAGGACGTTAGTTTGGCTCACCAGAGCAAAACAAGGGCACTTCCAAAAACACCACGGCGTATTTTTACGCCCTATTACGCAATACAACATTTTAAATTATATACTCATGAATTACTATGAAGTAATTAGAAAAGTTGCATGTGTTGCACCAGGTGATTTAGTTTGGCATACTGGCGTGGGCAAGTCAGTTACTTATATTGTTTTGTCGATACACCACGTGAAGAACTTAGTGTTATGGTTGTCAAAGACCAAAGTTAATCAATGGATGAAAGCAATTCACAACGCTTTTACAGCGTAGTTATTTTTCCATAGCAGGTTTTGCAAATGCCTTTAGCCACTACTTCAATTCCTGTAACGCCATAGCCTTCAGGCAGGTCCACTTTAGGCGTAACCACGCCATCAAGGCAATAGGTATTATTGCATTTTTCACAAACAAAATGAACATGATGATCGTGGTGGTGCCCTTCTGTACATTCATTTTTACACAGCGCGTATTTAATAGAATTATCAGAAGTAGGAATAGTGTGTATCAGCCCTTTTTCCACAAAGACCTGGAGGGTACGGTAAATAGTTACCCTGTCAAAATGCGCCCCTGCATTTTTTTCAATATCTGCATGGGCCAGCGCACCGCCGCTGCTCAGGAAAAGCTGCAATATTTTCTGTCTTCCGGCAGTTACACTTAAATTATTCTCTTTTAATATAGAAGCTATATTTTTCATGTGCCGCTAGGATCCTTTTAATTCTTTTTCAATATCGGCAAGCAGGGCATTAATCTCTTTCTGTTTAAGGCCGTCATATATTTTTAAAACCTCCCCTTTTCTGTTTACCAGCGCCCAGAACTGGGTATGCAAAAAATCATCTTCAGCGTTTTTCAGGTTGTTTTTAGGGTCGTCGATGCTATAGCTAAGCCGGGCCATATTATAAAGACTGTCTTTTCTGCCGGTTAAAAATATCCACTTTTGTGTATCCACCTTCATAGAGTCGGCATAAACCTTAAGTCTTGAAGCCGAATCGTTTTTAGGGTCGCAGGTATAAGACAGGATCCGGAAATCGGGCTCATTCTTAAATTTATTATACACCTGCCGCATATTATCATTCATCATCGGGCATATTCCGGGGCAGGTGGTAAAGAAAAATTCGGCCACGTACACTTTCCCCCCCACATCATTACTGGTAAAGGCTTTACCATCCTGGTTGGTAAAGCTGAAATTAGCTACATGGCTGACCGGTTCAAGCTTTCTGTCGTTAAACCCTGGAATCGCCCAGCAGGCAATAGCATAAAAAACAACAGACAGCACTACAAAAAATACAATATAAAAAAGGGCCTTTTTACTTAATTTCATCCGAATATTTGTTATTATTACCTTAACCGGATGTTACTTACCATGATAAATTTTTCATTGCCATATATGAAATTTTATTATGGACGTTTCATCATTATGAAAACAAAATTACTCCATACTTGTTTAGCAGGCGCGATTTTTTAACGGTACGCGGGCGATCCTCACTAATTAAAGATTATATGGTTTGTGTGTAAGTTATTATTTTTGACGTTTAAATGTTCCTTAAAAAAGCAATATGGAAAAAGAAGCGTTGAAACAACAGGTAAAAGAGCAGATTGTGCAATTTTTGAACCTGAACACTGTAAACCCCGCAGATATAAAGGATGACGAACCTTTGTTCGGAGAGGGATTAGGGCTGGATTCCATTGACTCCATCGAACTGATCGTGATGCTTTCCCGGGAGTATGGCATAAATATCCAGGACCCCAAAGAAGGGAGAAAGATCCTTACAAATGTAAACACCATGGTAGATTATATTGAACAACACCGTACTAAATAATTCTTTTTTGTGAGCCGAATTGTAGTTACCGGCATTGGTATCATTACTTCCCTGGGCGCTTCTTTAAGCGAGAACAGGGCGGCTTTGGTAAAAGGTCTTAGCGGCATAGGACAAGCCCGCTTTTTTAATTCAAAATATACAGAAAAGCTGCCTTTTGGTGAAATAAAAACCGCAACAAATGAATTGGCGCAATACTTAAATGTCACCGCCCCCGGAGCTACCCGTACCGATATTTTAGCTTTATATGCTGCTGAACAGGCAATTGCCGACGCCGGGCTGTCTTTAAAAGAACTGGGGCTGCCAGCTACTGCGTTAGTGGGTGCCAGCACCGTTGGGGGTATGTGTTTTACGGATGAGATGTATAAAGATGCCAACAGCAGCAACGGCAAAGGCTCGCCATACCTGCAATCCTATTCTAACAGCGCTAATACCACTTTTTTACAGCAGCAGTACCAGGTAGGAGGTATTATCAATACTTTTAATACCGCCTGCTCCTCCTCTGCCAATGCGATCATGTACGGAGCCCGCCTGCTTAAAAACGGCCTGGCAGAGAAAGTGATTGCAGGAGGTGTTGACAGCCTCTCAAAATTTACTGTTAACGGGTTTAACGCTTTAATGATATTATCGGATGCGCCCTGCAGGCCTTTTGACGCTGGAAGAAAAGGGCTCAACCTGGGCGAAGGGGCAGCCTTCCTGGTGCTTGAAAAAGAAGCCGCTGTAACCGGTAAAAAAATTTATGCGGAAGTAAAGGGCTACGGCAACAGCAATGATGCGTATCACCCGTCTTCTACCTCCGAAACGGCAGAAGGACCTTTTCTTTGTATGCAACGGGCATTGCAATCGGCAGAACTGGAAGCCTCTGCTATTGATTTTATAAACGCACATGGTACTGCAACAGAAAATAATGATGCAACAGAAAGTGTTGCTATGTTGAGACTGTTTGGCAATCCGCCGGCTTTTACCAGTACCAAATCTTATACAGGACATACGCTGGGTGCTGCAGGCGCCGTGGAAGCGGTTTACAGTATTTTAAACCTGCAAAACCAGGAAATATATCCTTCCCTGAATTTTGAAGCGCCCATTGTTTCTACCAAACTGGTACCAGTGATTAATTATCAGCAGAAGCAAATCAAAAATGTAATGTCCAACTCATTTGGATTTGGAGGCAATTGCACCTCATTAATATTTTCGAAAGTGTAACCATTGCTCATGTATATCCATCAACATATATGTATTTCACCGCAAAAAACAACCGGTATTACCGATTGGGATCACCTGCAATTATCGGAAGCCGGTAAATTGATGGCTATTGAACCGGTATTGGAAGGGGTGCCGCCGGGTATGTTAAGGCGCATGAGCAAAGCGGTGCGCATGGGCATTGGGACGGGCTTACCATTAATTAAAAGTAAAGAAGTGAGTGGCATCATTATTGGCACGGCCAATGGGGGCATGGAAGATTGCATTAAATTTTTAAACCAGATTGTTGATTATGACGAGGGCATGCTAACGCCTGGCAATTTTGTGCAAAGCACGCCAAATGCTATTGCAGGTCAGTTAAGCCTCCTTACCAAAAACCATCATTATAATGCCACGCATGTGCACAATGGCCTGGCTTTTGAAAATGCCCTGTTAGATGCTTTGATGTTTATTAATGATCATGCGGCGGCCAACCTGCTGGTGGGCGCTGTGGACGAAATCTCTTCTTACAATTACAATATTGACCTGCTTGCGGGATGGTATGATAAAGCTAAAACCAATACAACATTATATCAAAGCGCTGCACCGGGAACTATTGCGGGTGAAGGCGCTGCTATGTTTTTGGTGAATGGTATAGCAGAGGAAGCCGTGGCAAAGATTGAAGCGGTAACCGTTTTTCAGACAACTGATACTGATAAAGTCAGAGAAAGATTTTCAGGATTCTTACAGAAATACCTGCCCGACCGGGATAATATGACGCTTATAACGGGCGAAAATGGCGATGCCCGGCACCTGCCATTTTACGAAAGCTGCGAAGCAATTACAGGAAAAGGCGTGCCTGTTGTACGATTTAAACATTTAACAGGGGAATATCCAACAGCAGTTTCATTTGCGCTCTGGCTGGCCTGCCAGGCCCTGCAAAACCAGGCCCTTTCGCACAGCCTCTACAAAACAAATGTGACCCCCGGCAAAATGGAGCATATTATTATTTACAATCAATACCAGGGAAAGCAACATAGTTTTATATTTGTATCCAAGAATTTTTAAAAATAAAACACCTGTTATGAAGCTACAAACTATTTTACTGCTTTTTTGCAGCCTGGTATTTTCTGCAGTTACTTACGGACAGAAGATAAAACTTATAAGCGGGAATGCCGATGTACTAAAGAATGAAACAACCATTAATATTGAGTTTACCTATGATCATCTTTCGGTAGGAAAGTTCAAAAATGAAGCAGATTATATTGCCAAAAAGAGAGAAGAGTACAATAAAAAAGAAGCAGGAAAAGGAGATAAATGGGCCGAATCATGGGTTTCTGACAGAAGCCGGGCCTATGAACCACAATTTATTGAACAGTTTACAGAAAAAACCAAGCTGAAGGCCGATAAAAACGCCAAATACACGCTTATTTTTCATACAACCTTTATTGAGCCGGGGTTTAATGTAGGCGCCTGGAGAAAAAATGCATATATCGATGCAGAAGTAACTATTGTGGAAACAACAAACAGGGATGCTACGGTTGCGGTTATTGATATTGATAATGCGCCGGGCAGGGATGCTATGGGCTTTGATTATGATACCAGCTGGAGAATTTCTGAAGCTTATGCAAAAGCTGGCAAGTCGCTGGCCAAATTTATGTTTTAACAACAGATCAGGATCGGTTTACAAAGGTTTTTCCTCCAGTACGGTTCTTTTGGAAACACCATCTTTCACACTCCATTTGATCAACCGGATATAGCCATTATCAATTTCGATACCGGTAATATCGCCATCGCTGAAACAGCAACAACCTGTATTAAAATAGGTGGGTAGTATTTTCGAATAATCGGTAGTTAAGATATCAAAGCGCGCCTTATATGAAGACACTTCCCTGGCAATCTTTTCAATAAGACTTTCATCCTTATTGGTTTCGGCCTGGTGCATTTGCCGGTGCAGCCTTTCGATATGGGTCAGCGATTCAAACACAGGCTGGTGTGTATGTCCTGTAATGAGCAGTGTTTGTTTTTGTGTGGCGCTCCATTCATACATAATTTCATTATGTAATGTTTTTTTAAATATATCATTGGAGGGCTCGTTGGGGTTGATGTGTAAGTAGGCCTGCAAAGGCCCCCAAATCCTTGCGATAAAAAATTTCGCCAGCCAGCTCCCGTCGCTGTTGGCATCTCCCTGGTGCCCGTGGGTACAAAATATCTGAAGCGGAATACCTGATATTGCCGTCGTCAGGATAATGCCTTCATACACTTTTAGTTTTTGTCCGAAAACTATTTCCAGTTCTAAGGATGCCAAGGGGTCGTTAGCCCAGTACAGATCGTGGTTACCAAAGATTTTTATAAAGGCGTTCCGGGCTAAAAAGCGTTTTTCCGCTTCAAATTCTTTACCGTTTGCTTTTTTAACCTGTGCCAATGTATTTTCCCAAAGCTCTTCGCAGTCACCAAGATTTATAAAGCAAAAATCATGGGTATTATAATATTCAAGGGCAGAAAGATAGCTGTTTGCAGCAACGGCAAAATCATCGGCGCCGTTTCGGTTGCCTTTGTGCTGATCGGAGAAAATGATAAACCGGTTGCCGAACTCTGACATCGGAATCACTAACCCTTTTTTTCCCGGCTCTTCTATAATACTGTTGTATAGTTTACTAAGCGCATTGTAAATTTTTTCTTTATCCGGGCGCGACGAAAATCTGTCGGACAACCAAAGTATTGGCCGCCTCAAAAGATACTGAAGAAATTTACGCATACAGCATCAAAAGTAATAAACCGGCTAAACTTTTTGGGGAGAAGCTTTCACAAAAAAACAGGGCGGTTAAAATACAGGGCCGTACCGCAGTTTTTTATTATGGAGCGATGAAGAATTTTCCGGATAAATAATATCATGAGCGGTTTCGTAACCTTCATTAGCGGCATCTAACAACCTGCGCAAGGTCTTGCGCCTGCGTACCTCACATATAACGCCTGTAATGGCTGTTGCTGCAACACCCAATACCACAAATCCTATTAACCGTTGAGTTTTCATCGTCTTGCTTAATATTAAAATCACCTGATCATTAAATTTCTCTTGTATATTTATTATTCTTTTTAGCCAAGAGCCTGCCAGACGGGCAGGTTTAAGCCTGAAAAATTTCATGTCGGTTTGTTATTCCCAATTTTGTATAAAAAACCAAGGTTGATGTAATAACAAATTTAATTAAAAATGTTTTCAACCGGTGGCTAAAATAATATCTTTTTAACTATTAAGATCCTGCATTGATCTGATTTAACAACATCATAATACCATAAACGGAAATTACCGCTATTTATTTCTTTTTATGGATGAATAGCCAGTTTAGAAGCTCCGGCTCAGCAAAAGCCGCGTCCCAGCTGTTATGATTGGCATCGGGGAATAAAGTAAAGGTAACGCGAACTTTATTTTGCTTCATAGCGGCAACCATATTTTCCGAATACCGGGGCGGCACCACATCATCTTTCGCACCGTGAAAGACCCACCAGCTTACTTTTTTTAAGTTTTTTGCAATGACCGGGTTAGCTCCTCCGCAGATGGGTATTGCGGCAGCAAATTTTTTCGGCAACCTGTTCACCAGCTCAAAAGTGCCCATGCCGCCCATACTCAATCCCATAACATACACCTGCTTTTTTAGTACAGGGTATTGTTTATATAAATGACCGATAAGCTGCATCAATAACTGCATGGATACAGTAGGCGCCTCGTTTAACGGAAAATCAAAGCTTCTTCCGGAAGTATTACTGGTTATTTTTACATTGCTCCAGAAAGAGTTTTCGCTGCATTGGGGAAATACAACAATAGCCGGATGCTGCTTCCTGTTTTCTTCTTTCAGAAACAGGTCGCCACCATGTATTAATTGTTTTTCGTTATCATTACCCCGTTCGCCGGAGCCATGTAAAAATATGATCAGCGGATATTTCCGGGCCGGGTTGTAATTTTCGGGCAATAACAACCGGTAAGGCAGCGTGTCGTTGTTTTTGACATAAATATGTTTTTGATACGCATCAAAAGATTGAGCAGAAATGCGTAAAGCGCCCAGCATGCAAATACAGCTAATAAAAACAAAGGCGGAAAATTTTTTCACAACGGACAATTTTGAGCAAATTAGAAAATTGATTTGTTAAATAAGCATTTATTTTTTGCTTTTAAATTGTTTATAAAAGATTATAGCTTTTATCTTTATGGTTTTTTTAATCACCGTCTTTAAAATAATATGCAGGTACGGTTACCTAAAGTAATTTCCGGCACCAGTCTTTTAGGAAATCTATACAAGGAGATTACGCACGAAGAAAAGCTGGAAATAGTGCGCGCATATATTAATGCCTGTGAAAGTACGCCTATGTTTGACAGCGCTGGAAAATACGGCGCAGGCCTGGCCCTGGAAGTTCTTGGACAGTGCTTACAGGAACTGGGTATTAACAGGAACAATGTTCTGATCAGCAATAAGCTGGCATGGGTAAGAAAACCTTTAACCACCCCGGAACCGACTTTTGAACCCGGAGGGGTGTGGCATCATCTTCAACATGATGCCGAACAAAAGATCAGCTACGATGGTATGCTGCGCTGTTTTGAAGAAGGCAATCAGCTTTTGCGGAATTATGAATCGCAGTTTGCATCGGTACACGACCCGGATGAATATCTTGCCGCAGCAAAAAATGATGATGACTATAAAAGAAGGTATGAGGATATTTTAGAAGCGTACAGGGCTTTGAACGATCTGAAATCAAAAGGCGCTATACAGGGAATAGGTATTGGAGCGAAAGACTGGCGCTCTACCGAAAAAATATCGAAAGAGGTAAAACTGGATTGGGTAATGATCGCCAATAGCTATACGATATATCATCACCCAAAGGAATTAGTGGATTTTGTGGCGCGGTTACATCAGCAAAATATTACGGTCATCAACTCTGCTGTTTTTCATGGCGGATTTTTAATGGGGAGCGATTATTTCAATTATATTCAGCTGGACCGCAACAACCCCCAACATGCAAAATACTATAATTGGAGAGACCGGTATTTTGAAATATGCAGGGAGTTTGATATAGAGCCCCCTGCTGCTTCTATTAGCTTTGGCTTACAGATTCCGGGCGTAAAAAGTATCGCCTTAAACAGCAGTAACCCTCAAAGAGTAAAACACAATATTGAAATGGCCAATGCATCCATCCCCAAAGCCTTCTGGGCAAAAATGAAAGATGCCGGCCTTATTGACAAAAACTATCCGCATTTGTAATAACTGATTAGTACAGGAATGAAAACGTTAATATGCAAAATGCCGGGCCTGTTTGAATACGCAGAGATTGACGAGCCGGTATCAGAAAAAGATTATGCAATTATAAAAGTGCAGCGCATTGGCATTTGCGGCACCGATTTACATGCTTATGAAGGCACTCAGCCTTTTTTTAGCTATCCCAGGATATTAGGCCATGAACTATCCGGAGCGCTGGTTGATTTTAATAATGCTCCCGGTTTTGAAAAAGGGGAAAAAGTTGCTGTTATCCCTTACTTTAGCTGTGGCAGCTGCATCGCCTGCCGGAGAGGTAAGCCCAACTGCTGTACACAAATACAGGTTTTTGGTGTGCATATTGACGGGGGTATGAAAGAATATATTTCGGTACCATCAAAATATCTTTTGCATGGAGAGGGGTTAAGTTATGACGAGCTGGCCCTGGCAGAGCCTTTGGCCATAGGCGCCCATGGGGTAAGAAGAGCGGGTGTGCAGCCGGGCGATTTCGTGCTGGTAATAGGCGCCGGGCCTATAGGCCTTGGTGCAATGGAGTTTGCACGGATTGCAGGGGCTAAGGTAATCTCGCTGGATGTAAATGAAAAGCGCCTGGAGTTTAGTAAAAACAACCTGAACATATACGCCGCGGTTAATGCATTGGAACGCGATGTGAAGGAACAAATTGCCGAAATTACCAATAATGATATGCCCACAGCAGTAATTGACGCTACCGGAAATTTACGGGCGATCAATAACGGAATTCACTACCTGGCACATGGTGGTAATTATGTGCTGATCGGGCTGCAAAAAGATGATTTTACTTTTAACCACCCCGAGTTTCACAAACGGGAGAGCACTTTAATGAGCAGCCGCAACGCTACCCGGGAAGACTTTGAACATGTTATAAAAAGTATGAAAGCCGGACTGGTAAATCCCAAAACATATATTACGCACACTGTTGCCTTCGGCGAAATAAAAGCCAACTTTGAATCCTGGTTAAATCCCCATTCCGGAGTAGTAAAGGCAATGGTGCGCTTTTAGCAAAAAGAATGGGATGTTTTTCAGTTAAAAAAGCATAGTTTTGGTATATGGGTATGATTGCTCGCAGAAAATCTGCAAAAAAAGATCTCATTTTAACAACTGCAGCTGCAATGTTCAGGGAAAAAGGATTTGCAGCCAGCTCTATGCGGGATATTGCAGAAAAGATCGGGATAGAAGCGGCAAGCCTCTACAATCATATACAATCCAAAGCCCAGATACTGGAGGAAATTATATGGGGCGTATCGGAAGATTGCAAAAATCATTTAGACGATCTTGAAAAAAGCAATCATTCCTCTCTCGAAAAAATTGAGTCGCTGATAAGGTTTCACACCAATATGATGCTGCATCATTTTGAAGTATACTCGGTAATGGTGAAAGAATGGATGCACCTGGGAGAAAACGAACTGGCCCGTTTTGCTGCCGAACGGCGCAATTATGTAAAACGCATGGAGGCCATTGTTGCCGATGGTATAGAAAAAGAAGAACTGAGGCCATTGATGCCATACGTGGTGGTGTTAAATATTCTGTCTTCGGTAAGAGGACTGGAGTTTTGGCACCGCAGCGCAAAGACCCATACCGAGCAGGAAATGGAAGATAATATGGTAGCCCATCTTATAGGAGGATTAAAAAAATAAAACAGACTAAAAATGAACGGGGAAATAATCATTCACCTTCCCTTTACGCCAGGTGAACGTATTTAAAATAAGCAGTCATTTTTAAAAAAACCGTTTCCCCGCTTTTTATAACCGCATTACAGCTGATGCCGGCGCCAGAAGGAAGATAGTCTATATGTATATTTAATACGCTGGTTTTTTCGGGATCAGCCATCTGCAGAAACTTACAATTACCGGCTTCAGATAAAAGCAGCTTTCTGCCGGCAGCGCGTTCCAGCAATTCTTTAATAATCTGCAACTGGCAAACGCCGGGCAGTATTGGCTGTCCCGGAAAATGACCTTCAAAGATCGTATGAACTGCATTGATCTTTATGGTAGCCGTTACTTTATTGTCCTGGCTGTTAAATGCATTAAGGGTATATAAATTTTCAATCAGCATAAGGCTGCAAATGTATGAGTTTATCCAGGGACACAATTTCAAACCCCATCTGTCTGGTATATGCTATAAAGCCTGGTAAAACTTTTAAAGTAATTGCCACAGTATCGTGAAACAGGAAAATGCTGCCGGCTGTTAAGTTCTTTTTTAATTTATGCATCAGGGCTCTTTCATCTTTTGCAAGGGTATCCAATGAACGTACGCTCCAACCGATAGCGGTATACCCCATTTTTTCCACTGCTTTTTTCAGGTTCGGGTTGGTAACGCCATAGGGGGGGCGAAACCATTTTATATTGATGCCAAGCACATCGTTAAAAACAGCATGGGCCTGCTCCAGGTCTTTCTGCATATTTTTTGCCGAAAGCAGGTCAAACCAAAAGCCGTGTGAATAGCTATGTGAGCCGATGATATGGCCCTGCTTCAGCATCTCTGCCAGCACATCTTTATGAGCGGCTGCATTTTTGCCTATACAGAAAAAAGTAGCTTTTATATTATTTGTTTTTAGTATTTGCAATATCTCCGGCGTGTAGTGCTTCAACGGTCCATCATCGAAAGTGATCGCGATCTTTTTTTCTGCCCTCTTTGCTTTACAGATCGCTTTCATAAAAAACTGCAACCGGATAAAATAGCTCCCGTAAAATAACACAAGGGAATAGAGAAAAGTTAATAGCAGGTAAACAGGGACGGGAACCTCACAGAAAAGATCAGATAGCAGAAGCGCCAGCAGCAGGAGCACAAAAACAATATTGGTGTTCCTGAAATTCAGCATGCTGATAATAAATAAAAGGCCGGATAGTTCAGCATATAGTTATTATAGATCAGCAGTTGTTTCACTTCTTTTTGCTGATAGTTTTTTTGCTTTAAGATATTAGCGGCCATCCATAAAGCAAAAGCTGATGCCGTTGGGTATTCTCCGCAAAACTGTTTGTAGGTAGTAGTGCGCTGGTCTTTAAATAAATCCTTCTTTATTTTATCGTAATGTCCGTCTTCCCTGCTATCGCCGTTATCGCCGGTTATAACCAGGTCAATATCTTCAATAGCAGTATTATGCTCTTTAAGAAAGGCGTTCATTAATACCGGAATATCTTCTACAGGCTTATAATAATTTTTAAACCCGACCAACCGGGCAATAACTGTTTCTGTCTTTTGGCTGCTGACAATAAAAAATGCGGCGCCCTCCCCCGCCATGGTACCTTTGGTAGGGCGGTCCATTATACGCAGGCTTTCTCCATCGGGTTTATACAGGCCAAAACGTTTTAAAAGGATGTGGCTTTTTTCAATGATCTCATCATCTGCACCCAGCAAAACATTTGTTGCTTCGCCTTCTTCCAACAAAGAAAGGGCATCGGTAAGCGCTGCTTCAAAAGAAGAACCTCTGTGCACGTAAGTATTATTGTAATGATGGCATTGCAGCATTAATGCTATTTGGGCGGCAACAGTATTGTGGGTGGATTGTATAAATGCGGTAGGCGATAAAAGCGTTTCTTTACATTCCGCCATGCGCGTAAGAAACTGATCTGTATCGGCCAGGCACCCGTACGCGGTACCCGTAATAATGGCATCCGGATTTTTTATATCTGCCTGCCTTAGTGCTTCGGATGCAGCGGCAACGCCCATTTTGATGATGCGGCTCATGCGCCGGATAAGTTTGGCATCAACAAACCTGGTATAATCGGGTTCTATGCAATGCAGCCGATCGCCTGTATAAACCGCCGGCCCGCTTAGCATTTGTTCAAATGATGCCTGCGGCGATACGGCGCTTGCAGATAAAATATAAATACCGTTAAGGTTGTTATTTTGCGCTGCCTGTTGTGAATATTTATTGTAGCCGGGCATGAATAATTAAATATGTGGCGAATTTAAAATAAAATGCGTAAGAAGCACAGATAAAACCTGCATCTTACGCAGCGTACAGACAGGTATTAAATTTTTAGTTCTGTTAGGTTAAGCGGCTGCCTTTAACAGCATAATAAAGGATAAACAAAAACAGGGGAATAGGCACTAAAAAGCCTGTAGCCATGCCATAAGTATCAGATACGGCGCCCATAACAGGCGGAAATATAGCGCCTCCGGCTACCGACATCACTAAATAGGCTGCGCCCTGTTTGGTCTCTGTTCCCAGGTTTTTAATGGCCAGCGCAAATATGGTTGGAAACATGATGGACATAAAGAAAAATACCCCGTATAACGCTATTAAGGATGGCCAGCCCAATTTAGATGCAACAACAGGCAGCAATAAGCATATAATAAGGGCATAAAGCGCCAGCAGCCTGTTCGGTTTAAAATATTTCATCATCACACTGCCCGATATCCTTCCTGTCATAAACAAAGCGAACCCGATTGACAAAAAGTAAGGGCCATATATAGTATCCCACCGCGGGTGCATGTCGTGGTCGGTAACAAAATTAATAAGATAGCTGAAAATGCCCGTTTGTGCAGCCACATAACAGGCCTGTGCGGCCACGCCCAGGGCAAAATGGCGGTTCTGCCAAATCGCTTTTTTATTAGCGGGGGATCCGCCGGTACTAACCATTTCAATATCATCTCCCGGAATAGCCGTATCTCCATGGCCATGTGCGGCATTCACATCCTCCTCGCTGATCTCGGGCAAGCGCAGCCGCATAAATATAAAAGCCACTGCCAGCACACAAAAACCAATGACAGCAAATGGTAATATAATAGACATCATTTTTTCTCCTTCTGCATGGCTTTGATTACCGTAAATGTATAAGGCGATCAACGGGCCCACCACCCATGCAAGGCCATTAAAGGACTGGGAAATATTTATTCTTCGTTCAGCCGTTTCGGAGGGGCCGAGCTTTGTGGTGTAAGGATTGGCGGCGGTTTCAAGTGTTGTTAATCCCGCCCCGATAACCAGCAGACAGGTTAAAAACAATATAAAGGATTCTAATGGTGCCGTTGCCGCTGCCAGTAATGCGCCGGCGGCAAACAGCAATAAACCTAATATCACCCCTTTTTTATACCCGTATTTTTTCATGAACAACCCTGCGGGAATGGCCATGCCAAAATAAGCGCCATATAGTGAGAACTGTATAAAGCTCGACTGCCATTTTTTAAGATGTAACATTTGCTGGAAGTTTTTATCCAGCGTGTCGAGCATACCATGCGCTACCCCCCAAAGAAAAAATAAAGCGCTGATAGCAGCAAACGGCGCGGCATAATTGATGCCGTCTTTAATAAAGAGCGATTTCTTGTTGTTCATATTCATTACAAATTGTATAAACTAAAATTCTTTCAGATCATTAAACCTGTATATGGGCGGCCTTCCTTTGAATCGTCAACATTTTCACGGGCACTCAACTGTTATAATAAGCCGGTAAAATACATCATTTTGCCCGTTAGCATACCCGTTCAGGCTTTTTAATTTATCAGTCAAAAAGCGGGGGGTAATACCTATCTGAACCCTATCCGGAAAATAGTGGCAAGCGCCCATACATTATTTATATAAGGGGCCATACACCGCGCAGGCCCTGTAGTCGCTTCCTTCGGTATCCATTCCAAAAGCGTTCCAGGCCGAGGGCCTGAATATTCTATCCTCCGGTACATTGTGCATGGCAACAGGGATCCTCAGCATAGAGGCCAGTGTAATAAGCAAACTGCCTATATGTCCATAGCTGATGGCTCCGTGGTTAGCGCCCCAGCCGGCCATTACGGAATATACATTCTTAAACGGGCCCCGCCCTGTAATATTGGGCACAAACCAGGTGGTAGGCCAGATGCGATCAGTGCGTTCGTTTAAAATATGATGCACTTTTCCCGGAAGATCAATGGTGTGCCCTTCGGCAATCTGCAATACCGGGCCCTGGCCTTTTATTAAGTTGAGGCGGCACATAGTAACAGGCATTCCACCTTTGGTGAGGAAGGTGGAGGAATAACCGCCTCCCCGCATATAATCCCTGTTAGCAGGGCTCCACACAGTTGCCTCAAGACAGGCTTTTGCTTCCTTTTCTGTTATCTCCCAATAGGGCTTCATAGCCGGTTGCCCGGCTTTAGATTGCTGCCCGGTTCCATCTAAGGTGGCCGAGCCCGAATTGATCAAATGGATAAACCCGCCGGATGCCCTGCCCTCGGGTTTCCAGCCGGATACGCGCGCTGTAGCCTCCGGGCTCCAATAGGTGCGCACGTCGGCAAATATCTGGGCCGTGTTGGTAAGTAAATAATTAAACAACATCGACACCCCGTTGTAGCAATCATTTTCTGTAGCAACCATATAGGGCTTGCGGATACCGTTCCAGTCGAACGATGAATTAAGCATCGCTTCTGAAAAATCGCCATCGGGCTGGAAATCCGTCCATTGCCGCTGTCCCTGAAAACCGGATACGATTGCATTATGGCCCAAAGCCTCTTCTGCATAGCCGATTTTGGCAAGCCGGGGATTGCCTTCCATCAGGTCGCGGATAATCATTGTCATCTTGGTAACAAACTCCCAATCCCGGTCTTTTTCTTTTCTTGACTTGATCTTTTCTTTGCGGTTATAATCTTTTCCTTCTTTACAATTTTTCCTTACCCAGGCGATCGCTTTAGTATATTCCTCCTGGTCATATATATTCAGCTGGATCCTTCTTAAAATTTCTGAGGAATCGACATACTCATTGCGCATACCCAGGTATTCCTGAAAAAACTGCGGGTCAACAATAGAGCCTGCAATGCCCATAGATACGGATCCTATGGCCAGGTAAGACTGGCCTTTCATTATAGCAACCGCCATGCCTGCTTTTGCAAAGTCCAGCAGTTTTGTTCGCACGTCGCCGGGGATGAAAGCGTCTCCCATATCCTGCACGTCGCTTCCATAAATACCAAAGCAGGGCAGTCCTTTCTGGTTATGGGCTGCCAGTGTTGCGGCGAGGTAAACAGCGCCGGGACGCTCTGTGCCGTTAAACCCCCAAATAGCTTTGGGAATAGCAGGGTTCATATCCATTGTTTCGGAGCCGTAACACCAGCAGGGTGTTACCGATAAGGAAACGCCTACATTTTGAGCAGCAAATTTTTCGGCACAGGCAGCTGCTTCTTTTACACCGCCTATGGTGGTGTCGGCAATCACACACTGCACCGGAGCGCCATCCGGGTATTTTAGTTCTTTGGCATACAGTGCCGCTACTGCCCTGGCCATATTCATAGTGGTGTCTTCCAGGGACTCCCTGATGCCGCCTAATCTTCCGTCAATAATAGGGCGGATACCAATTTTAGGATATTCTTTTTTTTGTGATCTTTGTTTTGTTGCCATTATGAAGATGTTAGATATTAGACATTAGACAAATTAACTTTGGAATTCCCCGCTCAAAATACTTTTTCTATTTCCTCAACCGACACGCCCAATATTTTTTTTGAGATGGCGCTTAATGCCGCTTTATTGCCTGTGAAATGATATACACTATGATGGTGTGTCAGTTTTTCTCCCGGTTTTAAAAAGGCTGCGGGCGAAACGCTTTCTATTTCATAGAAGGGGCCCATTTGCGAACCATCGGCCAAAGGGCCATCGTTATAGGCGTTCATGGCATCGCCGCTAAACGGCGCCCTGTCTGTCCGCCACTCCTGGTTTAAATATTTTCCGGCCGGGTCAATATCAAATTTTACAATAGTAAGTACATTATTAACAGCATCATAACTGCCTGCAGTGTTTTTTACACGAAGAGGCGGTATGCCCAGTTTTCCTCTCGATTTTCCATCGGCCTTAAAAAATAAAATGCCATTGTTAAATTGAATCCGGTCTTTTTCAATTTCTCCGAAATAATCTGTAGTGGCAACTTTACCGGCGGCCCCGTTATTGTAAGGAATTACAATGGTACATCCTGCTGATGGCGTAAACATATCAAGGTTCCATATACAGGGCGCTCCTGTTTTTTCATCCCAGGTATTTTGCCCGTTATTGGCAAGGCTGTTAATTGTTCTGAAAGCAACAGATTGCACTTCCGGACCCGGTGTAATACCCAGATCTGCATTAACAGCACTGGCATTAATGAGCGACACCGTACGCACGGCCTTAACCAGCAGCTTTGTTCCGGCATAGTTCTGTATCTCCATGTTTTTGCCCATCACTGCCGAAGCAGCATCTGACGATAGCAATGACCAGGGTTCGGTGTCGACAGGTGCAGGCGTTTTCCAGTTAGCAAACTCCATTTTTGCGCCTGGCTTAAAATACAAAGAGAACACGCCTCCCTCGGGGCCCAGCCACAAACGGTCTTCTCCGCCATAAGCATTCATGTGCGCATCTGCGGGTCCATCAAAGGCCTTATAGTTGACCCAACCAAAACTTTTCCCCTCCGGCCCGCCTGCGGTTGAGGTAAAAACCTTCGCCTGGTATTTGGGAGATATGATGACCTGCGCACTGCCGTTGTCGCTTTTCAATAGTACGAGACCGCTGTCGCGCGCCTGCAAAAAAGACAGGTCGTGCCCAAAACTTCCTTTCCCATAAGTTTTCATATCGTTAGTGTTTTTATCATTGCCCTTTTTGTCTTTACACGAAACAAAAAAGAAACAGGTTGTTAACAGCATGAAAATATACTTCATTGTAAATTGTTTTAAATTTTTATATGGCGAATGATTTTTACCTATGATGGACAGGTTTAACAAAATGCTATAAAATTTAATTCACTTCCAGGTCATCCCCTCCGGGTAATGCAGGAAATTTAGCATGGGGCTCTGTCTGGTACCAATAAGCTACCGTAATAATATCGGAATGTTGTGGCAAATATCTTCCGCCGCTGCGCCAGCCCAGGTCCTGTATGGTTACTTTTAAATCCTTCTCGAAGCGAATGGGATCCATTATATGCCAGCGGTACATGCCAAAACGCTGCATGGCTCCATATAAACCGTCGGGCCGCAATACCTGGTGCAGGCCTGCATAAGCGGTAGAAAAGGTCTCATACTGTCTTGTTCTTTTATTTTCAAAATTGTAAGACCCGCAGAAGTAATCTTCTGTTCCGGTGCCCACAATGGTTGCGTTGTCTTTATCGCCGTCCATGTAGAACTTTATCTCGCCTTCGCCCCACCAGCCATTATTGCTTACACCAACGCCCATATAAGTACCTACATACTGCCCTTTCCCTTTTATACCATCAACAATAGTGTGAACAGAAGATTTGGGATCGCGTGCGCTGCGGCGATACTGCGCATGAAAATAAGCCTCATCATTTCCTACTTCCGTTAACGTATAATCGACCTGGTAGTACAAATTCATAGGTTGTGTATCTGTATTCTGCATAGTGATTCTGCATTTTTTCCGAAAGGGCATTTTCCAGTAGCTGTTAAAAGCGCTGCCCGGGTTTACGGTAATGGCAAGAGAATTTAACCATGACACTTCATTCCATGCAGTACCAAAAAACGGGCCTACCGGACTTTCTACTGAGGGAGCCGTTTCGTCATCATAATATATCCTGAAAATAGTAAAATTAAAATTGCCGGTGGGCGTCATCCAGATATGCTGAATAGCGCCGGGGCCCTCAATATCAGCCATGGTAAACGTTTCTCCGGGATCAATAGTGATGTAAGGGTTTACTTTCCAGCCTTTGCCCAGCTCCCGGGCCTGACTGGCAGCATTAGCGATATTTCTTTTTCCCTTATCCGCTACAGGATCGGCCAGGGCGCCTTTGCCTTTTTCTCCTGTAAAATTTTCGGGGCTGATGGACCTGGTTTTGGCATCGGAGAGCCGGGATAAATTGCCCAGGTTCATATCAAGGCCGTTAAATCCGCCCGATTGTGCTGTTCCCTGAATACATGCTGCTGCCATAATGCATACTGATAATAATAATTTTTTCATTCTTTAAACTTTTAAATTAATATAAAGCGTATTTGCAATACCAGCCGGTTATCGCTTAAGGCCAGAACTGGAGCCGGTTATTAATGATGACTTTATAATCTTATTCACTAACTTGTCCTGACCTGGCTTATCAATATATTGTATCATAATATTAACGGCTGTTTCGCCTATTGTTTTAAGATCCTGTTTAATGTAAGTAACGGGCGTGTAAAAAAAGTCATACACATCGCTTTCATCAAAACAAACAACCCCCAGCTGTTCGGGCACTTTAAGTTTCAGCTTGGCTATCACCCTCAGCGCATTAAGAGAAATTGAATTTGTTGCAAACACAATAGCGTCAATTTTTTTATTATAGATAAGATCGCGCAGTTTTTCACCAATATCTTCAAAAGTATGCTCATAAGATACGAAGTGCAGTAAACTTTTGCCGGCAGGTAAAGCGCTGTTGCGGAGCACTTCTTTATACCCGCGCACACGCTCCTGCATGTGGGTAAGTTTCAAATCGTAGGCAATCATTGCTATTTTTTTATACCCGTTCTTTACCAGCAGTTCTGTGGCCTTATATACCGATTCGTAGTTATCGATGGTGACCGTGTGCGTATACAATTCTTTAAAGCCCCTGTCTATTAACACTACAGGTATCTTACTGTTTTTGATACTCATGATCTGCTGCTGCGAACCTTCTACCGGCGCCACAATAATGCCATCTACCTGGCGGTTCATGAGGGTATCAATCAATGACCGGGATTTATCCAGCTGCTCGTCACTGCTGCCAAAAATTACGGTATAGCCGTGGTTTTTCGCTTCGTTTTCGATTATACGCGCCAGGGAAGAAAAGAAAGGATTGGAAATATCCGCAACTATGAGGCCAATGGTTTTGGTTTTCCCAAACTTTAAGCCGCGCGCTATAAGGTTGGGCTGATAGCCCATTTGCCCCGCGATCTTTTTCACTTTTTCCACCATTTCCAGGCCGATGCGCGCCTCTCTTTCCTTGCCGTTCAGCACATAAGAAACAAGGGCTGTTGAAACGCCTGCCTTACTGGCAATATCTTTTAAAGAAACACGTTTGCTCATTTGTTATTTATCTTAAGCCACCTGCGGAGCGCCTACTACCGATGCTTTTTTCTGGGTGCCATATCCTACTACCACTACTTCTTCGTTAACATTTACCTGCTCTTCGAGGGTAACATCTAAAATGCCCGCCTTTTTTTTCAGAACCTTCTTTTCCCTGTAGCCAACAATGGTAAAGACCAGCGTTACCCCTGCTTCGGGAACCCTGATCCTATACGTTCCTGTTGTATCGGTAACCGCACCATTTGAGGTGCCTTCCTGCACTACGGAAACACCAGGTAAAAATTGCCCATTTTGACTGGTAATACGACCTGTAATTTCTAAAGGTGTTTTATGCTCCTGCACCTCCTGCGAAAACAACTTACTAACACCTGCAGTTAGCAGGACAAGGGCAAACAAAACTGTTCTGGCATAATTATTCATAACAGCATTTTTATGGTTTAAACGAATGTTTCTTAAAATCGCAATACTTAAACGATTAAGCAATGGTAAAAAACCACGTTTGAGCATACCCGTACAGGCATATCCAACTATCCTTTTTAAAATCCATACATTTCACACTTAACAATAGCGGCAAAAAATGGAAAGCTTACTCGTTTAAGCAAAAAACGGAAAAGATTTTCTTTCCACCAAAAAAATTTTTAGCCGGAAGGAGCGGCCGGGGTTTTACCACATAAAAAGCAGTGTTTACCACAATTATATTTACATTGCAACTGCTTTGAATATTTTCACAGGATGATTTACGCTGCATTTCCACACAGTATGTGTTCCCGGGAATGTTTAACTTCATGGTTGATAAAGTTCATAAATATGAAAGATAAACTGATCATCATTATCTCTGCGATTGCTGTTCTGGCTGCAGTTGTTATTTCCTGTGCAAAGACCGATACCAGCGCAACGGAAACCTCCGCTTCGGTGTCCGCGTTAAATTGTTCGTCGGCAACCCTGTCGGCAACGCCGGTTTCGGGTACCGCATTCACCGGTACCGCGCTGGTGCCTTATACCGGTGGCAACGGGGCCGATTATAGCGCCGGTACCGCCGTCAGCTCTACAGGCGTTACGGGCCTTACCGCTACACTGGCTTCGGGTACGCTGGCCAGTGGTTCAGGCAATCTCACCTATAATATAAGCGGCACCCCTTCGGCCTCGGGCACGGCAAGCTTTGCTATTTCTTTCGGAGATCAAAGCTGCACGGTATCGGTTACCGTAAACAGCGCCTCCGGCACTTCGGCAACTGTTACCGCATTAACCTGCAGCAGCGCTGAGTTTTCGACCAGCGCGGTTGTAAGCACAGCTTACACAGGCACGGCAACCGTTCCGTATACAGGCGGTAATGGTGTTGCATACAGCGCCGGCTCGGCCATCAGCTCCACAGGGGTTACCGGCCTTACCGCCACTTTGGCTGCCGGCACCCTGGCCAGCGGCACGGGCAATATCATTTATAATATCACCGGCACCCCGGCTTCAACAGGTACGGCAAGTTTTGCCATTAGTTTTGGCGGACAAACCTGCACTCTTTCCCTTACTGTAAATTCGGCTACTACCTCAGATTGCTCTTCGCAAACAGGCGTTGCCCAGGTGGTTTGCTTAGCCAATGCATTTCTGGCTACGCTTACCAGCACGCAGCAGTCTTCGGTTGTGCTAACATTAAATCTAACCAATGCCAAGCGCTGGTCTAACCTGCCCTGCGCCCTGTCGTGCCGCAATGGCTTGCTATTTAGCAGCCTTACAACGGCGCAGCAAACTGCTGCACTTGCAGTAATTGCGGCGGCGGCCGGCACCACTTCGGGAGAGGCTTACGAAGAGTTTCAAACCATTCGCGCCGCAGATGATTACCTCGGTACAATGTCCGACGGCTATTCGTCCGGTTATTACGTGATAGCGTTCCTCGGTACGCCAAGCACCACGGGCAAGTGGATGCTGCAATACGGCGGCCACCACTTTGCCTCTAATATTACTTATAATGCCGGAGAGGTGGTAAGTATCACTCCTTTGCATGAAGGAGTAGAACCACATACCAGTTTCACATATAGCGGCACTACCTACACCTGTCCCCTGTCTACCGAAGCCAGCGTGATGCAAAATATGCTGAGCTCCTTTACCAGTACAGAGCTTTCGAGCGCTAAAATTTCCGGTTCTTTCTCAGATTGCCTTATGGTGCCCGGTTCTACCACCAATACAATGCCATCAACCAAAGCGGGTATTAAGGTGAGCACCCTGAGCGCCACAGCGCAGGCGGCTGTCTGGGCGGCTATGCAACCCTGGATTAATGATATCGACGCTACACAGGCTGCAACTATAAGAGCCGCATATCAAGATGAACTGGCAGACACTTACGTGTGCTATGCCAGCAATACCAGCGGCACATCCGGCACCCCCAGTTCGTTCTTCACAACTAATACGGATTATGTGCGTATTGACGGGCCCAGTGTATGGATAGAATTTATCTGCCAGACAGGTGTAATTATTTCCAGCCAGATACACTACCACAGCGTAATGCGCGACCATAGCCGTGATTACATTGGCTTATAAAATAAAAAACCAACTATGTTATATAGCCACATTCTTAAAAACAGCCGCTACATAAAAAAATGGCGGCTGTTTTTTTCTATTAGTCTTTTCCTGGTGTTTTTTTATCCTGTGAGCGCTTTTGCGCACCAGGCGCCTTATAGCATTGCTTATCTTGATGTTAGCCCCAACAGGGTTGGCCTGGAGCTTCAAATTCCACTAACTGAGCTGGAGCTTGCTTATGGCAGCAACCTTACCCAAAATCCGCAAACTTTATTGGCGAGGATGGGGCCGCAGCTAAAAGAATATATACTGGCGCATACCCATGCCTATACACAACGGGAGCGCCCCTGGTTAGTGGAGATAACGGGTATGACCATGGATAAAGAGCAGCAAATAGAAAGCGGCCCGCCGTTTTGGGAGCTAAGAGTGCATCTTCTTTTATTACCACAGCATAATGAAAATACGCGCAGGTTTATGTTTGATTATGACGCCGTGGTACACCAGGTTGTCAACCATATCATATTTGTAGCCATCCGCAGCGACTGGGAAACAGGCAGGGCCGACTCTTTGACCGCGGACAGCGACCCCATGACAATACGCATAGCAAGCGACAGTAAGGTGCATCCGTTAGAAATTAATATTGCAAAAGGCAGCAACTGGACGGGATTTAAGAATATGTTTTCTTTAGGGATGCAACATATAAAAGAAGGCACCGACCATTTGCTGTTTTTGATTGTGCTACTGCTGCCATCCATGCTCCTGCTTAGCCGAAAATATTGGGGCAGGTACGGCGGATTAAGATACAGTTTTTCGCGGCTGGTAAAAATTGTTACGGCGTTCACCATTGGACATTCTGTTACCCTGCTTATTGGCGCTACCGGGCTGCTACAACTACCTCAGCAACCGGTAGAAATATTAATTGCCTTTTCCATTCTTATATCGGCCATACACGCGGTTTACCCTATTTTCCCGGGAAAAGAAATGTATGTGGCCGCGGGGTTTGGGCTGGTGCACGGACTGGCATTTGCTACCATATTATCCAATTTTAATTTGACCGCAGGCACATTGGCGCTAAGTGTGTTAGGGTTTAATCTTGGT
The DNA here is from genome assembly GCA_047606125.1 of Niabella sp. Lineage (GTDB taxonomy): Bacteria > Bacteroidota > Bacteroidia > Chitinophagales > Chitinophagaceae > Niabella. The sequence continues at coordinate 61,422 of JASGEW010000145.1, read as the reverse complement.
ATTGAGACCATGCAGCTTTTTATTGTAACGCTTATTTTTCCGTGGCTGATGCTGCTGAACAAAACGCCGTACTATAAATGGTTTAGGATACCCGCAGCTATTTTAGCTGCTGTTGCCGCATTGGCCTGGATTGCAGAAAGAACTTCCGGCAAAAGCAATATTATTACCGCGTACACTGCCGCCATACCGGAAAACAGCTGGAACTGTATTCTGGGCATAGCTTTGGTGGCGCTGCTGGTGTTTGCTTTTTACAGGGTCAGGTTGCTTAAAACGCAGCGTATTTAATATTCCTTACGATAACCCGGTAGTATACGAGCATTACCCCATTGCATGAAGCGGTTGGGCTTAAAGGATCTTTTGCCTAAATGGCGTTATTTATACCGGCCCCATTGAGAATGCGAAGCTTTAGAAATGTTAATTCTTATTAACTGTTTTTGCCACATAAATCATTCGGTTCACCCCATTTATTTTTTAATAGCGCGTTTTCACAATACTTTTAAGTTTTAATTTTAAAACTTAAAAGTATTGCAACGCCTGCCAGGCGCACATAATAAAAAATTATCGATATTCACAAAAACCCATACATATGAAAAGAAAACTTACCATTTTTATCAGTGCCGTCGTAGTATCGGCTGCAGTAGTGATCTCCTGCTCTAAATCCGATAGCACCGATACCATAGAAACTTCAGATTGTTCTTCCTTAACGGGTGTGGCTAAAATTGTTTGCCTTGCAAATAATTTTTTAGCTACGTTGAGTTCCAGTCAGCAATCATCAGTAATTGTTGATTATACGCTTACCAATGCCAAACGCTGGAGCAACCTGCCTTGCGCTTTATCGTGCCGTAACGGGCTGCTGTTCAGCTCCCTCTCCGATGCACAGTTAACTGCTGCGCTGGAATTGATAACGGCGGCTTCGGGAACCGCTACCGGTGAAGGGTATGATGAGTTTAACCAGATCAGGATGGCAGACAGCTACCTGGGTACAATGGCAAGCGGCTACTCCGAAGGCAATTATGTGATCGCATTTTTAGGCACGCCTTCCACTACCGGAAAATGGATGCTGCAGTTTGGCGGCCACCACTATGCGCAAAATATTACTTACGATAATTCGGTGGTAACCAGCATTACGCCTTTGCATGAAGCAGTTGAGCCTAAAGGATCTTTCACTTATAACGGTACCACCTATTCCGGCCCAATAGAAAACGAGCATACGGCCATGCAAACCATGCTGGGCTCCTTTACCAGCACAGAACTTTCTACGGCCAAAATATCAGGCAGCTTTTCCGACTGTTTAATGGTGCCGGGTTCTACTACCAACACCTTCCCTACCACCAAACAGGGTATTCAGGTGAGCGCCCTCAGCAGCACAGCGCAGGCAAATGTTTTAGCGGCTATAGAAGCATGGGTGGACGATGTGGATGAAAGTTCTGCCGCCAAGTACCTGGCCATTTATGAGGACGAGCTGGCAGATACCTATGTTTGCTATGCCAGCAATACCAGCGCTACAGCAGGCACTGCCAGTTCTTTCCTAACTACAAATACGGATTATGTAAGAATTGACGGGCCCAGCATATGGATAGAATTTATTTGCCAGACAGGTGTGGTTATTAGCAACCAGGTGCATTACCATACAGTAATGCGCGATCATGACCGGGATTATATCGGTTTATAATTTTTTATATGTTCGGGGTTTTATATAGGGTAATGGTGAACCGTCTTTTTAAAAGGCGGTTCTTATTATAGGCACTGTTATCAGCCTTTTTGTTTAAGGGATTTAATGCTGCCGCGCACCCGTTGCCCAACTCGCTTATTTTTTTAGATGCCACACCGGAACGGGTAGCAATGGAAATACAAATGCCGGTGCCCGAACTGGAGCTGGTTTTTGGAAAAGGCTTTTCTGATCATCCTGCACAGATTGCAGCAAAATATGGCGGGAAGATCAGGGAGTACCTGCTGCAGCATATTCATGCTTATGGCAAAGACAGTTTGCAATGGGCGGTTACGGTAGCCGGTTTGAAAATGGATGAAGGCACTTATGTGGGCACCAACATTAAATACTGGGAGGTGTTTGCTACCGTAATTTAATTTAAAATTATCTTCGGGTACGCTGGCATTGAGCTGATGCAGCTGTTTATTATTGCATTGATCATCCCGTGGCTGATCTTATTGAGTAAAACGAAAATATATCCTGTATTCAGGGTCGTATTTGCAATACTGGCGGGCATTGCAGCATTGGGTTGGATCGGGGAGCGGGTTTCGGGAAAGACCAATAAAATAGCAGCAACTGCAGCATACCTTAATGTTTATGGACTTTGGATTATTGCGGGGCTGGCCCTCTTCTCTGTTATTGCTTTTTTATTTCAAAAATTTAAACAGCGCTGAACACCAGTGAGCTGCAATTACCGCCAAACCCAAAAGAGTTGGACATAACATGCTTTAGCTCCTGTTGCATTAATTCGGTAACAGGTTTAAATGGCAGTTCTTTCATTGGCGTCTCAAAGCGCAGGTTGGGAAATATTAAGCCTTTTTGTATAGCCAGACATGAAAATACAGCCTCTATGCCCCCGCTGGCGCCTAAAGTATGGCCTGTAAACGACTTGGTGGAGCTCATTGGCGGGTAGTTGCCATCAAATAATGTTTTAATGGCGGTACCTTCGGCAATATCATTGTTACCGGTTCCGGTTCCGTGTAAATTAATATAATCAATATCAGAAGGTTGCAGGCCGGCTCTTTGTAATGCGCCGCTCATGGCCAGCAGGTTCCCTTTTCCTTCGGGTGAAGATGCGGTTTGATGGTGCGCATCGTTAGCATTGGACCAGCCGCTAAGTGTTACTTCCGGTTTGTGTGCCAGGGTAGCAGCTACCTTTCCGGAAACCAGCACCATATAGCCGGCGCCTTCTCCGAGGTTGAGCCCCCGGCGGTTTTCATCAAAGGGCTGGCAGTACTGATTATCCAGGATCATCAGGGTATTGAAGCCGTTCAGGGTAAAGCGCGTCAGGGCGTCGGTACCCCCGGCAATAACAACATCCAGCTTATTTTGACGAATCAGCCTTGCCCCTAAAAAAATGCTATTTGCGGAAGATGAGCAGGCCGTACTTATGGTGGTTACAAAATCCCGGATGCCTAAAGCATTAGCCGTTATTTCGGTAACCGCACCACATTCATGATGCCTTACATTTCGTAAATGCCCGCTATTACTATCTTTTAAAAAGAGCTCAAAAAAAGCTTCTGTTTTATCCATGCCGCCAACTGAATTGGCAGAAATAAATCCGGTTCTCCATTTGCTGATGCTTAACTCCGAACGATGCAGCGCTTCCCTTGCTGCAACGGTACTTAATAAGGCCGTTCTGCTTAAATGAGCGGGCAGATGCGCCAGATCAGCCAGCGCTTCATTGGTAAGTTTAACCTCTGCCACCGGCAGCATCTCTTTGTGTGCAGACTGTAATTGCTGCATAGTCCCGATCCCCGCCCTGCCTGAAGTAAGCGCAAGAAGACTTTCTTCCACACTGTTGCCAATGGCCGAAATAACACCTATGCCTGCTATGAAAACCGGAGAGGGCATATTAGTTTGCTGCTCCTGCCTGTTGTTCTAAAATATAATCGGCCATTGTTGCTACCGAACGGAATATGGATTGACCTTCTTCAGCATTTTTCAATTTGATATTATATTCCTGCTGCAACAAAACAATCAGCTCCAACGCATCAATAGAATCAAGTCCTAATCCCTCCACAAATAGCGGATCATTATCTTTTATATCTGCCGGCGTTTTGTCGGCAAGGTTTAATTGTTTGATGATCTGCTCTTTCAGTTGCTGTATCAACTCGTTCCTGTCCATGAATAAATTTAATTTATCGTTTCGCTGTAATAATAATTATCTAATAAACGGGCTGTAAAGTTAACACCAATATTTTTTCTTTCTGCCAAAAAGAAACAGGCATCAAATTCGTCATTTATTACTTCGGCCCAGCCGCAGATGCAGGCTTTTATATGCTGGCGCTGCATTAATTCAGTAACATAAAAATGGAGCAATTGCGCATTAAACTTTTCGCTGATAAAAAAAGCGTTTTCACCTTTACAGCCATACCGGATACTGATCTCCCCGATAACAATATTGGGTAAAGTATATACAAAAAGGGAAGGGCTGGGAAAGGTTTTTGATGATTCGAAATATTTAATATCCGCCTCAATACTGGCGTTACTGTTGGATAGTACGATACCCACGTCTTCGGGCTGATATTGGCTTATATCGGCCTCTTTTAATAAACTATCTGCCGCCAGGGTGCCCAGTTTGCACAGGGTATCCATTTTGAAGAACCTGGGATAATTCATCCCGGTATTAAGATACACGCTTTGCAAAAAATCCGGATCATCTGCCCTGCCTTCAAAAACAACCGTATTGTTTTTGATAACTTTATTGTGGCGGATGCGACATGCAGCAGTAATATTTACAGAAATATTTTCTAACACGGTCAACTGTACCCCCTTCGTTTATTCAGGATCTTTAAACCCGTTATTTATATATGCGATACTGTCTCTTAAGCGAATGGTTTTTGCAAGTTTAGTTAAAGCGGTATCATGATTTTTTACATAATCATTATCGGTATCCCAAACATAACCGGCCAATACCGAACATATTTTGCGTTTAATATCCGTATCCTGGTCGTTCGCAAAGAATATGGTATGCAGGGTAGTGTCGTACCAGCCCATTACATAGCTGCGAAAAGTATTGACGCCCTGCATCATTACCCCGGTATATTCTTGCTCCCAGTCTACTGTTTCGCCGTTTAGCCGACGCACCACTAATTTACCCGCTATCTGGCTGGATACTGTTGCCAGCGTTACACCGGAAGAAAATACCGGATCAAGAAATTCGGTTACATTACCAGTTAAAACGAAACCATTACCATAAAACTTTTCGGTGGTGGCCGACCATGATTGCAGAACCCTGGGTTCCCACAAAAACTCGACACCCTTCATGCGTTCAGCAATATAGGGCTCATCTGCAATAAGCGCACGCATCTGCTCTTCGGGGGTGCCGGTATATTTTTCAAAAAATCCGGGATCGCCAACAAAGCCAACAGAGGTAATGCCGGTAGCGAAAGGAATTACCCAAACCCAAACATCAGGTTTATGAACAATTACTGTAATGCGATCCGGTTCATCATCCATTTGCCGGTTTACATCTTTAATATGCACGAATACCGCTTTACGGGGCGGCAGGTTGGAAGGTTTGTCTAAATTAAATAATCTTGGAATGACACGTCCGTAGCCGCTCCCGTCAATTATAAATCTGGCTTCAATTTGTTTTTCATTGCCCTGGGCATCTGTTACAGTAGTTACCGAGGAGCCGTCCTCCCTGAACACAATTGCGGTTACGGTTGTTTCGTATGCTATAGTCACACCTTTTGCTTCGAGCCCGTCGGCCAGCGCCTTATCAAAATCTGCACGGGTAACCTGGTAAGCATGGTCCCAGCCGGCGGTAAACTGATCGGAGAAAGAATAATCGCAGATCTTTCCATCGCGCACAAATTTGGCGCCTGTTTTACGCTGAAATCCCTGCTGCAGTACACCTTCGAGCAGCTCCGCCTCTTCCAGCGCTTCCATACAGCGGGGCAGCAGGCTTTCGCCAATTACAAACCGGGGAAATTGCATTTTCTCTACGACATGTACTTTATATCCTGCTTTATTAACAATCGCTCCGGCTACTGTTCCTGCAGGACCTGCACCTATAACCAATACATCTGTTTTTATGGTTTGCATATTATCTGAACCTTAATTTATGTGATTGATATGGTTTTATGTTTACGCAAATGTCATTTAATTATTTTAAAACCGTAAAGCTTTTAAATTTATTCATTGCTTCTTTTAAAACCGATCCTTGCCCTTTGTTTTTGTTCGGTTTCCTGTTTGTCTTTATTAAGCAGATAGTTTAATGCTTCATATACATTTTTAAACTGCTTGTTGTATTTGTATTCTATTTTTTTCAGTTTTTCTGTTAATTCCTTATGTGATAAAGCGTATTGCCGTAAAACAATAAAGGCGCGCATAACCGCAATGTTTACTTGAACCGCAATCCTGCTCTTTAAAATACCGGAGAGCATAGCAACGCCCTGTTCTGTAAAGGCAAATGGTGTAGCCGGGCTGAACTTAATACCATCGGGAAGGTTATCACAAATTGTGATAACCTTTTTCCATTCTGTTTTTGTAAGCTGGAACATAAAATCTTCCGGAAACCGCGTTATATTTCTTTTGACCGCCTGTTTCAAAGTTCTTGTTTTGAATGGCAGCAGGTTCCATAAGTGTGTTTTTTATTTTTTCTTTTTACATTTCCACAAAGTATGTCCCAAACCGATACCTGTTATTGCTTCTGTTACCTCAAAACCGGCTCTTTCAATACATTTCTTAAACACCCGGCTATCGTACATCTGGCTATTGCCGTTGGCAATGGCTGTAAAATAGATTGACAATTGCTGAATACAAAATGCAGACGTTTCAAAGCGCTGGTTGTCCCAAAACGCTTCTAATATATAGATGGCGCCTTCATCGTTAATGGCCTTGCCGCAGCGCTGCATGATACTTACGATCTCATGCTCAGAAAAACAATCCAGGAACTGGCTCATCCATACTGCATCATAGCCTTCGGGAAACTGAACATTTTCATCAAGTACATCAGCCGGATAAAAATCAACCCGGCTGCTGAGGCCAAGCGTTTCTATATTCTTTTTTGCCATCGCCGCCTGGCCCGGCAAATCAACAATGGTAATGTGCACCTGCTCATCAAACTTTGTGGAGGCCAGCGCCCATTTGCCGGTATTGCCGCCAATTTCGAGCAGGCGTTTAATGTGATTTTCGGGCTTGTAAATATGTTTTAATACTGCCGGGAAAGCAATATCCGAAAAGAAATGATCGTACTCGAACCAGCTTTTCTGCTGGTGCGGCTGCAATTGTGAAAGTCCCTCGTAAACAGTATTCCAGCTGCCCAGCTCTTTCAGCCCCACCGGCTTGCCCGTATCAATAGCCTCATCTAAGTGAAACAACCCTTTGTAGCAAATGTCATGCACAAAATTCATATTCACATTGGTGAGCGGATCATGTAAAATAAAGTAACCTGTTTTGGCAAGGTGATATCTGCCTTCATCATCTGCAGTAATCATTTCCATGCCCAGTCCGGCCTCTAATAAGACCCTTACGCCGTATTCGGGAACTTTTGTTGCTGCTGCTATTTCGGAAAGTGTTATTCCTCTTCTTGCAGCCTCAATTGCTGTTAAAATGCCCTTGTTACGCAACAGCCTGGCTACCTGGAACACGATGGGCCCGTGGGCAATTACCTGGGCGTAATGCTTGGCTTCCAAAGCTGATTTTTTATCTTTCTTGTATAAGTTCATGTATCGTTTAAAGGATTAAAAAGTTTATTTTTTGAAACCAATTCTGTTCCGGTTTTTCCATTCTTCTTCATTTTGCTTTTTATCAACCTGCCCATCCAACAGGCTTTCTATTGCGTCATAGATTTGGTTGAGTTGTGCATCGTGAACATCAATGCGCTGATGCAATTCTGCTCTTAGATCCTGTAACTGTTGCATCATATTTTTTTGTTCAATGGCTAATTGCTTAAGGGCAATAAAGGCCCGAACAATCATGATATTCATGTCGATAGCCTTGTCTGTGTTTAAAACAGCCGCTAACATCGCTACCCCATGTTCGGTAAATGCAAAAGGTAGGTAACGTGTTCCGCCCCAACTTGAGGACGCAAATTGCGTCCTCAAGTTGGTATATTCCTCTTTTGTTAACTGAAACATAAAATCCTCTGGAAATCGTCTGATATTTCTGCGTACTGACTCTTTAAGGCGCTTGTTTTCAACCTGATACAATTTAGCCAAATCAAAATCCAACATAACACGCAGGTCACGTATTTCATAAATTTTACTTTGAACAACAGTTATATCCATAGTTTTTAATTTTAAGGCCGCAATTCGCGATCTTAAATTTTATATTTTCTCTAGCACAATCGCTGCATTACATCCTCCAAAACCAGATGCGGTTTTCAGGCAGGTGGTTAGCTCTGCGTGCCGGAGCGCCCTGCAAACGTTTATGTTTTCTGCAGTGCCGGGCGTATTAAATCCTTTTGTTGGAATGATCATATTTTCCTTTAGCGATTGGATGCTTATAACAGATTCCAGCAAACCAGCAGCCCCTAAGGTATGACCATAATAGCCTTTTAGGCTGTTTACCGGTATATCCTCCAGCCCTGCCAGCTTAACGGCTTTGCTTTCCATATCATCGTTATACAAAGTAGCGGTGCCATGCAACGAAATAAAGTTGATATCACTGGCGGTAACTCCTGCCTGCCTCATGGCTTGCTGCATGGCAAAAAACAATTCTTTACCCGTACGCGAAGGACCGGAAATATGGTTGGCATCGTTACTAACCGCACCACCCTTCAGCTCAATCACCTTTTCTGTTCCGGGCTTGTGCACAGATAAAACGACCGCAACGGCGGCTTCTCCAAGGTTGATCCCTTTTCTGTCTGCATCGAAAGGTTTACAGGGCTCACTGCTTACAGCCTGGAAAGACTGAAAACCTGAAAGAATGAAGCGGGTAATGATATCGGCGCCCACAATAATCATATCATCAAACAAGCCGGCCTGCAGCATTCTTTTTGCGGTAATTAAAGCTGCCAGGCCCGAAATGCAGGCGTGGGAAACGATAACCGGCTGCGCTGTGAAACCAAAGTGCGCGGCTATTTTTTTTGCTGTTGTATTAAGATTGATGTCGTGTTTCAACTGCTGCGAAACTTCCTGCCCCTCCAGCAGGCTGATATTGCCTTTGGTAGAAGAAATGATCAGTCCTGTTCTTTTATCGGAAAGGTCCACTTTTGTTTGGACTAAAACATTGCTTATTGTCATTGCCAGCAATTGCTCAAACCTCGTGAAAGCAGGCGTGCTATGTTGCTGCCAGAAAGTTTCGGAAAAAAGAGAGGCGCAAAAGGGAACAGGACTTTTACTTCCCGCATGCTGCTTTTTTACATTGCTTTCTCCCCTTAAGAGCTGTGAGAAATTATCTCCGGTGGAAGCCCCCAACGGTGAAATAATATTATCCGCAACAACATACACAGCTTTCATACACGGTTGCTAAAACAGTCCCTGCTGCTTTTTCCATGCCTCAAAAAAAGGCGGATTGTTTAATAATAATGTTTGTGAATCTTTATCCAGGAACACCTGGGTAGTCGTTCCGGTAGCAACAAGGCTTTTATCTTCTTTTTTATAAAGCCTGTAAGTGAAAATTATTTTGGCAGCTTCACAGGGGTGGTAGGTTGATTCCACAATTACCGAATCGCCAAATTTGAGCGATTTCTTATAATCACATGCTGCATGAACAATGGGCACTACAACATTTTCTTTAAAAAAATCGAGGTAGCCAATACCATATTCTTTGCCAAAAGCTTCACGCCCATCCTCAAAATAACGGATATAATGCCCGTGCCATACAATGCCGAGCGGGTCGGCCTCGTTAAAACGTATCAAAACTTCTATGTTATGGCTAAGTGTACTCATTAGTTTATTCTACAAAGATCTTCATTTCGCAGGTGGCTACCTGTTGGCCGTTCACTACAATATTTCCCTCTATAACAGTGGCATTAAATATTTGGTGTTTAACAGATATGGACGAATAAAGTGTCTCACCTGTTTGCGGAAGCGCATTTATTTTTAAACGCTGCACAGCGCCAATAAAACCGGTTGGCACCGGTTTTTGCTGTTGATGACAGATATAACCAATATGTGCTGCAGCCGTTTGTGCCATGTTCTCAATCAGCGCCGGTTCATTCAGCCGACCCTCGCTTACAAATATATGATCGGGCCGAACCGTAAAAGAGGTTGTTGCCCCGTGTTCGGTACAGGCTTCAAGTGTGTCTATCATTACAAATGGCGGTCGCTGCGGTATAAATGGTAATATATCTGTTGCTAAACTCATTATTTATGCACGCTGCTAAAGTAAGGAAACTTGCGGACTTATGGCTGCTTCCAGAATTCATAATAATTATACCATTGTGAAGGATAGGCTTTTACTTTCTCCGTCATGGATGCAACAAAGCTGTTGAGAATGGTTTGCACGTTATTTCCTGCCACATTTTTATAATTCATTCCTGTTGTGGCAAAAAAATGATAATGATAAAAAGATTCTTTTAAAGCAAAAACAAACGATACCGGCACATCGAGTTTAGACGCCAGGGCAAACGGCCCCTGGGGAAACGGGGCTTCTTTTCCTAAAAACTCAGCATACAATATTTTATTACCCGGCAAAAACCTGTCTGCATGCATACACACCAGCTCATTATTATTTAATGCTTCCAGTATTTCATAAATATGAGAAATATCATCCTTTATTACTATAATATTAGCGTTGCGCTGTCCGGTTGTATTTTCAAGATATTCTTTAAGCTGCCGGTGCTCTCCATCGAACATTACAATATTAATTTTGGTTTGGAGTCTTTTAAGTAGGTGACCAGCTATTTCCCAGTTGCCAATATGCGCGCTTAAAAGCAAGCCCCCTTTCCCGTTGGCAGCCATTTCATGCAAATAATCCTCCCCGTCAAAATTAAAAGTAAATTTGTTCTTAATGTCCGCCATCATTACAATCCTGTCAATAATTGCCTGCCCAAACCAGTAATAATTGCTGTAAAGCAGACGTGCCGATTTGAAAACAGAATAGCGTAATCTCTTTCTAAAGTAATACCACTGGGCTGCTGATGATTGCGGGCTGCATACATAATACCAAGCAGCCACAAATAGCAATAAAATGTACGCGGGCAGCACTCCAAAGCCTTTTAATATAGAAATAAATATTCTGTATCCTGCTTTGTTGCCTTTGGATTTGCCTTCCCAGTCTGCCATTTTCCTGTTTGAATTTACATGCCGAAAGTAAACAAAAAGCCAGGGAAACCCCCTCCGAAATTTATAGCGGCCCCTGCAACGACCGGCCGGATGGGTTTAGGCAGCGAACCCCCGATAAAATTTTTCTTTCGTCCTTTATGTGTTTTTTGCGAATGAAAAATTTCATGTAGGTTTGAAAGAATGAATGAGTTTTTACATCATATATACTGGGATAATTCGTTAATGAGCTACCTCATTGTTGCGGCTATTATTATAGCGGGCTTCCTGTTTAAAAGATATATTGCGCACTATATTGCTTCTTTTCTGTTTCTTTTGCTGAGAAGCAGGTATAAGCACATAGAAAAAGACGCCTTTAAAAATCTTATAGCCAAACCATTAGGGCTTTTTATCGCGATATTCATTACTGTTATCGCTTTAGACCGGCTTACTTTTCCGCAGCAGCTCGATTTCAGTATTTATCATCTTAAACTAAAAGAGCTGCTGCGCATGACGGGCACTGCATTGCTGATCATTGCCTTTTTCCGGTCTTTAATTAAAAATATTGATTTTATCACTTTGCTTATTAAAGACAAATATCTTCAAAGCGGCGACCCGGGCAACCACCAGCTTGTTTTTTTCTTTAAGGATTTTATAAAAGTGATTGTTGGCGGCATCGGTGTTTTATTTCTTTTAAAATATGTATTTAATTATCCAATCAACAATCTGGTTACCGGCCTTAGCATAGTAGGTGCCGCCATTGCTTTGGCGCTTAAAGAAAGCCTGGAAAACCTTATAGCCTCTTTTATAATATTTTTTGATAAACCTTTTCAAACCGGAGATGCTGTTAAAGGCAATAATTTTAGCGGCACGGTAGAAAAAATCGGATTGCGCAGCACCCGGATCAGAACAGACGCCAAAACTTATGTAACAGTGCCTAATAAACAAATGGTGGACAGTGTGGTGGATAATTTAAGCAACCGCACACAAAGAAGAGCCGATATCCGGCTGGAAATAAGTGTGGATACCCCTTCGGATAAAGTGACGGCCTTGCTGGAAGGAATTAAAAAAATACTGGGCAATCCTGATATTAAGGATTTTAACCTTTATCTTAATGATATTGCACCGAATGCGCTCATTATTACTTCGGATTATTATACTGATCCGGGCAATATTGCGCTGTTTAATGTAACCAGGCAAAATGTCAACCTGAAGATATTAAAGCTGATGGAAGATTTGGGAATAGATATGTCTGGCAAAACCACCAGTGTGAGCCTGGTCAGCCAGCCACAGCAACCGGATACTGCTAATAATACTACCGCGCAGCCGACACAATAGCGGCAAGCTCTTCGTCAAAGCGCCCCGTAGTGCCGTATTCTACCACGCGGCCCGCTTCTTTCCCATTTTTCAATACAATAATGGTAGGCACCTGCAGCACTTTTAAATTGGAGGCAAAATGAGCAACATCTTTTTTAGTTCTGTCAAGCGCAAATAAAGAAACCTGTTGTTTATCGATCCCGGCCTGTTCTATTATTTTAAGAAAACGCGGGATCACATAATGCGAATCGGGGCACCAGGTACCAAAAAAAGCAAGATAACTGACACTGTCTTTTTGAGCGGTGAACGCCTTTACAATATTGGCAGCAGGCTGATATATTTTTTCATTTTCTGCAAACCAGCCAAAAGAAGCGGTATCCGCCCGCAAAATACTGTCGCTGACAAAACCTTTCAGCATTTTTTTGCCTGTACGGTCGGTAGTGGTTTCAAAAGTTTGGGCGCGGGCCGAAAAGCATGTTGCGGTTAGTAACAAAACAGGTATAAACAAGTTCTTTATCAAAACCTTTTCTTTTTAAAATTCCCGTTGCCATTTCCATTCCCATTGTTACGCCGGTTGCCGTTGTTGCTGCTGCGTTGCTGAAACTTATTGCGTTTGCCAAAATTGTTGCTTTTGGCATTATCCTGTTTCATGCTGTATGCCTTCACGTAAGGGGTATTGGTAAATTCCAGCTGGCCATCGGTAATACTGTTCAGTTCGCTCTGAATGGCATCGTCGTGCACCACTTCTTTATGCCAGTTATTATACGCCAGCTTCATATAGTAAGCGATAGCATTTGCAAAACCCTGGCGTTTTTCAGGATCCTGCTCCGCCAGCGCCTTATCAATTACATCTTCCAGGTTTTTGCCTAAATGAGAGAACCTGGAGGAGCGTTTAGGGTAAGGAAGCGGATGCGGTTTGGCCCTTAATGTTTCTCTTGTAGGAATAGGATAGGGCGAATCCACTTTAATTTTGAAGTCAGAAATTAAAAAAAGATGATCCCATAATTTATGTCTGAAATCTTCTACATTTTTTAAATGGGGGTTTAAAAAACCCATTAATTCTATTACGGCTTCGGCGTTGTTTTGCCTTCTTTCCGGATCTTCAATGGTGAGTATATGCTCCACCATTTTCTGCACATGCCTGCCATACTCGCGCATTGCCAGGTAGTTTCTCGTTGTATTGTATTCCATAAAAACTTTTGGTAAATAAAAGTGTCTGCAATTAAATTTTTGCGTGGTGCTATACCTTTGCAGCTATTGAGCAAAGATAGAGAAAAAACATTTTATTTAATATCAATGGCAATTATTTTAGATGCAGACAGCGGGGAAAGCAAAACATACACGGGATACCTCGAGCACAGGTTGTTCCTTGCACTGGCGGAACAGTTGCCGGATAAAACATTTTTGCACCCCGCGGGAAGTTTAAAAAGCCTGTATGCGATTCCAAACCTGCAAGCAATTGATTATCTGCCGGTTAAAGGTATTTTTAAACAGCAAAAAACCGAAAAATGGCTCAAAGAACATGACGTAACCGCCTTTATAAGTTTTAGAAAAACGCTGGCAACCAGGCAGCCTGTACGGCAGGTATTGCTGATCAGTTCAGAAAAATGGTTTAATAAATCCGCTCTTTTAAACGCTACTGATATTGGTTTTACGCTGGATTATCTCCGAAAAATTTTTGTTAAAAAATATCTTGCCGATGCTAAAAAGCATTTCACCCTGCAGGGAATTTTGTCAAAGATAGCCAGCAGCACCACTGCTGATATGATAAAAAATTCGTTTACAGATGGCCGGGACTTTTTTATTTGTACAGACTTTGAACTGAGAAAAGAGACACTGATCATTTTGCTGAAAGCATTTTCAGCTTTTAAAAGAATGCTCCAAAGCAGCTGGAAGCTAATGGTTGTATTAAGATCGGCAGACGCTGTAAATCCCGCAGAAGCGGGGCGCATACTGGCAAATTATAAATACCGGGAAGACGTGGTTATTACCGATGACAGGGCGCTTGCTGATAAAATAGCCGCTTCGTACGCTTTGATAACATTAAACAGAGAAAATGTGTACCCGGTTGCGGTTGCGGAAGCTATTGAATTAAATATCCCGGTTATTGCTGTTCCCAATAATGCCGTAAAAGATATTTACAACGATGCGCTTATATATGCCCCTGCCGAAACGCATGAAGCAGTTGGCGAAATGCTGATGATGATATATAAGGCGGAGGCTTACCGGAATGAATTGATTAAAAAAATGAACAGCAGGCCCCGGTTGCCCGGCATGGGAACGCTGGTGCAGGAATTAAAAACCCACCTTACCGGTATATTATAACGAGGGCTATTTACTTACTTTTGCGCTCTAAATACAGAAAAGATGAAGTCGACTATAACTATTGAAGTGGAAATGGATGAAAACCGTGTTCCCGATACAATTTACTGGAACGCCACAGAAAGCAGCGCAGATACTGCACAGAAAGCAAAAGCGATGATGATGGCTTTTTGGGACAGCGCCGACAAAGCGGCTTTACGTATTGACCTTTGGACAAAAGATATGATGGTTGATGAAATGGCCGATTTTTTTTACCAGACCCTGATGACCATGGCGGATACCTATGGCCGCGCTACCAAATATGCCGACCAGGTTGAGGACATGAAAACCTTTGCAAAGGATTTTTACAAAAAGTTTCAGCAAAAACAGCTGGAACAGCATAAAGCAACGTGAGTTTTGGATGTTTGAGGAAAAGATGCAGCGGCTTAGTAATTTCTTCTGTCCAGGCCCCAGATAAGTTTGGTTTGAATAGTGTGCAGGAAATTATTTTCGCTGAGGCGAAGCAGGTTGATCGTAAATTTTTCCTTTCTTATCGCCAGGGAAACATTTTTAGACACAATTTCCTTACGCGAGTCAAGCGCACAGATAATTTCGTCAAACCGGCTTTCTATTTCAAAAGAAATAATGCTGTTGTCGTTTACTACCAGCGATCGTACATTTAAGTGATGCGGCGCCACCGGGGTGATCACAAAATTTTCAGAATCAGGAAAAACAATGGGGCCGCCGCAGCTGAGCGAGTAGCCCGTAGAGCCGGTAGGGGTGGATACAATTAAACCATCCGCCCAGTACGCGTTTAAAAATTCGCCATTTATATACGTATGTATTTTAAGCATAGACGCAATGTCGCGCTTATGAATGGCAAATTCGTTCAGTCCGAAAGGCATATCCCCAAACAGGGGTATATCTGCATCCACATGTATCAGCGATCTTTTCTCGCTGGTGTAAGTGCGCAGTGCAAGGGCTTTTATTGCCAGTGAAAGGTTTTCGCGCCCGATACTTGAAAGAAAGCCCAGCCGTCCGAAATTAATTCCTATAATTGAAATGGGTTTATCTTTTATCAGGGTAATGGTATCAAGCAGCGTACCATCGCCACCTAAACCAATGATCACTTCTGCATCTTCATCCAATTCCCCGGCGGTTGTAAAGATACCTTTGTTGCCATCCAGGTTCATAAAGTCCTTCAGGCTTTCATACAAAGGGCCATAAATGACATAATCCAGCCGGTAGTTTTTCAGTTCTTCAAAAAACGTTTTTACATCGTCGTACGATTCCTGGTCAATCCCCCTACTGTATACCGCTACTTTCATTTAAAAAATTAATATAAAGTCTTCTTTTGTAAATATAACCCGTTTTGGCCTAACTGGTTAAAGGAGAATTCAAGCTTAAACGTAAAGTCATTAAACGTCCACACATCAAACCCTAAGCCGCCGCCCAACAGTATCCTGTTGGATAACCGGTTGGTTCCCGGTTCTGCGTTATAAACATAACCGGCGTTGCCATATACCTTCCCATATATTTTTAATGGAATTAACCGGTCGGTAAGCCACTTTAAGAACGGAAGGCTGAAGCTAAAATTACTCAGCTGCTTATAGAGTGTCGCATTCAACATGCCGCCGGCCACTCCGTCTATCACATAATATTCGTAACCCCGCAATGTCATATCGCCGTAACCCAGCAGCTGTGAGGTATAAAAAGGCTGTTTAAGCGGCAGTTTAAGAGTGCCCAGGGCCGAAATATTATAAAAAGTTTTAGGCCCCAGATGCCAGTTGCCCTGGCCTTTTACGCTGAACTGCCAGACATTCATTTTATTGTTAAAGCCCTGCTTGGAAATATAAAACTCTCCGGCATAACCGCTGGTAGGGTAAGGAATATAATCAAGGTTCTGGTATACCATGCGATAATGCACTTCGGGATATTTAACCATGGTAGCGCCGTTTTTAAGAAAGGTGGGATTTAACTTTAAAACAGTGTCGGCCACCCTTAACATATTATAACTAAACCCAAAATAGTGCTTGGTATAGAACTTCGGACGATAGGACACTTCCACCAGCCCGTTAAAAAAATTACGCAGATAGTTATTGGGATCTTTCAAAAACGCCTGCTTATTGTCTATGGATGCATAATTGATCTCATGATTTTTGCCAACGCCCAGGTTCAGGTTCACCCCCCATTTCATTGCCTTATCTATATATGGGCGGTTATAGCTCATTATCAGCTGTTTGGTATACCCCGAGATCAGGTAAAATCTCAGCTTATCATTATTATGGGTCATATTATCATAATTAAGCTTCACCCCATAATCCAGCCTGGAGGTGTTGGCGCCTTTTTCAAAAAGCCATTGGTTAATATTACGATCAACGGGTCTTATGTAGGGTAACGGGTAGATGTACCAGCGCTCTTTAACGGTAATTTCCACATCAATATAAGGTTCCGCCACATTGTAAAGCGCAACATTGGCGTTATGAAAAAGCGAGGTGTTCATCAGCTGCACTTTTGCCTTTTCGAAGGTTTCGGGCAGTTGAGAAGTGGCAATGCTGTCGCCCTCCGCAAAAGGAAGTTCCCTCAATAATATTTTTTTCCTTATTTTTTTATTGCCAACGAAATAGATATGACGCACCACAAGCACCCTGTCTGTAATAGGTTGTTTAATGCTGTCTAAATTGAAGCTGTTGGGATTTATAGGTGAAGGGCTTGGGGCCGTTACCGAATCTGTACGGCTTGTCCTGATACTGTCTGCCTGGGCATGGGCTATAGTATGCGCCAATAAGAGACCCAGCCATAGCATATATTTTTTGATCTTAAGCATTCTTTACGTCACACAATTTCATAAATATAGTCAATGGCGGCAGATTAAATGTTAAGATAGCTCATCAGGTTTTCATAATTTTTCTTTAATTCGTTAGCATATAACTCTTCCCCAAAATAATACTTTACATGATATTCAAAGCGCTGAAACGTTGCAACAATATCAGAGATCTCCATTTTATTAATTTTAATGGTGAGCTGCATGCTTCCGGTTTCCTTATCTTTTGAAGTGTTGAGCTGCGTAATCTGGGCGTCGTTGGTTTCCACAATCCGGCATATTTCGGAAAAGGAATATTGCAGGGCGTCTATTTCCAGCACAATGATGGCCCCGGGCTCGCTTACCTGTAAAAAGTCTGCCAGGCTGTCCAGCAGGTGTAAAGACTCAACCACTCCTGCAAGTTTATTTTCAGCATCTGTAACAGGTAAAATGCTTAAGCGGGAAGCCACCGCAAAGGAAACGGCTTTTAAAAGGTGGTCGGTTATGTTTACAGATACTTTTAAGAGCTGGGATTGCAGCTCTTTGATCGTTTCTTCATTATCGGCACTATGCAGGGTCTCCTCTTTAATAATGCCTATAAATTTTCCTGCATCCACAACCGGCAACTCCAGCACATGATACTGATATAACAACTGCAGCACATGATATACCTTATCAGATAATTTTATCTGAGGCAGGCTCTCAAAAGGTAAATTTGCTACTAACATATTGCCTATTTATAGTAAGACTCTATTCTTCAGGCTTCTGTTGCAATCGCGGAATGTTTTTTTAAGAAATCAAACAGGACTCTATTGAACTCCGACGGAACTTCCATCATAGGCGCGTGACCGCAATGATCAATAAAATGCAATTCACTATCTGGCAGCAGCTTGTGAAACTCTTCTGCTACAAAGGGCGGCGTAATATTGTCATTTTTACCCCATATTAAAAGCGCGGGAATCGTAATTTTTTCAAGTTCTTTTTCAAGATTATTACGTATCGCGCTTTTTGCAAGCGCAATGATCTTTATCACCTTCAAACGGTTGTTTGTAATAGAAAAGACCTCTTCCACCAGCTCTTCCGTTGCCATTGCCGGGTCGTAAAAAGTATATGCGGTTTTTTTCCGGATATATTCGCGGTCGCCACGTTTAGGATAACTGTCGCCCATGGCGCTTTCAAATAAACCGGAACTGCCTGTAAGCGTTACGGTTTTTACCCTGTTTTGATCGTTTTTAAGCAAATACACCAAGCCCACGTGGCCGCCTAAAGAGTTGCCCAGCAGGTTGATATTATGATAGTCCATCGTTTCTATAAAACGATGGACATATTTTGCCAGACCGCTGACACTGGTATGTAAAATATCCATATCAAGCAGCGGCAGCATAGGCACCACTACTTTGTTATATTGCTTAAAATAGTCTATAAGGTCTTTAAAATTGCTTAATGCTCCAAAAAGCCCATGTAACAACACGAGCGGTTCTCCTTCACCCTCCTCTATATAGCTAAATTTTTCGCGCTGTTTTATCTCGTATTGCATCAAAAAGAATATTACCGCCGCTAATATATTGATTTTAGTAATCCCTGCATCAATTAGCCGTATATTTTAATATCAATTGTTAAATATAGGTATTACTTTCCAAACATTCTTTCTATTTGTTCCTGTTTAAACTCCAGGTAGGTAGGGTTCCCATCCGGCGCTATATTGAACGGCTGGCATTGAAAAAGATCGGTAAGCAGCTGCCGCATTTCTTTTTCTGTAAGCCGGGTTCCCGACTTTATGGCTCTTTGCCGTGCCAGGGAGCGGATCAGCTTCTCCCTGTTGGAGATTTTAAGTTCGCTATTAAAATGTTTGTATTGTTCAATGGTAAAATCAATGATCTGCTTTTCGTTTCCCGTTTCCAGGTCGGCAGGTGTGCCCTGTATTAGAAAGCTGTTATTACCAAAGGGCTCAATTAAATATCCCAGTGTTTTAAAATAGGGCAATAGTTCTGTTAGTATCGCCGCGTCGGATGGTGTAAGCGCTAAGGTTGACGGAAACATGCTGCTCTGTGTGGGGATGAGCTTTCCTTCCGCAGCATTGATCATTTGCTGATATAATACCCGCTCATGGGCGGCCTGCTGATTGACCAGTAAAAAGCTGTTTTCCGCAGGAAAAAGAATGTATGTATGCAGTACCTGTGCTACATCTGTGTCTTCATCAACCATAAAAGACATTTTGCTCTTTGCTGCAATAAAAGTTTGCGCCGGTGCATTTTTTTCATATTCAAACAGCGCTTCTTCTTTTTTCACCGGTTCATAAAAATCCTTCCAGTGCTTTAGTTCGGACGCGGAGGGCCTTTCAATAAAGTGCGCCTGGTGTTGCCGGGTAAATCCTTTATACAGCGGAGAAGAGGAAGCCACTTCTTTTTGTTCGGAAGTGAAGGGTTTGGAAACCGACGGCAATTGCTGGATATCTGCGTCCAGTTCAAAATCCAGCGCGGGGGTGATGCTAAACTGCGCCAAAGCATGTTTTACAGCTGCCTGCACAAATGCGTACACAATCTTTTCATCCTCAAATTTGATCTCCTGTTTGGTAGGGTGTACATTCACATCCACCTGCTCGGGGTCAATATCAATAAACAGCACATACATAGGAAAACTGTCGGCGGGAATCATTTCCTGGTAGGCGTTCATGATGGCATGGTTCAGGTAAGCGCTGCGGATAAACCGGTTGTTAACAAAGAGGTATTGATCTCCGCGGGTTTTTTTGGCGGTTTCCGGCTTACCGGTAAAACCATAAATGTTCATATAATCCGTTTCTTCCTTTACTGCAACCATTTTTGAGTTGTAGTTATTTCCCAGTAGCTGCACAATACGTTGTTTCAGGCTGCCTTTTTCCAGGTGGAACACCTGCTGGCCATTGGCTGCAAGCGTAAATAAAATATGCGGGAAGGACATGGCCACACGCGTAAATTCTTCTACGATATGGCGCATCTCTGCAGGATTACTTTTTAAAAAATTGCGGCGGGCCGGGATATTGAAGAACAGGTTCTTCATGGCAATGCTGGTGCCATCGGGCGCAGCCACAGGCTCCTGTTTTTTTACAATACTATTTTCTATTTCCAGTAAAGTGCCGGCTTCATCTGCTGCCCGCCTGGTTTTAAGCTCTACCTGTGCAACGGCTGCAATGGAGGCCAGTGCCTCGCCGCGGAAGCCCATTGTTTTAATATGGAAAAGATCGTCAATATTTTTAATTTTTGATGTGGCATGCCTTTCAAAACACATGCGGGCATCGGTTTCGCTCATGCCGTCGCCATTATCAATCACCTGCAGCAGGGTTTTACCGGCATCAGCCACTATCAGTTTTATTTCGGTAGCACCGGCATCTACGGCATTTTCCAGCAATTCCTTTACGGCGCTCGCCGGGCGCTGGATCACTTCTCCCGCGGCGATCTGGTTGGCTATATTATCCGGTAATAAAACTATTTTATCGGGCACGCTTTACAAAATTTTTAAGCGTGTAAAGGTACGGTAATAAATGGGGTTAGCAAGAGCGGATTTCCTTATTCCTTAGGGGTGTAGGACAAAAGTCCCTAAGCGGCATTTTTTATTTTTGAGATCAGGTCATCCTAGTGCTATTTGTCTGTATACGTATTTATAAATTAAGTGCAAAATCCTTGCAGTAAAATCTTGTTCACTCACAATCAATGTCAAAAAAAGACATTTGTTTTGAATTATTTCAGTCATTTTTTATAAAATATTCGAGTTAAACAGCAAGCCCTAAGTAGTCTCATAATCTGCCAGGGATTATCCATATCTATTATCTTTTATATATTACAATACCCTCCTGAGGGCTCTCCACTCCTCCTTCTGTTACAACTACTAAAGTTCCATCGTCCAGGTAAATAGCGTCCATTATTCCAACAGGAGCATAATACCCGCTGTATGCCAGTTTAGTGAACAGCGCACCCGATTGCGTGAAAGTGGCGCCATCATCGGCACTTTCAAATAAAACAGGTGTAATACCATAAGCAGGCCCGTTATAGGTTCTGTCGTCTGTTTCCCTGCCGGTTGGGCTCACCAGCGCGATCTTTCCATTTTGCCCTTTTAACGCCACCCCGCTGTACATGTGCCCGTAAGAAGAAGTGGCCACACCTGAAGAAATGGTTACAGCACTGGTCCATGTTTCGCCTCCGTCACTGCTATATGACACTAATTTGCTTTGCGGGGAAGTGTTACTGTGCGACATGATTAACATTAACCTTGAATCGGATAATTCCACCACCGATCCGGAAATAATATTGGTTCCTGAAACAGCGCCGCTCTGCCGCCAGGTAGTTCCACCATCATCAGAAAGGGCCACCTTCATAGAAGTACCTCCGTAAACCAAAGGCATAACAAGCCTGTTTTTATAAGCTGCTGATGTAAGTTCTATCCCATGCCCCGGGCTGCTTTTTAAATAGCCTTTAGAAACGTCCGCCAGGTTAGCCGTAATATCTACAGGCTGGGACCAGGTTTGTCCGTTGTCAGCAGATGCCACCTGGTAGAGAGACTGATCTGCCGCCGGATACGTAAAAGTGTTATTACTAAAACTGGCAGACAACCTGCTGTAATGTAAAATAATTTTACCATCGGAAGAGGTTACCACCTGCGGAAAACCATAAGTAGTGCCGGATTCATTACTGCCGGCGATGACACTGATATCATTATCCCACGAAGCGCCGGATGAACCGGATCTGCACATGATAATATCTGTATTCCCCACCGGCATGGTTTGCTGTGCCACTCTCTCGTAGGCCGTTTCAGGATTGCTGCGCCCCTCGGCAAAAAGCAGCAGATCACCGTTGGAGGCTTTTGCCAGCGCCGGCGCCTGTATACGATTATACCCGTTTTCATATTCATGCATAGCATAATCTACCGTGCACATATCCGAACTTTCCAGGTAATAATCATAAACGGTAACAAAATTTCTCCAGGGTCTGATCATCGGCGTAAAATAATAAAGCGCCTCGCTGGACATTCGGAACAGGAAACACAGCGTACCATTTACCTTTATATAAAACAGGTTATCATGAATGACCACTTCAATTTCTGCGGGTACGCCCGGAACGATCACTTCATTGGCGGTAGGCCAGCCCAGATCGGGATTTACCGTGGCGCCTAATGTTCCATATAAGTCAACAAAAAACATGGGCGCAATGGATGACGCCCCATCCATACCAAACACAAAATCGCCCCCGGTCTCCCAGCTGCGCCCCAGCACCAGCCCGGCAGCCGTGCCGCTAAAAGTTCCAAAAGATACTTTTGCATACATATAAAAACTCTTTCCCGCTCCTACGGGCACAAAATATTTTGAATACACCCAATTATATTGATAGCTATTGGCATTACCTCCAAAGTGGTCTGCATTACTCAGGGGATAGTAATTCCTGTGGGGTAATAATCGCATACCATAATCTTCTTTCACCCAGGAAAGGGTATCATGCATCGGTACATAATCAGTATATCCTTTAAACAGGATCCGGCTATAATCCGGCACACCGTCTTTCATTAGCCATACACCCGCCTGCCTTGTAGAATCGAAGGGAAAAGGCAAGGAATCAACAATGTTAGAGGAAGCATCCTCTTCATAAGGTCCCGGAAAATCAAAATGTTCTTCTTTATAACAACCTGCTGAAACGGCAAGTATAAAAAAAGCAATTAAAGAAAAACATATTTTATTTCGTTTGTGCATATACTATATTTTATCTTATGATAATATCTTTATAACTAAGGCGGTGTTGTCGGCGCTCAGCAAGCCTATTCCCATAATTTCGGATCAATGGGAATATACCAGTTGGCCTCATCCTGTAATTTAGCCAGCACCTGGCTTTGTTGCGACACTTCATATTTACCGGCTACTCTTTCCGCCAGCTTATTCACCCCCGACAACCGGGACCATAGCATAAGGTCGTACCATCTTTTTCCTTCATACGCAAATTCTCTTGCCTTTTCCTTAAAAAGGAGGTCCAGCATATATTCTTTGTTCGTATAATCCGTATTGGCCGGTATTAACTCAGGCAATCCTCTTGCGACCCTTATTTGATTTAAAAAATTGAATGCGGTGGAATAATCATTCAGCATTAAGTCTGCAAGCGCTTTAAAAATAAAGGCATCGGCGTTTCTGTAAAAAGGCCAGCTGGCATCGCTCTGGTAAGCCGGGCGTATAGAGGATACATTATCGGTTCCTATATACTTCCATATTACATTTTTACCGGCAATAGTCTTATAGCTAAACTGCGACCTGATATCGCTGCTATCATCAGAAAATATACTGTCGGTAGCGCTGAAAAAAGGTTTTAAAAAATACCTGCCGCCGTCGCCCGCAACGGGCGAAGTAAATTCCTGCAGGCGGTTCACTTCAAAACTGTTCGTATAGTTATACCCTAATAAGAACATAGAGTGCAAAGGCGCATACGAGTTTGTAAACTGGTTGACCCAGGTACCTGATGCGCCTAAGGTATGGTTCGTATTTCTTACCGGAGAATTTGCGTAGGCAGAAGCGGCCTGGTAATCTCCCAGCCATAGCGCAAGCTCCGCCGCAAAAGTGGCAGCCATCACCTGCGATACCCTGCCATACCGTTCTTCAGACGACAAGGAGCTGCCATTCCATTGATAATCTAACGGCAAAATTCCCAAAACGGTCAGCACATCATTATAGATCATTCTCAGCACCTCCTCCTGGCTGCCGGCATAATAATAAGAATCCCTGATCTCGCCGGAAGTTAATGTCTGGGTTTTCCGGGTAACCGTATCTCCCGATTCATTTACATAAGTAATTTTCTCTGCAACATCTGACCGGATGATGGGAAATGTTTCAAAATTTTTGACTAATATGAAATAACAAAACGACCTTAATAATAAAGCCTCGGCATAAAAAGCGCCGGCATCCCGCTCAACAATATTATCATCAAGCTTAGCCACTTCATACACTTTTTCCATTTGTCGGTTGCAGCGCGCAATAGACTTATAAATACCCGCATAGTTGGTGTACGGGTTTTCAACGCTTATTGAATTGGAGACAAACTCGTTTATATAAGGATCCGGCACGTCCTGGCCTGTAGTAACCATATCGGCCCTCGCATCTCCCCATAATAAAAATTTGTGAACCTCCTGCGTGAGGGGCTCGTACATACCGATTGCGCTGGCATTCAAATCTTCTCTGTTCTTATTAAACTCTGCATCTTTCACTACCGAATACAGATCCACGTCGTAAAAGCTGGAACAACCTGCCGAAGAAACGATCCATACCAGCATATATAGTTTTAAAAAAACACCTGTTGCCTTGCCGGCACTATTAAAAAAATGCCTTGAAAATGATGTCTGGTTCATACAATACTTTTCGTTTATCATTACAGTGATAATTTTACTCCAAATACAAAAGATTTAGGAAGCGGCGACGCGCCAAAATCTATACCCCGCAATAACACATCTGATGAAGACACAACTTCCGGATCCATGCCGCTATACGATGTTATGGTGAAGAGATTTTCTCCCGATATGTTAATCTTCAGCCCCTTAATAAATGAAATCCTGTTTTTCAGCGGTACATCATAACTCAGTGTAAGCAGCTTTAACCGTGTATAACTTCCGTCCTCGATCCATAGATCTGAAGCAGCCCCGTTATTGGAGGGATCTCCATAAGCCGCTCTGCTCAGCCCGTTTCCCGGCTCTGATGCTGACTTCCAGCGATCATTCACTGATGGCGACTGGTTAGAATAGTCGCTCATTACATGCATCTGCTGATTGAAGCTGTTATACAATTGCTGCCCGCAAGAAAAAGTGAACCGGGCATCTAAAGAAATTCTTTTATAGCTGACAGCAGAGCCAAACCCGCCATACAGCTCCGGCAAAGCATTGCCTATAATTTGTTTGTCCGATTCGTTGATCTTCCCGTCTCCATTAATATCCTCCACAATATAATCGCCGGCCATGTAGTTGGTGCCATCGGCTTTTTTTAAATTCACGTCGGCATCTGTGGCAAATACACCCTTTATCTTATACCCGTAAAAAGAGCCCAGGCTTTCCTTTACCCTCGCAATGCTGCTCACATTTCCTAATGTTTTAATGATATCTCCGTTATTTAATTCTTCAACTTTATTTTTGAGGGTTGAAACATTGCCGTATACCACCCAGGACAATTTTTGTGTTTCAATAATTTTAGCATTCAGTGAAAGTTCTATTCCTTTAGATGAAACCGTTCCATTGTTTTCAACCTGCACATCCTGTCCCAGTTCTATCGGGAAATTTTTATACGTGATCAAATCTTTGGTTCTGCGGTAATAATACCCGGCATTCAGTTCGAGCCTGTTTTTTAAAAAGCCTATACGTAATGAAGCATCGTAAGCATTGGTAATTTCGGGCCGGATATCTTCATTGGCCACATTTCCCAGGTAGGCGCCTCCGTATCCGAAATAATGCGTGGCATAATAAAGATTATACTGATAATAGCCTCTTATATCGCTATTGCCGGAACGGCCCCATGAAGCGAGTAACGAAAAATTAAACGGATCCGCTCTTTTGGTTATATCCCAAACCAGGTTGGCCCCGCCGTAAAGTCCCCATCTTTGTTTGGGTCCGAAATTGGATGAGCCTTCCGTATTAAAATTGGCGACAATATTCACCCGGTCAAACAAATCAAAATTTCCGGATACGTAAAACCGGCTGAGATTGGAACGGAACCTTACATTCGAGGCACTGTCTACCGTCCCTTGTTTCAGCGTTTCGTAATCATCGGTGCCGGCATTCACTTTCCGTGCATACAATGCCTTATCCTCGTAGGTCTCCATCCAGGTGCCCAACTGTCCTTCATATTTAACCTGCCGCCCCCATGTTCCTGATTTATTAACAAAAGAATTCCACAAAAGCATAAACTCACTCGAATTGCGATTGGCGTTTTGCCTGATCCTGTTTTCATCGGCCACAATGCCCAAACCGGGCCGGTACTGGCTTTCTTTTAAATTATAATAGCTTACAGAAAGAGAAGTGTTGAACGTGTACTGATTTTTCACTTTCAGTTTTCCTGATATAATTCCATCAACCCGGTTTTCTTCATTACTGTTTTTCATATTCTCTACAAGCGCCCAGGGATTGCTTTTTTCCAGCACATCCACATCAGCCAGTAAGTTGGTTCTTACATCCTCGGCGTTGTAGGCGTACCGGCCTAAAAAAGGAGCTTTGGTCGCCGCCACATATAATGGATGAATGCCCCGGTTATATCCTTCTTCCAAATATCTTGATCCCGTATTGGAATAGCTCAGGTTATTGGATATCTCGAATTTTGAGGATAACTGGTAATCCAGGTTAAACCGCATTGTTGTTCTGTGAAAATCGGTATTTTCAAGGGTTTCCTGTTTTTTTGTATGCCCAACGCTAAACATATAATTAGCATCGCCCGAACCGCCTTTCAGTTTAATGTGATAGTCATTATACCTGGCAGGCCTTGAGATCATTTTAATCCAGTCCGTATTTTCATTATATTCTGACAACGTGGAGCTAAAAACCGGGTTGTCCGTTAATTCATTATCCGTTGCTCCGTTAGCCAGCATGTAGTCCTGCAAATAATTTTTAAACTGGCCGGCGCCCATCCGGTCCACATTATAGTTGGCTCTCAAAAAACCGGCATTAGCTGTAAATTCTATTTTAGTGCCTCCAAACGCCCCTCTGTCGGTTGCCAGGAATACGGCTCCGTTAGCGCCGCGCCCCCCCAATAAGCCCTGTGCTGCGGCATCTTTCAGCACATACATAGATTTTATATCGTTAATATTCAGGAACCCAAACCTGGTGGGCTCATATACAGAAAGAAAAGAAGGAATACTGCCTGAATATTTAATGGGTATACCATCTACAAATATTTGGGGGCTGCCATTTAGGTTAATGGTGTGAAGCCCTTTTATCATTAATACAGGCGCCGCTCCTACAGCCCCGGATTCCGTAACATTTACACCGCTGGCGCTAGGTAATAACTCTGCAAAGGATAAGGCATCACTTTGTAACGGCATTTTTATTTCAGCAGGCGGCACTATCACACCAATCTTTTCCAACCCCGTTACGCTTGCTCTTAATGAGTCGCTTTCTTTTTGTGCATCCGCAAAAAATGCAACCGTTAAAAGCATAGCGGTACCAAGCCATTTCGCCATCAGGATATCATTAATTTTCACTTTCATTTCCATTAGTTCATTAATCATTAACAGGTATCAGGTCTAACATATCAAATAGCAGGTCGCAGCAATAAGAAGGGCTGTTATTACTGCCAAATCCTGCAAAAGCAAAATAGAGGGTCACATCAGAGCGTTCAGCAACGGTAATCTCGCCACAATAATTGTAAGAGAGATAATCCCATTCTTCAAAAGCCCCATCTTTCACAGCCATATTCACACTTTCAGTCACTATCGTATTATTATATATTACCAGATACTTTCCTCTTGTTGCAGCCTGCCTGTGTATCATTCTTATCTGATATTTCCCAATGGGCACATCCGGCACCGTAAACCAGAAATAGTCCCCTATCTGCGTAGCGTTAAAAGCAACAATCTTGTATTCTTTATTCTGATGGTAGCTTTGGGTTCCAGTATTCATTACGATAGTAGCCGGGGCTGTTGTAAATACATTCTGCTCACCGTAGGAGCTTCCGGGCGGATAAAAATTAAACCGGATAGTGGAGGGCAGCGACTCGACAATCTGTAATGCCGTATCGAGGGTATGATAAATACCATTGCTGCAGACTTTGTCTATCCCCAAACTTTTTGTTTGATTAAACGGATAATCGCCATTTACATAATATTGCCCGTAAGCGTCAACGGTAAAGCTTAAAGACTCTTTTTCATACAATGGATAAAATCGCTTACCGGCCAATATATTTAAAAAATAGGCGGAGTCGGCAATGATATGATATTTCACCCAGTCTTCCAGGTCCGGAACCGAATCCTTCGAAAAGTCAGACCTGGCAAGTGCTTCATCACTTTCAACCAGTAAAGTGATCATGCTGTCTTTTAAATATGAAGTATAACCCGCTTCGTCAATAATAGCAAGCATGGTCTCATATTTTCCGCTTTTCTTTAAGGTTTCATAAACAGAATTTACAGGCGGTGTAAGCACGTTGTCCAGAACATTCACATAACCGTTAGACAGTTCAATATTTGATTCCAGGATTTTTGCAGTATTATTCAGGTAAATAGCATTATAGGAATCCGTGATGTCTGCAATCAGGTATTTATTATTGAAGGCTGTAGGCGCGGGCAGGGGGCCAAATACAAATTCGTTGGAATTTATTTTTTCATTGATAAAATGATACTTGAAATAATCAAGCCAATAGTCGGCATCCACATCGCTGATGGCCGTTATTGATTTGCCATTTACTGTAAGTGTTTTAAACAGTTCGGCAAAAGCATTATTGTCGGGAACAAACAGGGTGTAGTTCCCGGCCGTTTTTAACAGGTTCCTTTGCCCAACATAGTCCACTAGTTCTTTAAAGGTGCTAAGATCGTCCCGACTGTCAATATAATCCATTATCTGTATTTCATCTGTAGCATCATACCGGGCGCCGGAAAACTCTCTCTTGCAGGAATGGCCAGCAAGTAATAAAAAGAAGAGGCCTGATATTATAGAAAAGCGATTCATAATTTTATATTTTCGATTTGAAAACTTATTTATTCTTATAATATTCTTTTTGCACCAGTTGAACATTATTCTCAAGTTCCGTTTTTTGATAGGGCAAAAACCAGCTTTCCGGGTTCAGCAGTCTGGCTCTGATGACCTGGTAAGCGTATCCCATAGAATTGTTTGTGGCCGATTTGTTGACCAGCACATCCTGGTATCCCGACCGGCGGGCAATCCTCACAGCGGCAAACCACTCCTTACCTTCAAAGCCGATCTCGGCTTCCCTTTCCATTAACAGCCGGCTAAAAAACTCCTCGCCTTCACCGGCTTCTCCTGTAGACAATAAGGGAATATTGCACTGTTGTCTTATCTTATTGATCCTGTCTTCAGCTTCTTCATACCTATTGAGCATAGCATACGCTTCCGCTTCCATCAGCAAAATTTCACGATACCTGTAAAGAATGTAATTCACCAGCCTCTGGTCGTTTGAAGAGATATAGGATAACTGATATGCCTGCTGACCCAAAAACTTATATACCTCCCATCCCGACCCATACCCGCTGGACACGCTGGCATCGCTACGGAACATTGCATAGTTTTTATAACGGATCGTATCCGAGCTGGTATAATCGGGCAGTGTTGGCGGATACAAAGTTTCCTCAAATATCAGCTGGGCATTCGCCGGGTTGGCGAGGTATTGGGTTCCGGTTGAGGAAGTGGTAGAATAATAAGCATACCAATCATAAACGGGTGAGGCCGTTCCGGTTGGTTCATACTGTAATTCAAATATGCTTTCGGGCGAATTTCCGGGGTTGAAAATCGCAAACCATTCAAATGGCCCTACCAGCGACGATTCGTACTGCTGATCCAACTCGTTACACAGGTCCAATGCCGCCTGGTACTCATTCCTCCAAAGCTTAACATCGGCCCATATAGCTCTTACGGCGTTCCTGGTAACCCTGCCAAATTTTTCATTAGCCGTTTCAAAAGATTCGGGCGCTTGTTGCAATGCGGTTTCCAGGTCGGATTCAATTAAATTGAGGACAGTTTCTTCTGAAGATGCCGCTATATTCATTTTCTGCGTATCAGATTCGTAGGGTTCCGTAATCAACGGCACTTCCTTAAATGCCCTTACCAGGTAGAAGTAGTTTAAGGCGCGTAAAGCATACGCCTCTCCAAGCATGTTGTTCAGTTCCGATTCTTTAAACGTAGGATCATTCGTAAGGGCGGCCGGTGCATTCTTAATAAAAGTATTGATCCATCCGATGGATTTATAAACCGATGACCAGGATAAAAGCGAATTGGCAGGATATATATCCTGCGATAAGAATTGCCCGTATTCGGTAGTGAACGCATCTCCGGGCCCCGGCTCATACAGGCTGGAACGGATATCGCCCCAAACATGAAGTGTGTTCAGGCTATTTTGAACAGAAGTATATAACCCGATCAGTGAGGTATATACCTGGTCTCTGTTTTGCCAGAATTCGCCCTGGATCAGGTTGTCTGGTTTTTCCACTTCCAGTATTTTATTACAGGACAGTAAACAAATGGTCAGGCAAGCCAATAGGTAATATCTTAAAACAGTCTTCATAATCTCTTGTTAGGTCATAAAAAGTTAAAAAGTAATATTCAATCCTGCCGTAAATTGCTTGGCCGGCGCCGTAGCACTGTTATCGATACCGAATAAAGCGACACTGCCGGTAATCGGCACTTCAGGATCAAGTCCTAAATACCGGGTCCAGGTATATAAATTATATGCCGTTACAAAAAAGCCCAGCTGCTGAATGCCCAATCCTATTTTCTGAATAAATGCTTTACTGGCATTGTATGTTAGCGAAACCGTCTTTACTCTCAGGTAAGAGCCATCCTCTACCCACCTGGTGGAAGCAATGGCGTTCCAGGAATTATCCGGTTGCGCCCTCGGCATGTTCGTAACATCTCCCTGTTTACGCCAGCGCGCTAAAATAGATCTCGATTGATTGTGCGAATAGGCCATTTGTTCCATCGACAGGCGCGTAGCGTTTATAATATTATTGCCATACTGGTACTGTAGGTTTAACGTAAACACCCAGTTCTTATAATTAAAAGTATTATTCCATCCACCGAAAAATAAAGGGCTGGCATCGCCAATCTGCACCATATCCAGCTCGTTAATGATCCCGTCTTTATTCACATCATCATAAATCATATCTCCCCCGGCAAACAGGTGCCCGGAAGCAGAACCGTAGTGCATGTATTTGGGCGTTGTGCCGTCTGCCTCGTAAATGATATTTCCGGAAGCATCCTTCAGGACAGCGTCTTCGTCACGCGCATAAACGCCCAAAGCCCGGTAACCATAAAATCCGCCGATCACATCACCTTCCTGTAGTTTGGAGGTAAAACCGCCCTTGGTTGAGCTAAATGCATCTGCATCAAATAAGTCAGGAAGTTTAAGCAGTTTGTTCCGGTTAGTTGCGATATTAAAAAAGGATTTCCATCTTAATTTTTCATTACCGCCATTCAAAATAATTCCTGTGATGCCCAGTTCCCATCCCGAATTTCTGACAGTGCCAAAGTTGATATATTGCGAAGCATACCCAAGCGTGGAAGACAATCGCTCCTGCAATAAAAGATTCCTGGTAGTGCGTGCATAAAAATCCAACTGACCGGTAAACCTGTCTTTAAAGAACGACCAGTCCAGCCCCAGGTTATATTCGGTTGTGCGTTCTTCCCGGATGCTTTCGCTGGCAAATTTTGAAGGATAGGTATAGGTCTGGCCTAAATAACCGGTTCCGGTACTGTATGAAATATCATAAAGATTATCCAGGTTGGGAAGATTGCCGGTAACGCCATAAGCAAATCTCGGTTTGATATAGCTGATCCATTTTGCATCTTTTAAAAAAGATTCTTTATTCACTTCCCATGCTGCTCCAATGGCCGGGAATACAGAATAAGGATTGTCAGCGCCATACCTGGAGTCGCCCTCTGTTTTGCCGGTTACCGTTAAAAAGTAGCGGTCCTTCAAAGCATAATGCCCCTGCAAAAACATGCCCAAATATTTACTGGTACCATAGGTACCTGTTGCACCTGAAATGACAGCCGCTGCATCTGAAGACTTTAGTTTTGATGAAGAACCGTTATAATATTCCAGTTCTGTTGAATTGTTTCTGTCCAGGTTATAGGTAAGCACGCCTGTAAAGGTCAGCCGGTTCTCCTTGCCCTTAATAGCAGACCAGGTCAGCCGGTTATTACTGTTCACCATCAGCTG
The DNA here is from genome assembly GCA_047606125.1 of Niabella sp. Taxonomy (GTDB): domain Bacteria; phylum Bacteroidota; class Bacteroidia; order Chitinophagales; family Chitinophagaceae; genus Niabella. The sequence goes on along the minus strand of JASGEW010000145.1, from coordinate 29,272 downwards.
GTAGCCTTCCGTTTGCATGCCTGCATTATACAGCGCTTCGCCCGGCACCGCATCTGTTGCATACCCGGGCAAAAAATATTCGTCAGCCGATTCCCGGAAATCTGTAGAAACCTGGGCCCTGAAGTCAAGATTATTCAAAATTTTAAAGTCCACCGAGGTAGAAGCCATAAACCTGTTGGCCTTGGTATAATAAGTAGAGTAGTCTATAATTGCCAAAGGATTATACCGAGAAAGTGAAGAAACACTGATATCCCTGTCCACAAAATAATCCAGCCCGTTTTTCGAATACACAGGGAAGTAAGCCGGTATCTGCCGGGCTAAAAGAAGCGGATTAATTTCCGCTGAACTAATCGGGTGCTCCTGGCCCCTTTTATCTGTAAGCGAATTAGTATAGTTCAGATCTGCCGTGACCTTCAGCCGGTCCGAAACGTTGTAGTTTAGGTTGAACCGGGTGTTGAACCGGTCGTATCCGGTACCTTTTGTAGTTCCGTATTGGTTGGCATAACCAAGTCCCCAGTAATAATTTATCCGGTCGCCGCCGCCGCTCAAAGCAGCATTATACTGCTGATATATTCCCTTTCTCGTAATGATATCTGTCCAATCTGTATTGTTGTTATAGATCCAGGCATCAGATCGCGTTAAATCGCCCCTCAGTTCGGGCCAGGTGGTTCCGTCATCTATTCCTCCCGTGGCTTTTTCAATATAGTAAATTCTTTGCTCATCCCCGGAGAGCATAGGAATGGTACGAGGCACCTGCGTCAGCGTAAATTTTGAATTAAACTGTAACTGGGGCTTGCCTTTTTTACCGCGCTTGGTTTGAATGACGATAACACCGTTAGCGCCCCTGGAACCATATAACGCTGTTGCAGAAGCGTCTTTCAGAATATCGATAGAGGCAATATCCGAAGGATCCAGATCGCCAATCGGACTAAAGCCGAAATCGGTAATGCTGGCTACCTGGTAGTTATTACCAATTATTTCTGCCCCGTCTACGATCCATAGTGGATCATTCATTCCCGAAATGCTGGAAATACCCCTGATCCGGATGCTCGCTGCTGCGCCCGGATCGCCGCTTGCCGCAACAACCTGTAAACCCGGGGCCATGCCCTGCAACAATTGCTCTACATTCACCACCGGCATTTTTTCGGTATTTTCCAGGTCAACGGATGCTACGGCACTTGACAATTCTCTTTTATCTATCGATAAAAATCCCAGATCGGCTTTCTTTTTGACGGTTTGGGAAACGACCACCGCATCCATCGAGGTGCTGTCTTCTAAAAGATATATCGTAAAAAAGGTCTTCTTTCCCAGTAATACCTCCTGGGTATTATACCCTAAATTAGAAAAAATGATCTTCGCTGCACCGCCCACATTTTTAACGGTGAACTTCCCTTCTTCATTTGTTTTGGTTCCGCCTAATGCAAGATTATTAGCATTCACCAGCATTACAGAAACATCCGGTAGTGGTTTTCCATCCTTTTTATCATATACAACGCCGTTAAATACAATATCATCCTGCGCGTTTAAGATTGTGCCGCAGCAAAACATTGTTACCAAAATCATGATTCTATTCTTAAAAAAGTTTTGGCCCATGAGCTATAATTCCTTTAAATATTTTTAAAATACATTGCTGACTTTATGAACAACCCCGTTGCTTCCCTGCACGTTTGAGGCAACAGGTTGAATTGTTTTGCCGGCGGCATTAGTAATGCTGAATGTGTCCCAGGTGCCTGCAAACGTTACATTTTCCCCATTTTTATTAGCAATCGGGCCGTTAAATTCACCATCAGAAAATACATACCTGTTGGGTACAATATAGGATTGCACAAAGGTTTTCAACTCATCGGTACTCATGGTACTGATATTAATTCCCGCATTGCTTATCGCTTCATTTGTGGGGGCAAGTATTGTGAAGGTGAAAAAACCATTAAGCATCAATTGAGACGAAACGCCGGAAAGACTCAATGCAGAAGCAAACGAACTCAGTTCAGGATCTTTTAATATCTGGTGGTATACTGTTAACGTGTCATTTAACTTGTCTAATGGATGAAGAAACCCGTCCACCTGATAAATGGCCCCATTGGCGCCGTCCCATTCTGAAGCGGTGGAAACCAACCCCACAGAACTCCCGGTATAATCATAAAATCTTCCATTATCATATAGTACATAGCCATACCCTGTTGGGTAAAACCGTTTTCTAAATCCGTTGTCGGCTCTCACATCCACATCAAATACGCCAGCCAGGCATTCCTGCTTCCTCAACTCCAAAGCATCCGTTTCCATATCTTCTGCCAGCGGGAACCCCCAGACGTCATCTGATTGTATCAGGACGGTTTTGGGACTGTGCTGATAATACAACACGTCATACATTCCCGAACTTATCCCTGCGTTTTCAAACATCCAGTACCACTGGCTGTATTTTTTGTAACGCAAATAAACGCCCCCTGCCACACTATGCATTTCGGGGGAGGGAACCACTTTATTGATCTTGTATACAATACTGTTGCTGGCCCGTACTGACCCTGATATCAAAGAAGGAACATTTGTTATCATATTGGGATAACCGGTCAGCGCTCTCCAGTCAGGATCATATCGTTGCAGGTCGCTCTTAAACCACAGGTTTTCTATTATACATGCCCGGATAAGCGAATACATTACCCTTTTGGGCACTGAATCGATGGTATTGTCCAGATACTGTAAGTAAGGTGTAAAATATTCGGTAATAGCAGCATTGGTGGGCACAAGCAAAGTAGATAAAACAGATTCATTAGCCAGATTCCGACCAATTGAAAAATTTTTATATAAGGTGGTATCCACCCACCCGAATTCATCCTTTTCACCCAGTTCGTATTGCACATGTTTTTCCAGCCAGGAGCTGAAAACCGTTGTTTCGGGATCCGCAGCCAGGGCTTCATCTGTCCGCGGCGCCACTTCCAGCTCCGAGCCCAGCACATGAATCACACCATTGCCTGCATCAATGTCCGGTTCTGAAATAGAAATTCCTTCAACATTTAAGCTGTTATTGCTGTCGGTTACCCCATACAGGCTTACAAAATCGTTACTTTGAGCGGTAAAAAAAGACGATGAAAATAGCCTGATGCTTTTGCCCGGATTAGTTCCTTCCGTTCTTGTTGTAAAATTAGTAGCGCGGGTTTTAGCTACCAGCGACGTGGCTGCGTTGTAAATTTTATTGATATCATACTCATAATACATGCCATTTATGAAATGATAGTTAACGTATCTTCGTAATTCGGCTTCCGGCGCCAGCTCTATTGAAGCATATCCTGATTTAGCCAGATAAGCGTCTACCTGTTCATCAGTAGGCGCCAAGCAGGTGTAAATAGCGCCCGCACCTAGTGTTTTCCGTAAATCCAGCTTATCGATCATTGCCACAAACCTGGAAAAACGCCCGTCGGCCTCCAATACCTCAATAATGTTTTTGTCTAAAGACCCCTTTGGGTTATAATACTGGTTTATTTCTTTAGCACAGGAACAAAACAGCAGGCAACATAAAATACCGCTATTAAATAAACCCCGCAACCTTTCCAGAATTTTCATATGTAAACAGTTTGCTTTCTTTAGAAGAATATATTTCCTACTACAAAACCAGGCAATCAATGGTTTTTTAAATATTAAAAGTACATATATTTTGTAGTAATGTACTACAAATATAATTATAAAAAATTCACTGCCAAATTTTTTACGGGTACACTTTCTTATTCCAACTCCTGGTATCCAGGTCTTAACACTGCAAGCTGTACTATTACAACCAGCAATACAACACCAGCCATTAATGCAAAGTCGCGCCCCAGGTTTCCGGCATCAGTCGACTTTCCTAATACCCCCGTAATAAACGCTCCGAAAAACACGCCCGTCATATTCATAAGCCCATACCCCGTTGCCCGGTACCTGGCCGGAACAAACTGGCAGAGTATAGGCATATTGTTAGCATCAAACATACCAAAGCCAAGCCCAAAGAGTACCGCTGCGAATACCTGCACCAGGGTGGTATGGCCCAATCCCAGTATGATCACGGCAGGAACGGTAAGAAACACCCCGATAGCGCTGGTATAAACTCTTCCCCTTATATTTTTTTGAACCCATTTGTCGGACAGGGTTCCTCCTAACAGCACGCCCACAAATGAGGATGCTGCAATAGTGACTGTTGCAATGGGGCCTGCCACAGCCATCTCAATATTTAAGCTTTGAGAGAATAAGGTGGGCAGCCAGTTTTTTGTGGCCCACCCGGGCAGGCTCGGTATGGCAAAATACAACAGTATCACCCAAAAAGAAATATTACTTAACAACCATGCCATGCCTCTTAATGCCCCGGGTTTATTTTCAGCAACCGGTTGTTTTTCCGGAACGGATACAGTTCTGTTCTCTTTTAAAAAGATTACCAGTATAATGGAATAGAGTATTCCTATCATTCCAAATACAAAGAAGGTGTGATGCCATGAATACGCTTTTGCAAAAGTGGCGCCAAAGCCGCCTAATGCCTGCCCGAAATAGAGCCCTGTCATGTGAATGCCTACGGCAAGCGACCTGGTTTTTGAATGATGATAATCCGCAATGAGGGATAATGCCGCAGGAATATAAACGGCTTCGCTGATCCCCATTAATCCACGCAGCCATTTTAATTCTGTAAATGAAGTTGCAAAGCCCATCATAAATGTTACGGCTGACCAGATAAAGAGACTGATTACAATCAGCCATTTCCTGTTGGTCCTGTCAGATATTATCCCGGAAACCGGGCTCATAAACCCGTAAATCCATAAAAAAACAGACATTAAAATTCCAAAATTCTCTGCGCGCTGCAGCTCTGTTATATCGATCTCCATGGCCGGGCGCATCGTTGAAAGCATTTGCCGGTCGAGGTAGTTCAATAACCCCACCACCCATAAGAGGCCCACAACAACCCATTTGTAATTACTGCCCGACTGTATTGATTTTCCGTATTCCATATTACCGATTACAATTACCAGTTATCCGTTCTAAAGGGTGCCACCGGCAAGCCTTCCACACTATACAGATTTGTTTTAATGATGTCGGTAAAAGCATACCTTACCGCAACAGGATTTTTAACTTCGCTATTGATAACCTCAATTGTATTTTTAACGATTTTAGCCCTGGCCTCGTGAAATACCCTGTCTGCCCCGGCAACCTGGAATCCGGTTATTTCTTCATCATTTGATGTAAAACCGTTAGGTGTATTTTTAAACGTCAGGACAGCCGTATCTTTTTTAAATACAATTTTTTCAAAATAAGGGCTTTGATAAGCAATCCCTTTTACATGGTAGGTGTCTCCCAAAGCCCAGTACAATAGCCTGTTGCTGATGGTTGTTTTATCTGAAGGGTGAATGGTGGTACTGCTTCCTTTATCCATGCTTACAACCATGCCACTGTTGGAAATTAAAGAGAGGGCATTGTATTGCGCCTCCCTTAAATAAGGAGCGGCCTCTTTTTTTGCGCCATAGTTCCAGGGCGCGATCTGTACATAATAAAAAGACAGGCTATCCTGCTTCCACAACCTGCGCCACCCCGTTACCATCAGGGTCATCAAATCAGCATATTCCGATGCACGCGGTACATTGGTTTCTCCCTGATACCACAAAAAACCTTTTATGCCATATCCAACAATGGGGTTGATCATTGCGTTAAACAAGCAGGTTGTTTCGAGCCTGTCCGCTTTTGCATCAGCGCCCGGCACCGGTATCTGCCTTTCGCTAAAACGCAGTATGCTCTCTTTATCCATCCATGCTTCTATAGGCGTACCGCCCCATGTGGATTGTATAATACCTACCGGTACTTTTAAAATCTCCTGTAATCTTTTTCCAAACTGGAAGCCGATAGCGCTAAAGCTTAAAGCCGATTCAGGCGATGAAACCTGCCATCTGCCTTCACAGGAATATTCCGGCCTTACAGATACTGCCCTTTGTACCTGAAATAATCTTAAAGAATTATTTGCGGCTTCCGTTACAATATCGTTCGAATGCAGCGTAGGCTGATTGGAAAATCCTTTCATGGGCATTTCCATATTTGACTGTCCCGAGCAAACCCAAACCTCGCCTGTTAAAACATCGCTCAGTGTAATTTTTTCATCGTCAGTTATTGAAATATTATAGGGGCCACCGGCTGAAGGGGTTTTTATTAAAACCCGCCAATTACCTTCTCCATCCGACTTTACAGTATAGGTGCGGGTGTCCCATGAAGGTTTTACCTTTACCATAAAATTGGCCCTGGCCCTGCCCCAGATCGGGACTTCCGATCTTTGTTGCAATACCATGCCGCTGCCCAATATGGCAGGTAACTCTATGCGTGCCTCAGCATTGAAAATAATCTTCAATACAAAGAATAATAAAAAGAAAAATTGTTTCATCTGTTTATTTTTTATTGTTTTTAATGGTCAGATGGAATTGGCATAAAAATTATCATCGTTTTGGATATAATTTAGCTCGCTAATTTTTATCCTTATTTCATTAGTTTATTTTTTGTTTTATCAGATCCGGATACTATACCCGGGCAATCTTTCAGGCAATTCCTAAAAAGCGTGTATAGCCTATTTGCACAACTTAACATTATTCAGAGAACCGACCGGTAACCCCGAAATAACAACAAAAAGTTTTATAAGCATTCATCACTTATAACTAAATGGCCTTTATTTACTTTTTACGAAAGGTAACGGCACGCACCCTGGGCGTTCTGGTGGCCGGCCTCACTTCTCCTCCCGGTAACACAATTTTATTTTCCCATACAGCCATCGTTGTGGTTACCGGCGCCCAAACACTATTGTTAGGGTTTTCTGCTGCATCCTCTTTTTGATCTATCGGAATTTTACCTTCAATACTCCATTCCCTTTTACGGAGATTAAATTCCAGGATATGGGTCGAAAAGCCGGGGTGTTTTTCCCGCAAATCGCTATTGGCCATCGTTCCATCGTCGCCGCCCAAAATATAAACGGCATCAGTATCGCTAAATGTTGGCGAGGGCGCCGCTACCGTAGCATAAGGCATGTCCTTTAATCGTTTCCATCCTTCTTTATCACTGTAACTATAACCATCTTTTAAATAGTTACGTTTGCCATCTGTTAATTGGGTACCGCTAAATACATAAAAAGTATTTTTAACGGCGGCAGCTACAGCAAGCATCCGGGAAGGGCCCGGCAGATCGCTTAGCTGTTTCCATCCCTTATCAATATTTTCCAGGTCGAGAGAGAACAATGTTTTTTGCGTTACCTGATCATCCGGATTTAAAAGCCCGCCCACTACATATACATGCCCATTTACTAATGCGCCCGAGCCATTCGCTAATGTTAGCGGTAAAGAGGGCATTTTTTTTACCTCAATATTCCCGTTTTCATATATCAGCATATATACATCGGCATAATGCCCCTCCCCGTTACTTCCTCCAATAAAAATAATGCCTTCTTTTGTGGTAATGGAGATACCATAACCAAGTGGCCGGGGCAACCTGCCCACCCGCTCCCATTTTCCTGATGGCGCTTTCAAAACAAAAATATCATCATACCATATTTTCCTTGAACCCAGCCAGGGCGCGCCATTATTGGGAAAGTTAGCGCCGCCCGCTACTATTAACGCGCCATTGGAAACGCCGGCAAAAGAACCGGCAAAGCCCACAGCGTCGGGAATATTATCTAATAATTGCCAGTCATAAAACCTGGATTTCGTTTGAGAAAACGGTGACATACTCAATAAAATAACATTTAACAGAAAGATACTTCTTATCATTTTATACATTATTCTTAATGCAAAACGACGCCACCTGCAATATACTGCCTGGATGCTTCCAGGCGTTCAAAAAACCGGATACTATCAAGATATTCTTTTAGCCCCTGGCACTTCTCATCATTAAGCGCCATTAGCGGCAAACGGCAACCGCCCAGATCAAGCCCGGCCAGTTTAAGGATTTGCTTTTGAGCCGGTATAGGCGCATACATGCCCAACGCTTTTATCATTTTAATGCAGTCGTACTGCGCGGCGGCGGCTGCTGCCAGTCTGCCCTGGTTAAAAAGGTCCATTATTTCCAGGTACAGGGGCGCGGCAAAACTGTACGTGCTTCCTATAGCTGCTTTAGCGCCCATGCTTAATGCAGGAAGCAGTAATTCGTCATATCCAAAAAGGATATCGAACTTTCCATTTTTATACTTCAAACAGTCCTGGTATTCATGAAGGGTGCTTGCCGTGTACTTTACACCAGCAAGATTAGGTATTTTTGATTCTGCATATTTTAAAAATTCAGTTACACTTACCGATATGCCTGTTACTGCCGGTATATGATAGTAATAGTACGGGGTACCCGGCGCCGCCGAAGCTATTGCTGCCATACAATCCGCAAGGTTTTCAGCCGAAGACGGTTTAAAATAAAATGCCGCAACCGCTGAAATAGCATCTACGCCAACGCTTTGTGCATGAGCTGCCAGTTTCTTGGCCTCCCTTATAGAGCTATGCCCCACATGGGCAAACACGCGCATCCTTTTATTAACCGCTTTCACATAAGCTGCCGTCACTGCCATGCGCTCTTCTGTTGTAAGGCTTAACCCTTCTCCATTGGTACCTCCAACAAAAACACCCTTTACGCCATCTGAAAGTAATTTGTCTACTATTACAGGTATTAAATCAAGATTTAACTCCATATCCTCATCGAAAGTGCTGAAGGTAGCGGCCAGTAACCCCTCTGTTTTTTGTATATCCATTTTTAGTTTGTTATCTCTTTTAAATTGATCGTTTCAAATACCAGCTGCGCCTGGCTGCTCTCATAAATCACTCCAATGGTATGGTTATCTATTGATGTGATGCAGGAGTACCCGCTCCCGTTCAATTCGTCCAGCAGTATGTATTTTTCCGGGGGCCAGGTTTTGCCATCATCATAACTTATTTTAAGTGTCATCCTATTGCGCCTGGTTGTTGCATTCGGATTCAGGAATAGCAGCACATTTTTTTTACTTCCGTCTTCCGCAATATATTCATGCTTAAACAAGCTGGCCATACATACGGGCTCGGGCAAGGCTTTGCGCGAAGTAGGATGCTCTTTCCAGGTTTTTCCCATGTCCTCCGTTACCGCAACAGAACGGCCATTTCCTTCCCCGGTAATACCCTTATTGGCATTGGTTCTCATATTAAGCATTATTGACCCGTCAGACAATTGAGCAGCCGCACACTCTGTGGTAGAGGCCGTAACGGCCGCATTGCTGGTTTTCCATGTTTTACCGCCATCTTTGCTATAGGTGATATTAGAAAACGCTTTGCCTGTTGTATCTCTTCCCTGCGTTGGGAAAACCAATGTGCCATCGTTCATCGTAAATCCGCTTCCGGGTGCAGGCGCCCATAACCACCATTCTTTTTTCTTACACATTGCTGTAAGGTTAACCGGAGCCGACCAGGTTTTCCCATTATCGGTACTTTTAACTATTAAGAACTGCGAGGTCTGCTTTACATCAAAACCCGGCTGCGAGCCACGATCCCGCCACTGATGATTCCATTGACTACTGGAATCGGTAAGCCCTTCTATCCACTTTCCTTTCTCGTCCAAAACGCCATGCATCCATAACCCGGCAATGAAAATGGTTCCTTTTTTTGCGTCAACCAGTATACACGGGTCCGATACGCCATTAAACTTTTCAGGCAGTTGGCCCCAGGTACCCCTGTCAATAACCCTTTGCAAAGGCAGCCACGAATTGCCTCCATCCACACTTCTGCTAATAGCAATATCTATGTCCCCCTGCAAATCGCGCCGGGATTGATATCGTGCATCATAAACTGCAATTAAATCGCCGTTCAGGGCCGTTGCCAAACCCGGTATTCTGGAAGTATGCACATTGTCCTGCATAGATTGCCGAACTGCGCTTGCTACCCGGTAGGTAAATATTTGAGGAGCGGTTATGTTTATTAAATTCCGGTTGATGGATATCCCCGAAAGCCTTAATGACAGGGTATGTCCTACCTTTGCATATTTACTCAACTCAATGCCGATCCAGAGGTAGTTGATGTCTTTATTTAGCCTGAAATTCCCGTTTAATGTTATTTCTTTATTGCTTTTTGCGGAAGTAGTATAAGTACTAAAAAGAGGCGCGTTAAGCGCCCTCTCTTCGGTAAGATAATTACTGTCGGCATTGCAATAAACCTTAATGGCGCTCACTTCTGAAAAATCAGCCGTACCCCTTAAATCTATATGGACGCCGTCTAAAAAATCTGCGGTACCCGGCCCGGCAGCAGGGAGCAATGCTACCCTTACCAAAGCTACATACCCTTTCTCTTTTACTATGGGTATTGTAAATCCATATTGACTTACTTCACAGGTTTTTTGCCCGGCTGCACTGTTTACCAGAAGAAAAAAAAATAATATTAATTTGGTTACTTTCATCCCTGCCGAATCTTTCGTTATTTTATTAAATACCATCATCTGATAACTTTCGGTTTGGTTCAACCCCATCTTTATTACCAAACACAGCAGCACTTAAGCCGGGTAGTATTACCAGTTGTGCCCGGCGCATGGCGATATACATCCATGCTGCCAGGCGCTCCATTATTAAAAGAGGATGTGGCAAACAATACACCTGCCCCTTATAACAAGCCATAAAAACTTTTTTCGTATGCTTCAATTTTAAACAACTATTTAGTAGTTATGTACTACATAACAAATGTATAAAATATAAATCAAATCATACCGGTTTTATAAAAAATTTTTCTGATTTATTTTTTGGGTAACTGCTTCAGTTTTTTGATCCGCTCAAAGTGGGGCTGTAAGTGCGCTAACATCCCTTTTTTAAAATCGTCGGCCGTGCCGCTTTTAAGAATTTTTACCAGGTCTTTATGTGTAATGGCTCCCGAAACCAGCTTGTTGCCTTCAAGTTTAATTACATATTCAAAAACGGGCAGTAGCAAAAGCTGAAATCGGCGCAGCGTATTATTCCCGGAAATATCATACAATTTTCCATGAAAAGCGATCTCGTTCTTTATCCGGAAAGTGCCCTTTCCCTTAATACTTTTGTCTTCCCTTTCTACAATTTCCTCAAGTTCTTTAATGTCTTTCTCCGTTTTATGTATAAATAAAAGCTCGGCTATGCCCATTTCCAAAGCCAGCCGCAGCTCAAAAAGGTCCTGGAGGGTGCTATTGTCCATTATTGCAGGATGCAGCATTTTTTCGATTGTTCCCACAATATCAGGATTGGAGATCACCATGCCCACTTTTTTCTTACTATCGATGATCCCCATCATTTTAAACTTGCTAAGCGCTTCCCGAACCACATTCCGGCTAACGCCCAGGGCGGTGGCCAGCTCCAGTTCTGTAGGCAATGCATCTCCTAATTTAAAATTGTTGTCCCGCAGATATTTTTGAATGCTGAGTTCCACATGCTCAGCCATGGATTGCTTATTAATCGGTTTAATACTGCTTAACATAATTTCATTTGTAGTACAATAATAATTAATCCCTGCTGTTCGGCAAAATTCGTATAAGAACCATGTGTTAAAAATAGTTGACTGTTGCCTGCACAAAGCCAAAGAACCTGATACGGATTTCTACCCATTTGGTATATTAATCATGGACTTTAGAATTTCATGAGAGCAGTTAATCGCATTTGCTGATGAGCTTACGGATGAGTTTTCATTATTCAGAGTTGTACATGATTGCAAAAATGGCTGGCTGGGAAGAGACAATTTAGTATAATACGTTAGGATTGCGCACGCTGTTATATTCACCATTCTCTCTATATTGTTCTATTACCATCTTGTCTTTTTTGTATAAATTATTAGAAGAGTGTTATCGGCAAATAAAAGTGCACCAATTTCGGTAATTAGAAATACACAGGTTTACCTGCCGATAACATTACATGATCCATCCGATTGAATTAATAGTACTTTCTATTTTTAGGAGGTATAGGGAACCAATAATTTCAATCTTTTTTAGCTTTTGGGATTTTTTTTCATCCACTGAGCCATAAAAGAAAAAATGTTTATCAATTGTTTATCAGTAGACATAAAAAAAGCAGCTACAATTTTGTAACTGCTTGATTGTTAAGTGGTCCCACCTGGGCTCGAACCAGGGACCCTCTGATTATGAGTCAGATGCTCTAACCGGCTGAGCTATAGGACCGATAGTTATCGGAAAGACCGGCGCCGCAAACGGCAATATATATATACAAGAACCTTTTCTTTTGGGAGGGCAAAAGTATAAAAAAAATTCAATTCCAGCGATACATTTTTACCGAAGCGGGTTTTACCTTACTTTCCTGTAAAATCCTCCAGGTAAGAGCAGCGCGTTAATGCTTCTTTATAAAATTTTGTATCCTTAAAATCCGACCGCAGCTGCGGAAAATACTTATTGCTGGCAAACAGAAGGTAATACTCCTTTGTTTTTTGATCGTAAAGATCGTAGTTATTATAGCCAAACGCGCCGTATTGAGGCTTTTGAATTTGTTTTTGTTCGCAACGAGCCATCATAAACAGGCACTTTGCTTTAAACTCTTTGTCCCTGCCGGCATCCATTGCTTTTTTAAAATATTCTTTTGCCCTGTAAGCGCCATAATATTCCTTTTCAAAAGGCATTGCGTTCTCGGGGATATAATATCCGTCCACCCCGCTGCGAAAATATTCTACGAGGTTCCAGGCATAGCCGTAATAAGTTACATTATAACAACCGAGGGCGAGTTTATAAAAGTGTTGCGCTGCGTTAACTTTATCATGTGCTGCCAGTTCCTCTAAGCGCTTCATCTCTTTAGCATAGGCCGGTTTGCTTGTGGTTACCTGGTCATTGGGCAGGCGCTCCTCCCTGTCGAACAGAATATCGATAAACGGGTCTTTTTCAATAACAGCATTTTGTCCCGGTACTTTCTGAAACCATTCAATCGCTTTGTCATAATTATAATCTCTCAGATAAGCGGTGCCTGCAAAATCAGCTACCTCTTCAATTTTAAATTTATTGCCCTGTATTAAAAAACGTTCATAAGGGGTGAATCTTTTTGCCGCTAAAAAATTATATAACGCTTCCGTTTGCTTACCGCTGAAGGCTGAACGTAAAAAGTCTACAGCCGTATTATAATAAGCAACATCGAGGGACTCTACAGCGCCTAACGCCAGCAAGGCTTTGTTTAAATCGCCCTGGGCTTTATACCGTTTTGAAAGAATATCTACAGTAAGATTGCGGTAAAACTTTGCCCATTGCGCCGCCTCTTCGTTGCCATAGTAAAATTCGTTTGCATTTTCCTTATTTCTATGGGCTGTGGCTTTTTTATAAAGCCACTCAAGAGAAGGCAGGATCCGGGCTTCAAACGGAGCATCTATTTTATCCTGCGAGCTGATGGTGACCAGCAAATTAGTCAGCATCCATTGATCCTGCAACGCGGCCGTCATACGCATTTTTTTTGCCAGAGCCAGATAGTTGTTCGCTTTTGCAAAATCGCGCAACATATAAGCCCCGTAACCTGCGGCTAATTGCATTAGGGCCGGATCTTTTATTTTTTTATCCCGGGAAATGCTGTTTAAGAAGTCAACCAGCGCCCATAATCCCGGCTTCTGCGCCTGTAATATACTATCGGTTTCTTTAGGGGCATACTGATAATAATAACTGATGCCCAGTATCCCGGTATTATACTCTTTACCAATCAAAGGGGTTAAAAAATCCTCTTCATATTTATTGATTTCGCGGATTACCAACGTCGGCAGCAAATCATTTGCCGGGTTCAAAGAATAGATCTCTTTTAATTCCTGCAAATCCAGATCGGGGTTCTTTAATGCAAACAGGGAAAGCATGCCTGCTTTTTCTTCGTTGTTTTTACAAAGCGATAAGTAAGCGGCTTTATCTTCACTGTTGGTAACCGACCAGTCAAAACCGTAATAGTTAGAGATCTTGTTTACATGATGCTGGTTAAATGCTTTTGAAAAAAGATAGGCGGCTTCCTTTTGTCTGCCCGTACGAAAAAGAGCACCCGCTTTAAGAGCCAGGCACAGAGGCTGCAGCACGCTGTTGGTTGTATTGGCTGCGGCCAGCTCATCATAATATTTAACCGCATCCTGGTAGTGATGGTTATAATGTGCCAGCCTGATAACCTGGTAGGCGTATTTAAGTTTAAAGAGATCTGTTTTAGCGGCATTGTACAATTGCAATCCGTTCTTCAGCAGTTTATCCATGGAAAGGCTGTCCCGGCGCTCAGGCTCCCAGTAATCGGTCTGTACTACATACGGCTCCACTTTTTTGGCATATAAAATGTACCCCAGCGCCTCAAGATCTTTTCCCTGTAAAAAGAATGTTGACATGCTGTTTTTACTAATAGAGTCGGCAATAGTAGCCGGATTATTTTTTTCGATATGATAATAAAGCTGGCTGATATCTTTTGCCGGAAATTTCATTATGAACGCGAGGGCATCTTTTTCGGTAGCGGTGTGGTTTGTAAAATCAACCCATTCTTTTACGATCGCCGCTTCTGTGCTTACCGGCTCCTCGTAGTCAAACAAAAATTGTTCGTTGGTATAAAAGAACGGTTTGTATTGAATCTGCGCCGCCGCATACTGATTAAAGAAGCTTAAATAATAATCGTAAGGGTCGATGCTTCCTCCGCAGCCGATAATATTTTGCGGTACCGAAACAAGCGCTGCGCTAATCACCGCGCAGGCTGCCGTAAAGGTTTTCCAGGTCATGTAAAGAATATTTATTTAAAATTACTGAATCGCAATGATACAAAACCACACGCAGGGTTTGCGATGTGAGCCGGGCAGCCAGCTGTTTTTCAACATCGAGAATGGAGGGATACTCGCTGTTTTCATAACGCAGCAGGTCTCCGGTCTTCAGCGGCCTGCCGTTAAGCAGTGTATCCTGTATCACTTCAAAACTGCCCGCGGCAACCGGCCTGAGCGTTTTTAAAAAGGGATCCGGGAGGTCCGAAAACAATCCCGCATAAGTGTTATTCCTGAAAAGCACGTACCAGCTGAAAAGCGGCAGACCTGCATCCAGCTTCAGCGGATAATTATTAATGCTTTTGCTGTATTTGCTGAACTCCCGGGGATCAATGATGGAATTTTTTGCTTTCATATCCTGGAGGGTGCCCATATTATAGCACATTAAAAGCCCTTTGTCCGCAGGAGGTATGCCGGAGGATGTAGTATATTTTAGCTGGTGCAGGCGAATAGTAACGGAGATCGCTTTGCCTTTATTGTTTTTTCTGATCAGCCGCAGCAGGCGGAAATAGCTGTTTTTCGTGGTATTTGTCCAGTCACAATCAATTTGTATTTCATCAGTATTTTTTATCCGGTATAAAAGTAAATATTTATTCAGCAGGGAAGTAATATTTACGGCCAGCTTTTCGATCTGCGCACTGTCTGTTTTATAAAAAATTTCATTGGTGATGAAAATCGTGGGCACTATCTTTTTGCTATGCAGATAAGCCGTATCTGTCATTGTTATCTTTGCCACAGGGAGCACTTTTTTTTCGAAAGCGTCCCGGGCCACATCAAAAAATTTGATATACAATACCTGCACCTGCAAACTATCCAGCCTTTTTTTTTCAAAAGCCGTGGGCCTGAAGTTGCTTTTCCAGTAGTAAACCGCCGGCACGGTGAGTCGCTGCTTTGTTTTTTTGCATGACATAAATGCAACAGCCATTAACAGGGTACAAAATAGCGATCTCATTCGTTACAACATTACTGTGCCACGCCCAGGCTTCTGTAAACAGCGTCCTGTAGGCGGCCGCGGATATCAAGCGCGCCCAGTCCCGGGTTATTGCGGGTAGGGTATACGCGGTTCGATAAAAAGATATAAAGGATATTATACCGGGGGTCTGCCCAAACGCAGGTACCCGTAAAACCCGCGTGGCCATAGGCTTGTGGAGATGCCAGCTTACTGGGGTATGTCCGGGCGCTGGTGGCACTATCCCCGCCTGACGGACGGGCAGGTTTTTCCGGCTTATCAAAACCATAACCCCTGCGGCTGATAGCGCTATGATAGGCCGTGAAATTTTGTATCGTTTCCCATTTCAGGCAACGCTGTCCATTCAATTCTCCGCCGTTTAACAGCATCTGGTATAATTTTCCCAAATCATAGGCATCAGAAAATAAGCCTGCATGACCGGCCACTCCTCCGCCCAGTGCCGCGCCTTCATCGTGCACGGTGCCCTGCAGCAACTGGTTTCGAAATCCAACCTCTTTTTCTGTTGGCACTATTTCATCCGGTTTAAATCGCTCCAGCGGATGGTAGCCGGTTGTGCCCATGTGCAGGGGTATATAAAAACTATCCCTTACATATTGCTCCAGGGGCTTACCCGAAACGGTTTCAACAATCTTTCCTAAAAACCAGAAATCATTATCGCTGTACTCATATTTTTTTCCCTGCGGAATAACAGGGCTTTGTAAAATACGCCGCCAGATCGTATCCTTCCAGTCGTCGCGGATATACAGGTTGCGTGCTACCTGGGTCGTAAAACCGGGTTCCGGGCTGGTGCGGTAAAGTTCGGGCCTGGGGTTACCCTCAGCGTCCAGTGTTTCTTTATAAAAAGCTATAAAAGGCACCATTCCGGCCTGGTGCAGGATAATATTTTCAAGGGTAAGATTTGCCTTATTGGAACCTTTGGTAAAAGAGAGGTAATCACCAAGCTTTTTTTTTAAATCGATTTTGCCCTGTTCCGATAATTTCATTACCGCAACGGTTACCGCCGAAACTTTGGTTACCGAAGCCAGGTCAAAAATGCTGTTGAGCTGCATGGGGTGCGTACTGTCGTACTCATAATTGCCAAAAGCCTTGTAATAAACAATGTTACCATCTTTGGCTGCTAAAACCACGCACCCCGGGTAAGCTTTTTTTTTAATACCCTCAAGGGCTATTTCATCCACAGCGCTAAAACGGTCGTCGCCGATCGGCTCATACGAAGTTATATTTGACTGGGTCAATAGCTTACCTGCTCCCGCTTTAAAAGTACAAACACTTACAGGAAGCGTTCCCGCAGCAGTATAATCGCCACGCAGCCAATCTGCAGCTGCATTTTGAAAGACGCCATCATCCTCATAACAGACAGCCAGCGATTTGGCCTGGCAAAAAGCGGACAGCGATAGCGGGTTGCCAAAGACAAGGGTGATCGCATTGGATTTATTAAGCGCATACCAGTTTTGAATAGTGCTTTGTGTAATACCATAATTGTTGGCCCCTTTTCTTAAGCCGATATCGTGAAACCCGATAACCACATCGTCGTATTTACCCTTTTCAATCGCTTTTACAACAGCGCCCCCTTTGCCTGCCGGATCTGCATAACGGATCGAAAAAACATCAGCATTAAAATCCTGCTTCAGCCGGTCTGCCAGCACATCCTTACCGCCGTTTCCAAAAGAAACATAAGCGATTTTCCGTTCCTTCTTTAAAGGCCAGGTAAAAAAGTCGCTTCTGAAAGTAGTGGGATTGATCAGGTTCAGCAACGTGAGCGATTTTTTGGCTACCTGCGCCCGCATGGCGTCCGTATCGGCATTCAGGTCGTTTAAGAGATTATTGATCTCCACAGGCTGCAGGTTGCTCATGCCCAGGTTATATTTGGCCAGTAAAACCTTTTTCGTTTTTGTTTCAATATCCTTCCAGGAAAGCCGCCCTTTTTTGATGGCATCCTTTACCGCTTTAATAGTCCCTGCAACGCTTTCGGGCAGGCAAAGCATATCGTTACCCGCTATCAGCGCTTCCACCGCTATCGTGCCACCCGGGAAATATTTGGCCACCCCTTTCATGTCCAGTGCATCTGTAAAGGTAAGCCCCGTAAAGCCCAGCTCTTTTCGCAGCAGGCCATCTACCGCGTTTTTAGAAATAGACGTAGCCCTGTTCTTACCATTGTCAATTGAAGGAACAGACAGATGCCCTACCATTATACTCTGAACGCCTTCTTTGATCATTTCTTTAAAAGGATATAACTCCAGGTCATCCAGCTGTGTACGGGTTTTGTTGATCACCGGAAGGTCGAGGTGCGAATCCACCGCCACATCCCCATGTCCCGGAAAATGTTTGGCGCAGGCCATGATGCCGGCATCCTGCATACCTTTCATATAAGCAACGCCCGCACGTGCTACCCTGTATTTATCTTCTCCGAAAGAGCGATAGCCGATCACAGGATTATCCGGGTTATTATTAATGTCCGCTACCGGAGCGTAATCCACCTGCACACCCAGCCTTTTATGTTGCTCTCCGATGCATTTACCAGTTTGATATACCAACGACGCATCTGTTACCGCACCCAGTGTCATGCCGTAAGGATATTTGGTTACACTGTCCAGCCGCATGCCCAGCCCGTACTCGCCATCAATAGTAATAAGGATAGGCGTTTTAGCCAGGCTTTGATAATAATTGGTGAGCTGCGCCTGCCTTACCGGCCCTCCCTGGAAAAAGCAAATGGAACCTGCATTATATTTTTTAATATCATTGACCACATTGGCCTCAACGCCTTTGTTAGAATAGGCCCGGATAATGATCAGTTGGGCAATACGCTGATCATCGCTCAATTTTTTATATACATTATCTACCCATTGCTGTGCGGTTTGAGCGGCAGCAAATATTGAGCAAAAGATAAATGTGATTATAAAACTATATTTCTTCATAGTATGAATACTTTTTGCGGATGCCTGCAAATGTAACTTAATATCAATAAAATACTTTGCTGTTTACAGATGGGTTTATACGCCAACTTTTATTTTATAAACCGGAAGCTCACACCACCCTGCAGCCACCGGCCCGGCATGGGAGCGCCTAACAAATCACTGTATTGTCTGTCAAAAATATTATCGGCCTGGATAAATGCACCCAGCCTGTTTTTTATGAAATCGTATGCCGCCCTTCCGTTTAGCACAAAATAATCCTTGCTTACAGAAGCGTTGATGGCACTGGCTTGCTGCGGATTACGGCTTTTATATAAACCGGTAAAGCTGACAGAAGCGTTGTAAAACTGGTACAGGATATTAAAATTGGTCAGGAACCGGGCATGCGAGGAAATATAAAAAGAGGGTGATGCCTCGCTGCTTTTACTGTATAACCATACCAGCCCGGCATTTATCTGCAATTTTTGATCCTCCGTAAACCGGTTCGTGTATTGCACATCATTTTCCCAGCCGGTAGTGGTTACTTCGGCAATGTTTTTGGCCAGCGCATACACGCCCGATTCGCTCAGGTTATCCTTTCTTGGCATATCGGCATACGGCGTAGTTACCCAATCGATCAACCGGCTGTGAAATCGCTGGAAAAAAGTTGAAGAGCATCTGAACTGCGTCTTACAAAACCAGTCGAAACCGGCTTCATAATTCCAGGAAACCTCGGGCACCAGCCAGGGATTGCCTACACTGCCGCTTGTAACAAGCGTTTTATTATAGTTGTTATACCGTTCTGTAAAATCTGCATCCCGTATCGTTCTGCCCCCGCTTACCCTGAACTGGAAATCGCGGATATGTAAAGAAGTATTCAATTGCGGCAATACCTCTGCCTGGTTATGGCCGATAAACTCTACCCTTACCGATGGCAACACATTTATATTCCGGCCAATTTGTTGTGACAATCCTGCAAACGGGGCTGCAATATTTAAAGAATGGTTTCCCCTGTCGTTCGACACAATGGCCTTGTGCTGGTAATTGAACCCGGCCGTTACAGTCGTTTTATCGTTCAGCAACTGCCGAAACAGCAATAAAGACTGAAACAGCTTTGACTTGTTCTGGTTGGCAGCGCTGCCGCTGTTAAATGCATATTGATCTTCCAGGTCTTTATATCCTACATCAACATTCAACCTGGAATGCTTTTTTTCAAATGCAATATTTAGCTGCTGCCACCAGCTTTTTACTTTTTCAGTTGCGGTATCAGAAGTATAGGTCGTATAGAAATTCTGCGCGGCAAAATCCCGGTTATCATAGGCGCTTCTTGCGGTAATATTCCAGTATTCATTAAGCTTATAATTTAATCCTGCCGATGCGCTGGTGTTGTGAAAAAACCCCCTCTCGCCTCTTTGCAAAACACCTGTTGAATGATTGCTTAATACACCGGCATCCACACTTATATTGCCCGCCTGCATAAAGCCGCCAATATTGGTGTTTACAAGATTGTATTCGCCGGCGCCTATCTGCGCGTTCAGCACCTGCTTATTTTGTTGCCGGCCGGCGTTAAAGCTTTTGGTAATAATATTGATGACGCCCCCTACCGCATCCGATCCATAAACCGCTGCCGATGCGCCTTTTAATACTTCTATCCGGTCTATTTGTGCAGGAGTAACAGGAATATATGCGGTAAAATGACCGGTGTTGGGATCGTTTAACCGTAGGCCATCCAGGATCACCAGCACCTGCTGAAAAGTGCCGCCACGCATGCTGATATCGCTTTGGGCGCCCTGCGGGCCACGCGATTGCACTTCCACTCCCGGAATATATTTCAAAAGCTCATCAAGCGAATGCACCGGCAGTTTATTGAGCTGGTCCCCGGTAACAATAGTGATGTTTCTTCCGGTTTCGGAAATGCGCTTTTCGCTTAGCGATGACGTTACGGTAACCGGGTCGAGCACCTGCTCCTGTGCCTCTAATTTTTGGCTGGTACAAATTTGCATACATCCGATCATTACAATAAATCCTTTTTTCATTTTTGATTCTTCTTTGTTTTGGGTTTAGTAACTAATAATAAAAGCTCTTTGCCGGCGACCGGCTATAAACGATCTGAAATAAAAATGGCTGAAAGCAACACCAATAGTCGCTTTCAGCCACCTGCTGAATAAAAACACAATGGACTGTTTTGCCCGTCCGTAATACTCTTTTTGCTGATAAAAAACCGGCGATAGCTGCAGCAGCTGCTGTTCTTCGGGCGGATCGTCCGTTTCTTCAAAAATGTATTCAAAAGAAAAAGACGGGAACAGGTACTTACCTGCTTCTGCATCTTTTTGCTTACGCAATAAAGTATCGGCAACAATACTTTTTACCTTACCAATGGTAACATGCCGCCCAATGCTCTGAAAGGCCGCATAGGATTTGCGGCGCCATTGTCTGAAGCGTAAAGAAATGCCTGTATGTTTTTTAGAGAACATTTTTTCAGGCCGCAAATTTAAAAGGATTCCATCGGATCCCAGAAATGTTTTTTAAAATCGACCACTTTGTCATTCTTTACTTTTACCCCTTCTTTAGCAAGAAGCGCTTCCATTAAAGTGGGTGTTTTAAAAGCAAGTTTGCCCGAAAGCAGGCCCACGCTGTTCACCACCCGGTGTGCCGGTACTTTGGGCTTTATATGAGCACAGGCGCTCATTGCCCAGCCCACCATACGTGCCGACCGGCCGGTTCCTATACACTTTGCAATGGCGCCATAAGAAGTGACCCGCCCTTTGGGGATTTGCCGGGCAATATCGTACACCTGTTCAAAAAAATTCTGATCTTTTAAACCCGAAGGTCTGATACTTTTCAGGCTATTTATGCTGCTTTTGTTCTTTTTGCTTTCTTTCATTCAGCAATTCGGTTCTTTTAGGTTCAGGAACATTTTCATAATCATAAGGGCAATGCAGGCAGCCATTACTGCAGCAATAACCACGCAGCAGGTGATATTTTTCTGTTAATACCACCCATCCTGCTTCATTTACATAATAATGTTCACCGGCTGTCCAGTTCATACTTTATCGCTTCTTTTAGCTCCGCGTCCTTTTCGGGACCGGGCAATGGCTGCGGCAAAGTAAAACATAAATAATGAATCCGGCTGCTTTGCGCAATATCGAGCGCCTCATAATGTGTTTTTATCTTCAAATCTTCCGGCAGATCGGCCTGCCGATATAAATCGCCAATATCGGTAATAACCCGGCACTCATACATGCTAATAACTTCTTTAGTGAACCTGTACAGATCCGGACTATCCGTTTTTAAATGTATTTTGCCTCCGGGTTTTAATATCTGCTGGTAAAGACGTAAAAACCGCGGATGTGTTAACCGTTTCTTCGCTTTAGAATAGCGCAATTGCGGATCCGGAAACGTGATCCATATTTCCGCTGCTTCTCCTGTACCAACATACCGGACGAGCTGCTCAATCTGCGCGCGCAGGAACGCTACATTAGAAAGACCGTTACTGATCGCTTTTTTAGCGCCTACCCAAAGCCGGTTGCCTTTTATATCTACCCCGATAAAATTTCTTTCGGGATACAATCTTCCCAAACCCAATGCATATTCCCCTTTTCCGCAGGCCAGCTCTAATACTACCGGGTTCGTATTCTTAAAATGCAGCCGCCAGTTTCCTGCCATGTTCTCAGGAAACTGGAGTACATTGTCAAACGTATTTAATTCCGCAAAGCGGATGAGTTTTTTCTGGCCCATACTTTTTTAGATAACAGGCGATCGCTTAACAGATCTTTTTAATTCAGCCCTCCGCCTCCCGTCAACCGTCATCTGCCAACAGTCAGCTTTGGCGTTTAGCTATCCCTTTGGACGATCTACCTCTATCAATGTTTTTTTTGCCTCGTTAAATTGCTGCCAGTCGTCACAAGCTACCTGAATAACCGCAACGCCACAGGTGGGTAATTGTTCAATCCCAGAACCGGTTACATCATTCGTAAAATTGGTAACGCCCGGGTTATGGCCTACAACAGCCAGGATATCAATATTTTCCTGCAGCCAGTTTACGGCCTCCGTGATCTGTAAGGTATCTCCCAAATAAAGATGGTCAAAATACTTTATATCTTTTTCTGCAATGTGCTGTACTTCAGCAAAGATCTCCGTAGTCTCTTTGGTTCTCAACGAAGGACTGGAAAAAATTTTATTGATCTCATACCCTTTCCTCAATAACCGTTCCGCCATCAGGGCTGCGTTATTGCGTCCTCTTTCAGTAAGCTTTCTATGACTATCCGCACCATGGCCCTGTTCTGCTTTTGCATGTCTTATTAAAATCAATGTTTTCATTGCAGTCAAAAATATTTATTCAAAGTATTCAAAAAAAATTTATTTGGTATAAACAAACCCTGGGCCAGGGAATAATTATAACGGGTTGATTACCAAAATTTTTTCTTTTTTCCTGGACCGAAGAAAAAAAATTTTGCTTTTTTTCTTCGGTTTTATGCTGATAAAGCATTACGTTTGGAGCAGGTTTACATGAGTGCTTTGCTGTTGTATTATTATTTTGGTATCTCTAAACAAAAACGATTTCGCGGTTAGCCTTTTTGAAATGTTTCCCTAAGGCTGGATTACAGGAGGCTATAAGATGCTTACAGCTATACCTGGGTTTACATAAGGTATTTTGCTTCTATCTGGCTATGCGCCCTTTAGGAATAAAACCGATTTTGCTGTCAGGCTTTGTTTGCAATTTTTTCGAAAATTGAGGTATGTATTGAAAAAACAGGTACTAACAGCGGAGCTGCCGGGATATGTATCCCGCTGTGTATTGATTTTGCTTGCTAAAACCCAAACATAAACTAAAAACAATGTCGTATGAAGAAAACACGCTTTTTGAGTGTGCTGTTTTGCATGCTTTCCACTTTGTGTACTTTAAACACAAAAGCCCAGACCCAATCGGTCTCGGGAACAATAACAGACGATAAAGGCTCCCCTGTTCCAAACGCATCGGTCACGGTAAAAAGTACCGGTTTGGGTACTACCACCGATGACAGCGGGAAATATACTATCGGGGCAAAAAAAGGGGATGTACTTGAGTTCAGCAGCATCGGTTACACAACCACTACTATTACTATTGCTGATGCCGGTACAGCCGATGTTCAGCTGACACCCGACATTTCGGGTTTAACAAATGTGGTGGTTATCGGTTACGGAACAGCGCGGAAGAAAGACCTCACCGGCTCTGTATCTGTTGTAGATATGAAGGAGCTGAAACAACAGCCGGCAGCCAGCCCTATAGAGGCGTTGCAGGGCAAGGCCACCGGTGTGCAGATCATTAACGATGGTGCGCCGGGTGCCACACCGCAAATACGTATCCGCGGCTTCAGCACCATCAATAATAACGACCCGCTGTATATTGTAGACGGGATACCCTACGAAGGAAAGCTAAGCTGGTTGAGCTCCGGCGATATAGAAAGCATGCAGGTGCTCAAAGACGCGTCGGCAGCCTCTATTTATGGTGCCCGTGCCAATAACGGCGTGGTGATCATCACTACCAAGAAAGGGAAAAAAGGCCCGCCCAAAGTGTCTTTAGACATGTATTACGGCATACAAAGCCCCAACCGGAACCGGTTCCCTAAATTTTTAAACCCTCAGCAGTATGCAGCGTACGTGTACCAAAGGTTTAAAAATGCGGGCCAAACCCCGGGCACCAGCGAAACCACCGGCGCCAATTATGGAACCGACCCCGATAATCCCACATTGCCGGAATACCTGCTGGCCGGAGCGGTTTATGGCCAAAATATCACGGCAGCAGATGCGGATCCTTCAAAATATAATTACGTAATGGATGCGGACGAGTTTTATCAAATTACCAAAGCCAACCAGGCTGGTACCAATTGGTTTAAGGAAATTACACAAAACGCCCCTATGCAAAACTACCAGCTAAGTGTGCTGGGCGGTGGCGAAAATTCCGGCTACGCATTAAGCGGCAGCTACTTTAAACAGGAGGGCACTTATAAATATACCGGGTTTGAACGCTATACTATCCGCAGCAATACCAGCTTTACTTTCCTGAACGATCGCGTAACCATTGGTGAAAATATGCAGTATTCCTATACCAAAGGAAACGGCTTTGGTGTAAACGTGAATACTTCCGGATCTTACCAGGCTGAGGATTCACCTATCGGCTGGGCTTACCGTATTCAAACCATTATACCCGTTTACGATATTATGGGAAATTTTGCCGGTACCCGCGGCGATAAAATGGGCAATGCCGATAATCCAATGGCAGTACTATACCGCGCCAAAGACAACTTTAATAACAGCGGCCAGTTTTTCGGAAGCGCTTTTGCCGATATTAAGCTGGCTAAGGGTTTTAATTTCCGGAGCACTTATGGCGTACGGTATGAAGCCTACAATGGCCGGTCTATAGGATATCCCAATCCTGAACGTTCCGAAGGCAGCTTTACCAATAATACACTAAGCGAATATGCCGGTAACAATGCAGAATGGACATGGACGAACACCCTCACTTATAAAAACAAGTTTAATAGCGTGCACGACCTTACCCTGCTGGCAGGCACAGAAGCTGTAGAATCTAAATGGCACCAGCTGAGCGGCAGTGGAAACGACTTTTTTATAACCGGCGATCTTAATTACTACTACTTAAACACAGCCGCCACTACCAGCGCCGGAAGCGAAGGCACGGAAAGCGCTTTGTTCTCCATTTTTGGCCGGGCAGATTATTCGTACAAGGAAAAATACCTGCTGTCGGCCACGCTGCGCCGGGATGGATCTTCCAATTTTGGAGAAAGCAACCGCTTTGGCCTGTTTCCTGCAGCAAGCGTTGCGTGGAGGCTGTCCAACGAAGCGTTTGTAAAAAGCGCAGACTGGATCAACGATCTTAAATTCAGGGCAGGGTATGGCGTTACCGGTAACCAGCGGATACCCACTTTCCAGTATTTAAAAAGATATGCCTCGGGTATCGCCCAATCTTTTTACCCCATTACCGGAGGCAGCGAACTGGCCAGTGGCTTGTGGACCAGCAATTACGATAACCTCGATGTAAAATGGGAAGAACAAAAATCCGTGAATATTGGGTTAGATTTCACTATACTGAACAATAAGATAGACGGATCCATAGACTGGTTCAACAAAAAAACGGACGGCGTACTCTATCCTGTGCCACAGCCTTCTGCTGCGGTGGGCACCGGCTCTTCGCCCTATATCAACTCGGGCAATATTGTAAATAAAGGGATAGAACTTTCTGTCAACTATCACTATATTGCCCCGGGCGGCGAAGATGCTTTCCGCTTTGATGTGGGCGCGTTCTTTTCCAAATACTCAAACAAAATTACCCAGCTGGCGCCGTCTGTAACAGAACAGCCCTACCTTACCCTACGCAGCGTTACCACTTCGGTATTAAAAGCAGGGGCCCCGCTGGGCGCTTTTTACGGGTATAAGGTAATAGGCATTTATCAAAACGAAGATGATTTAAGCAATAGCGCTACTTACGACGGCGCCCGTGTGGGCGGTCTTAAATTTGCCGATCTCTCTGGCGCTGATGGCAGCCCCGACGGTGTTATAGATGGTAACGACCGTACGGTAATAGGTAACCCTCATCCGGATTTTATTTACTCTTTAAGCCTGAACGCTTCTTACAAACGGTTCGACATCAGCATGTTCTTCAACGGATCGCAGGGCAATGAGCTTTTTGACCTCACCCGCCAGTACACCGATTTTTATATTTTTCCCGGAGCAGTAAGCACCCGCACACTGGATGCCTGGAGCACCAGCAACCCCAACAGTAAGATCCCTTCCCCAGGTGCTGACATGCCCACTACAGAGAAACAGTCTTCCAGCTATTATGTGCAGGATGGCAGTTTTTTCCGGATGAAGAATTTGCAAATCGGCTATACATTCCCGGTTGATAAAATGTTTAAGGATCGTATTTCTAATTTGCGGCTATATGCCAGCGTCACTAATTTATTCCTCATTACAAAATACAGTGGCATGGATCCGGAAGTGAGCCAGTACTCCTCCACTTTTACTGCGCCAGGTGTAGATATGGGTGTGTACCCGGTGCCCCGGCAGTTTTTATTGGGATTAAACGTTACCTTCTAAATGCCCGTTTTTAAAATATCAGAACTGGCATTAAAATAAGAGGCAAAACTATCAACACAAAAAATTATACAGATGAAAAAATTATATCAATTAAGCTTTATAGCATTATTATTGATGCTCGGGCTGTCGTGCGGAAAGAGTTTCCTGGAAAGAAACCCTCAGGGCCAGCTTACCGATGAACAGGTAGAAAATACTAAAGCAGTGGAATGGCTGCTTATTGGCGCTTACGGCCTCATGAACGGTAACCGCGACGGAACCTGGGGCAACTATGCAGCTGCCCCCAGCCAATGGCTTTTTGGAGAAGTAGCGGCCGATGATGCTCATAAAGGCAGCGAGCAGGCAGATCAGGCGCTGATGTTTGACATAGAAAAGCATACCCCCATTAGTGTAAACGAGCATTTGTCTACCATGTGGAACAATTATTACGAAGGCATTACCCGCTGCAATGCCACTTTGCGCCAGCTGAAACTGGTGCAGGAATCAGGATCCAGTGATGTATTTACTGCCGAGCGGGCTACAGAAATTGAAGCAGAAGCCAAAATGCTGAGAGGGCACTATTATTTTTTCCTTTGGCGGATATTTAAAAATATTCCTTATATAGACGAAAATGTAACTACTGCCGATGCGGCCATCACACCAAACAATGTAGACGTACTGCCCATGATAGAATCTGATTTTAAATTTGCAGCAGACAATCTTACTGATGAAAAACCTTTGGGTGAAGCAGGAAGGGTGGACGGTACCGCTGCCAAAGCCTATTTGGGAAAACTGTACCTGTATGAAGAAAAATATGCAGAAGCACTTGTTTTGTTCAAGGAAGTAATAGCCGCCAGGCCCGACCTGGAGACCCTCGATTTTTTAGACAACTTTGATGTAAATACCGAAAATGGAGAGGAGTCAATCTTTGCAGCACAACATGCCATCAACGCAGATGGCTCCGGAGACAATGCCAATGTGGGCGATATGCTGGGCGGACTTTACGGATCGGCGCCAGCAAGCTGCTGTGGTTTTTTTAACCCCAGTTTCGACCTGGTAAATGCTTTCCGGGTAACGGCTGCCGGCCTGCCTATGCTGGACAACAGCTATCGTACCAACCCTTATAAATCGGATTTTGGACTTACCGGAACTGCTAAAACCGGCTATGCGGTCGACCAAACCATTGCCTTCGACCCACGGGTAGATTATACCGTAGGCCGCAGGGGGGTACCTTACCACGACTGGGGCATTATGCCCGGAGATGGCTGGCTGCGCGATCCGGCATTTGGCGGCCCTTTCGTAGGCTCCAAGCACATGATAGACCAGGCCGATTTTACCGGCAATACCGCTTCCGGCGGCGCCAATTATATAACCTCGTTGAATGTAAATATCATTCGCCTGGCCGATGTGTACCTGATGGCGGCAGAATGTGCTGCACAAACCCAGGACCTGGCCTACGCCCTGGCAAGGGTAAATAATGTAAGAAACCGGGCAGCCAACATTCCTTATAAAACGGTGGGCAGCACTAATGCGGCCGCTTACAATGTGCAACCCTACCCGGCTTTTGCTACCAAGGAGTATGCATTAAATGCTATCCGGTTCGAGCGCAGGCTGGAGCTGGCGCTGGAAGGGCAGCGCTTTTTCGATCTGGTGCGATGGGGCATTGCCAAAGACGTACTGGAAAGCTATTCCTCTTTTGAGGGAAGCATTATAAGCGCTTACGGAGGGTTGAACTTTGAAGATAAAGACAACTATTTTCCCGTTCCCCAGGATCAGATCGACCGCAGCGGCGGGGCTTTAACACAAAATACCGGGTATTGATACTTCCACAGAAAAGGGGCCGGCCTTGAGCCGGCCCCTTTTTAATTCAGTATAAGGCCGTAAAAATAAAAAAGGTCCTTCCGTAGAAACGGACTGACCTCTAACGATTGCTTGCCATATGAAAATCTTAAAAAAATCTTTTTTGCTCTGTCCTCCTGATCCTGCGCCTCATTTTCAAATTACACGTTCTGATTGTTACACAAAGATAATTGTGTTGTATACAATTCTAAAGCCAAAATTTTGTTATATATATTTCATCCAGGCAGCTTTTTCCTCCTGAAAACACAGTCGTATACAGCGTTTCAGGGATAACAGGGTATTATGCCCAACAGAAAAAAGCAGCGAATTTTTATGTTTTGTGTTTGAATAAATGCGTCAATCCCCCAAAATGGATACATACAAAAAGAATAATCCCCCGTAGAAACAGGGGACGTAACCAAAACTAACTGCTTATGAGAAAATTAAATATTATTAGTGCTGCAGCACTTATAGTAATCTTTTTACCTGTTTTATCAACAACAACCGTTCCAATTTATTAAATTACGAACCCTTAACATTTTTTTATAACAAGTATTCCTATTCCCTCTGATCTTTAAAAACCAAAAGGCTTTCTGAAAAATAAACAGCCCGTTTACAATCAGAACCGCTGATTGATCAGCCAGCGCATATTAAAAAATATTCAAAAAATAAAACCAAAAGGCTACACTATGCCTGTTCTGTCAAATAAATTCTGCTAATAATAATTAATTTCTAATTAAAAACGTTTTCGCAGCTAATCTCATTTAAACGCCCCCAACAATCATGTTTAAGCTTCCCGATACATTTGCAGACTT
>JASGEW010000144.1:0-10923 GCA_047606125.1 Niabella sp. | reverse complement strand
GGTCGCAGCCACCATCCTTGCGCAACTGAAAAAGGAAAATATAGATGCTACAGCCGTTGTTGCCGATCCTTCGAGGCCGAGCACATTAAAAAGCCGCATCATGGCGGGCACGCACCAGTTGCTGCGTGTGGACAGGGAAGCTATTTCCGATATCAATGATGATATTGAAAAACAATTACTGAAAAAACTCGAAGCAAAAATCAGTAAGACCGACATGGTTATGCTTTCAGATTATAATAAAGGGCTGCTCACTCAAAGTTTCACCCAGAAAGTGATACAGCTCTGCAACCGGCTGGATAAACGGGTAATGATAGATCCCAAGGGCTTATACTATGAAAAATATAAAGGCGCCTGGCTGATAAAACCTAACAAAAGAGAACTGGCCGAAGCCACTGTTACTGAAAAAATAAATAATGAAAAGGATCTGCTGACAGCCGCACGCAAGCTGCTCACGAAAACAAAATCGGAATACCTGGTGGTAACCCTGTCCGAAGATGGTCTGGCCCTTGTTTCAAAAAAAACACACCGGAATTTCCCGGTAAGGGCACAGGAAGTATTTGATGTAACCGGCGCCGGCGATACGGTGTTTGCATCACTGGGCTATTTCCTGGCAATAGGATTAGATTTGGCAACGGCCTGCGAACTGGCGAATTACGCCGCAGCCATTGCGGTTAGCAAAGTAGGCAGCGTGGCAGTTACTATTGATGAAATTTTAACAAGGATCGAAGTACATGAATAGTCCGGTAAAGAATAGTATCCAGAAAAAAATAATGCCGCTTCAAAAAGCGGTTGCCCTGCGGACGCAATGGAAACAACAAGGACAAAAAGTTGTTTTTACCAATGGTGTATTTGATATTTTACATGCGGGGCATATCCAGTCGCTTGGATCAGCAAGAGATTGCGGAGACCGGCTGATTATTGGCCTTAATGCGGATGCGTCTGTAAAAAGATTAAAAGGTGAAAGCAGGCCCATCATCGGTCAGCAGGACAGGGCCCGGCTTTTAGCCGCTTTGTTTTTTGTTGATGCGGTCATTTTTTTTGAAGAAGATACACCTGTTAAATTAATTGAAGCCTTGTTGCCCGATGTACTGGTAAAATCTGCTGATTATAGTATGGATAATATTGCGGGGGCAAAAGAAGTAATAGCCAGCGGTGGAGAAGTAAAAATAATGCCTTTTGTAGAAGGTTTATCTACTACGAAGATTATTGATAAAATAGTTCATGGTTCATAGTTCATGGCAGGCTGAAAACTGGAGACCTGTTTCAGTACATTCACAGACGTTTAATATTTTATATTTAACATTCAACATTTTACATTTACTAATTGCACCCTTCTAAAAAAATATTAGTCATCCGTTTCAGCTCTATGGGCGATGTGATCTATACCACACCTGTAGTACGCTGCTTAAAGCAACAGCTGCCGGATGCCACCATACATTTCATCACCAAACCCCAGTTCAAATATATTTATGATGGGAACCCTTACCTGGATAAGCTTTTACTGCTGAAAAAATCGCTCAACGAAACGATCGCGGAAATTAAAAGCGAAAAATACGACTGTATCATTGACCTGCACAGTAATTTAAGAACACGCATTATAAAGCTGCGTACAGGCATCAGGTCTTACACCTATAACAAACAAACGATCCGTAAATGGCTGAGCCTGAAGCTACGGAAACAGCTGGTGCCGCCGGTACACCTGGTAGACAGGTATTTAAAAGCTGCCGCCCCGCTTGGCATTGTAAACGATAACAAACCTATTGATTATTTCATAAAAAAAGAATACCAGCTATCCCAACTACTTCCCGCTTCTCACCAACAAGGTTATATAGGATTTATTATTGGCGCCGCCCATTTTACCAAGCGGATGCCTAATGAAAAGATCGTCTCGCTCTGCCGCCAGTTAGATAAACCGGTAGTGCTGTTGGGCGGTGACGATGTTAAGGAAAATGGCGAATATGTAGCAGGCATGATGGGAGGAAAGGTTTATAATGCCTGTGGCATAACAAGTTTGGATGAATCCGTTTTTTTAGTATCGAAGGCCGGATCAATTATTGGTTTTGACACCGGCCTTACACATATTGCCGAAGCGTTTAATAAACCAATCGCCTCTATCTGGGGCAGTACCGTTCCCGAATTATTAGGTGTACAACCGTATCAAGTCGATCAATCGCTTGTTGCCGGAGTACAGATCGGTTGCCGCCCCTGCTCTAAATATGGTTTGGCAGCATGCCCTTTAGAACATTTTAAGTGCATGTACGATATTAATGAAAAAGAGATCGCTGCATTTTCGAACCGGTAAATCGCTTACTGCGGATGTTTCTTCAGTAACAGCGAGCACAATACGATCCCTGCAAGCACCATAAAGCAGCTGAACCAGAAAATATGCTGCATCCCCCACTCCTTTGATACAAAACCCACTAATGGTCCTGTCACACCCAGCGAAAGATCACTGAAAACCCCGTAAGCGCCCAAACCCATTCCTTTGCTCGATTCCGGCACTTTATCTACCGCTACTACGCCCAGCGCAGGAAACACAATTGAAAAACCAAGACCCGCCAACGCACATCCTACAATAGCGATGTAAGGATCGGGTGCAATACCGATAATAAAAAGACCAATACACTCTATAATCATTGAAAAGATAGTAATACGAATGCCTCCATAGGTAATAATACTTTTAGTAAAGACCAACCGCCCTACCACAAATAGCACACTGAAAGCCGTGATACCAATCGCCGCATGGCCCCATTGTTTAAAATTAAAGAACAGGGTAATAAATGTTGAGATTGTTGCAAAACCGATACCTGCCAATCCCAGGCCCAGGCCATAGGGCACCACTGTTTTAAATACTTTAAAAAAGGGAGTATCCGTTTCGGTCTTCACTCCATAAAGCGGCTTCTTAATAATAGTCAGCCACAGCGCCAGACCCGCAAGTAACATTCCGGCAATACCTACCAACCAGTTGCCGATACTTTGTGAAAGCAGCACACCTAAGGGTGCACCAAATGCCATAGCGCTATAGGTGGCTATCCCGTTATACGAAATCGCATTGGCCGTATACTGGTTACCCACCCTGAGCATGGCCCAGTTAATAGGACTGGCGCCTATAAAGCCTTCTGCACAGCCCGTAAGCAGGCGCGAAAGCACAAGAACACCAAGGCTGTAAACAGGATTTTTGTACAGCGCAAACGCCAATATCAAACACAAATTACTGATGATAAAACTACCCATACTGCAAAGCACTACCAGTTTAGGGCCATATTTATCGACCATCCGGCCTGCAAAAATGCGCAGCAAAAAAGTGGATACATATTGCACCCCGATAACCGATCCGGCAATAACCGTATTATATCCCAGCTGATCGTGTACAAAAACAGGCAATACCGCCAGCGATAAACCAATTGTAAAATATCCGAGAAAAGTAAGACTCACATAACCTATGATCGTGAGTTTGACAGACCGGTCCACAGAAAAAGATTTTCCCATGGCGATAAAGATAATATTTTATACAATTAAGCTTTCAGCGCCTGATGGAAAATTGATCCTGATCCAGATAGTTGATAGCATCCACATTAATCATTCATAATTTTCAATTATCAATTTGATACTATTCACTTCCTCCCCTATCGGCAGATCTCTCCTTCGTCGAGATGACGTACAAGACACTATTCACTTTTCACTATTCCCTATTCGCTTTTTCATTCATATTCCACGAAAACACGGGATCATATTTCTTCAAAATTCAGATCCTTATAAAAGGTTTCTTTCGAAGTGACCACTGCGATCGCACATAAAACAAATACAATAATGCAGGTATATATGCCGCCATTAATATAACCAATCCCCGGCAGTCCTCTTAAAAACTGGAACAGCATTAACATCAACGGCACTGTGCCCCGCACCATATTGGGGATAGTTGTGGCAGCGGTAGCCCGCAGATTGGTTCCAAACTGCTCTGCACCTATTGTTACAAAAATAGCCCAGAAACCGGATGCAAAACCCAATGCGGTGCAAAGTCCGTACATTACAGCAGTGGTTCCATTGCGCTGAACCGTAAAATACAATATCATAAAAACAGCTGTCATCAGGTAAAAAATATACAATGCTTTTTTCCTGCTTTTCAGCCATTGGCTTACCAGGCCGATGGTCACATCCCCGACAGCCAGCCCTGCATAAGCGAACATAATGGCTTTTCCCGGGTCAATCTCTTCGGCAATACCGAACTGTTTTCCAAACTCCTTGCTAAAAGTGATCAAAATGCCGATTACCAGCCAGGTAGGCACCCCTATTAAAATACTCTGCACATAACGAAGCAACCGGTTACCGTTATTTACCAGCATCCAAATCTGTCCACGTTTCACATCCTTGTCTTTCATGTTTCTGAACATACCCGATTCTAAAACCGATACCCGCAACAACAACAAAACTAATCCCAACCCGCCGCCTATAAAATAACAGGTACGCCAGGGAAAATGCTCTTTAATGAAAAAAGCAACTACAGCTCCTGTAATACCAAAGCCGGCAACAAGGGACGTACCAATACCCCGCTTTTCTTTAGGCAGCAATTCCGCTACCAGTGTTATACCCGCTCCCAGCTCGCCGGCAAGTCCTAAACCGGCAACAAAGCGGATCCATTTATACTGCTCCACATTTTGCACAAAGCCATTGGCGATATTAGCCAAAGAGTAAATAAGGATAGATCCGAAAAGCACGCTCGACCGGCCTTTCCGGTCCCCGATCACGCCCCAGAAAATACCACCCAACATTAATCCGAACATTTGCCACGAAAGTATGGACTCCCCATCCGTAGTGATCTGATCGGCAGTAAGCCCCATGTCTTTTAAACTCGGAATCCGGATAATACCAAAAAGCAGCAGATCATAAATATCCACAAAATAACCCAGCGCCGCCACCAGTACAGTAAGGTTGAATATAGAAACTGATTTATTATTTGTTTGCATTCGTTAGATTTTAAAAGATAACAGGATGCCGGAGCACAAAAAACCGACTCGTTCATAAGACACTATCAACTTTCAATTATCAACTGTCAGCTCTTATTAATAAAATATTCCACCGCCAGCCTGTAACCGTCCAGCCCAAGCCCGCAGATCGTTCCGGCTGCTTTGGCGCTCACATGCGACAATTTTCTGAAATCTTCACGGGCATGCACATTGCTGATGTGCACTTCAACAACAGGTATTTTAATGGCGGCAATACAATCCCCGATAGCAACAGAAGTATGCGTATAAGCAGCTGGGTTCAGTATAATTCCGTCGGAGCCGTTTCCGAACTTTTGCAATGCATTCACTAATTCTCCTTCAACATTGCTTTGAAAATACTCAAATACAACTTGCGGATACCCCGCTTTCAGTTTTTCAAAAAAAGATTCAAAGCTGTCAGTGCCGTAAATACCCGGCTCCCGCTGCCCCAGCAGGTTTAGATTAGGGCCGTTAATAATTGCGATCTTCATCCTGAATTTATTTTAAAAAAGAGCTATCGGGAACATATTCCCAATAGCTGATTTACCATAAACCCAAAGATTGTTACTTTTCGCTAATATTCAGCTTTTTTTTGCTAATATTTAGCAAAAGCAACCACGATTATAACCTTACAGACTGATAAGCACCCGGAGTAATGCCTTCAGATTTTCTGAAAAGTCTTACAAAATAGTTGACATCGTTAAAACCGCATTGCAGACTCACATCGCTGATGCTGATAGCCCTGTCAGCCAATAATTGTTTGGCCATTTTGATACGTTCCCGGTTAATATATTCGAGAGGAGTAATACCCACCTGCTCTTTAAACCATTTAAAAAACAGGTTCCTGCTTAAATAGGCTTTTTTACTAAGCATATCAACAGAAATCTTGTCTGTCAGATGCTGTTGTATATAATTGAATATAAAATTGATCCGCGTACTGTTCGAATGGCTGTTGTCTGCTGCTGTTGCCAGGTTCTGGCTTTGCATCAGCCGGATCAGCAGCTCTTTCAGGTTCAGATCGGCATAAATATTTTTAGCGATATCGTCGCTCGCGCAAATGCGTATAAGTTTATTAAGAGAAGCCGCTATTTCATTATTATTCTGAAAATGATAATGCTCAAACTTTAACTGCCAGTTAGCAGCTTCATCGCGGCAGTTGTATTGACTATTCAAATAGTTTACCGTATCGGCAACATATTTACCATCGAGCGTTAAAGCAATACATTGGGTAGGATTTGCTGCTTCAGCTTCAGGGAAATCGATCACCATTGTTTCCTTCGCATTGGCAATCACTGTTTCTCCCGGCAAGTATTCAAATACAGGCTTATCCCGCAAATGCATGATCTTTTTTCCGCGGATCATGCTGGTGATCACCACATCATTGAAAGTAAGCGGAAAATCGTAAGCTGTCTGGTACGACTCAAAAATATTCAGCTCACAGTCATTCAAATTATAAATGCGCCTGTTTTCAACAAGTGTATGTAACTGTCCTGAACGGGTCAAAGAAACAGCATTAAGAGTTTTTCCTGCAGGCATGCAAGTCATTTTTTAGAACCTACAAGTTAAGCTGTTTTTTGTTAAAATTCTTTTAACGGGTACAATTGTGCTATAAATAAGTACGATAATTTTGGAATCAGGCCATTTAAAGTTGAAACTTAGAGGTATTGATTAACGATTAAAATCTTGATATATGAGCACAACAGCAACCGCGGCATCTAAAACAACCCATATAGCCGAAAGGCCAAAATTCAAAGCACGTTACGATCACTATATCGGGGGAGCATGGGTGGCTCCCAGCAGTGGTGAATATTTTGATAATATTTCTCCCATCGACGGGAAAGTTTTTACGCAGGCTGCCAGGGGCAACGCGCAGGATATTGATAAAGCTATTGATGCGGCACATGAGGCTTTTAAAACCTGGAGCAAAACAGGCGCCGCCGCCAGGAGCAATATTTTATTAAAGATTGCACAGATCATTGAAGATAACCTCGAATACCTGGCAACCGTTGAAACCATCGATAATGGTAAGGCCATTCGTGAAACAAGGGCCGCAGACCTGCCCCTGGTTGTGGATCATTTCAGGTATTTCGCCGGTGTGATCCGCAGTGAAGAAGGCACTATTAGCGAGCATGATGACACAACGGTGAGCATCAACCTGCATGAGCCTATTGGTGTGGTGGGACAAATTATACCCTGGAACTTCCCGTTATTAATGGGTGCCTGGAAAATTGCCCCGGCACTGGCCGCAGGATGTTGTGTAGTGGTAAAACCCGCCGAACAGACACCTACCAGCATTATGTGCCTGATGGAACTGATCGGAGCGGTTTTACCTAAAGGCGTGCTGAACATTGTAACAGGCTTTGGACCTGAAGCAGGAAAACCTTTGGCCCAATCACCAAAAGTACAGAAAGTTGCTTTTACAGGGGAAACCACAACCGGCCGGTTAATTATGCAATACGCATCCGAAAACCTTATTCCCGTTACTATGGAATTAGGAGGAAAGAGTCCGAATATCTTCTTTGAATCAGTTGCAGATGCTGATGATGAGTTCTTTGATAAGGCCATCGAAGGGGCTGTTATGTTTGCATTGAACCAGGGTGAAGTGTGCACCTGTCCCAGCCGTATTTTAGTACATGAAAAAATATACGACAGGTTTATAAACCGCGTGGTACAAAGAACCAAAGCGATCAAATTGGGTAACCCGCTTGCAGCCGATACCATGATGGGAGCCCAGGCATCGGAAGACCAGTACAATAAAATTTTGAGCTACCTTGATATTGGTAAAAAAGAAGGCGCGCAGGTGCTTACCGGCGGCGAAGCGTTCCACCAAAACAGCGGGCTGGAGCATGGCTACTATATACAGCCTACCATTTTTAAAGGCAACAATAAAATGCGCATTTTCCAGGAAGAAATTTTTGGACCTGTAACCTGCGTCACTACTTTTAAAGATACAGATGAA
Source organism: Niabella sp. (assembly GCA_047606125.1). Classification (GTDB taxonomy): domain Bacteria; phylum Bacteroidota; class Bacteroidia; order Chitinophagales; family Chitinophagaceae; genus Niabella. Next base: position 2,982 of record JASGEW010000144.1, on the reverse strand, counting down.
GCAATTTCCATTGCCAATGATACACTCTATGGATTAGGAGCCGGAGTATGGACCCGGGACGCCCACGAACTCTACCAGGTGCCCCGGGCCATACAGGCGGGCCGTGTATGGGTAAACTGCTATCACGCCTACCCTGCACATGCTCCGTTTGGCGGTTATAAAAAATCCGGGTTTGGCAGGGAAACGCACAAAATGATGCTGAATCACTACCGGCAAACAAAAAACATGCTGATCTCTTACAGCAAACAGAAATTAGGATTTTTCTAAAACAGGTCAATTTAGGGGTTTTTTCTTCGGCCGCGTTCAGGATTCCTGGCGCGGCTATTTTCTCATTTGCAATTGCACAACCATGGTACAAAGGGTATTGATCACACAGGAGGCGGAAGCAATAACAGAGCAGTTAAAGAAAATACACGGACCACTCCTGTTTCATCAAAGCGGCGGATGCTGTGATGGCAGCCAGCCCATGTGCTTTTCTGTAGATGATTTTAAAATCGGTAATATTGATGTATGCTTGGGTGAAGTAGCAGGATGTAAATTTTATATGGCCGCCGATCAGTTTGAATATTGGAAACACACCCAGCTAACCTTAGATATTACCAAAGGCCGGGGCAGCAGTTTTTCTCTCGAAATTCCACTGGGCCTTCGCTTCATCATCCATTCAAGGGTATTTACCGATGAGGAAGCAGCCGAACTGAAAAAGCAGGATACAATTGCCCGTTAGCTTTTACGGTTGGCAAAAAGAAAAATAAGTGATTTAAAATAACTCAGAAAATCCCATATCCATCGGTTATTATCGTGCCCGGCTGCTCCGCAGTCAATATTACCCGATCGTAATGAAATCAGCCGGAAAAGCCCACGCGGAAATATTGTGCGCATAAAAAGGCAAATACGGTAGGTGTACGCATGCGCCAGTATCTCAATGGTCAGAGATTGACAGGTTATACCCAGATCTTTAGAATAAAGATTTTTGTAAGTTGCAAGAATCTCACAAGCAAGTGCTTCAATATTGTGCCAGTCTCTTTTAATCAGCCGCCTGATCGGATAACCGGCCAACAAATGCACCGTATGCCGGTTAAACCTGACATATATGGATTCGTCATCTATACTAAACACCTTGTCCACAAAGCAAGTTTAATACAATTCAGCCAACATCAGCCCTTTCCGGTAAAATACGGATGAAAAATTTTATGTACGTTTGCTTTGTGCTGCAACATTTATCTATAACCAATTATGCTATTATAAATGAATTGGAAATCGGATTTTCCAATGGCATGAATATCATTACCGGCGAAACCGGTGCAGGAAAATCCATTATTATTGGCGCTCTTAATTTGATATTGGGCGAAAGAGCCGACACTTCGGCATTGGTAAATAAAGACAAAAAATGTGTGATTGAAGGAAGCTTTTTTTCGAGGGGCAGCGAAAGCATCAAAAATTTTTTGCAGGAAAACGATCTTGATGAGCAGGAACATTTAGTGGTGCGGCGCGAAATTACCACCAGCGGCAAAAGCAGGGCCTTTATTAATGATACCCCGGTCAACCTTTCACAACTGCACAGCCTGAGTGAGCTGCTTGTTGATCTTCATCAGCAGTTTGATACCTTTTCTTTAGGCAATAATAATTTCCAGGTAAATGTAATAGACGCGCTGGCCAATACGCAATCACTTATTACAGAATACAGATCGGTTTATACTAACTGGAAACAAAGCCAAAAAGACCTGTACGAGCTGCAACAACAGCAACAGCAGTTCGAAAAAGAAAGCGATTACAACAAATTTCAGTACGAAGAACTGGCATCCATAAACCTCAGAGAAAACGAACTGGAAGAAATAGAAGCAGCGCTAAAAATGTTGTCGAATGCAGAAGGAATAAAAACCGCACTGAACAGGGCTTACAGCGAGCTTGCTGAAAGCGAACAGCCTGTTGTGCAACAGTTAAAAAGCCTGGTAAACCTGCTGAATGGCTTCAGCAATTATCATAAAGACCTGCCAGGCATAACAGAAAGACTTCAAAGCACGCAAATAGAACTGAGCGATATTGCATCCGAATTAGATCACTTAAATGCCCGCATCAATTATGACGCCGACAAAATCGGGGAATTAAATGAGCGCCTCTCTGCGGGATACAGGCTGCAAAAAAAGCATGGCGTAAATACTACCAGCGGACTATTGCTGATTCAAAACAGGCTGGAAGAAAAGTTACAGGCTGGATTAAATACCAGTGATAAAATAGAAACGCTCGAAAAGCATGCAACTGATCTTGAGAAAGAAGTTGTAAGGCTGGGGGAAAAAATTTCTCAGGCAAGAAAAAAACAATTACCGGTATTTGAAAAAACGATCAACCAATCTTTATCACAGGTAGGGATGCCCAACGCCTCCCTTAAAGTATCCTTTACGCCCCAGCCACCTGCTATTAATGGCGCAGACGATATCAGTTTTTTATTTGACGCTAACCTGCCTACCGGGCAGGCAGGTAAAAGCGGTCAGTATAAACCGGTGAATAAAGTAGCCAGTGGCGGCGAACTAAGTCGTTTAATGCTTTGTATAAAAAGCCTCGTTGCTGAAAAAATGGATATGCCCACCCTTATATTTGATGAGATTGATACGGGCATTTCAGGCGAAGCGGCCAAACAGGTGGGAGTAATTATGAAAACGCTTGCAGTCAACCGGCAGGTAATTTGCATTACCCACCAACCACAAATTGCAGGCAAAGCAGATGCCCATTTCTTTGTTTTTAAAGAGCCTGTCGGAGAAAAAGTGACCACCAATATCAGGCGCCTGAATACCGATGAACGTATAACAGCCATTGCAAAAATGCTGAGCGGGGAAAAGCCTACTGCCGCCGCAATAGAAAACGCCAGAGAGATGGTACAAAATTAAACTACTTTCGCCTATAAGGCGAAAGATTTGTTTTGTCGGCTTAAGCCGACCTTAGTCTCCGACAGTAGTAAAGTCATCTCCTCCTTCGGCGGCATCCTGG
>JASGEW010000143.1:0-11793 GCA_047606125.1 Niabella sp. | reverse complement strand
TTCTTACTATCGCGAAGGTGTACATTAATTGCCAGGTTATTGTTCGCCGCATCCCCGTCAACCGATGAATTGTATAACTGTACAGACGGGCTTTCTAAACTTTTGATGTTTAAGTTATAGGTAAGCCTGGTGGTGTCGTGATTATTAATGTCGAGTGTTATATTTTTTACATCGAAGCTGTCATATACCACATGAGGGAAATTGGCATTTACCACCAGGGTATCCTGTTCCGTATCGATCATACCGCTAAGGGTAGATTGCGCAAAGGTTGTAAGAGAGGGTACAAATTCTTTTAAAAGTTTGGAATCGTGCACTACCAGGTTAAACCTCATTTTTTGGGGATTGATTTTCTGGGCAGGTGCAAATGCGTAATACCTGCTGATCTCATTAATAAAGGCCTGACCGATCTGTGTGAGCTGATATTTGCCTTCCAGATCAGCGCTGATGATATCCGACTCTAGATTCAAACTGTTTTCAGTGGCTGTTGAAACTGCATTAAGTGAAATGGTATCCATATTGATCAGCTTCCCGTTGGTAGCCACCTGCAGGCTGGTGATACTGGCCGACCCGTTCAGGTAATCGGGGCTTACAGTAGGAAAATCAAGTACCGCCAACCCTGCGAGCTTCAGCTCAGCGCCTGCAAAATTCAATTTTTCGAGATCGATGCGCTTTAAATCTAAAGTTCCTTTTACCGACGGGTATTTGCCACCGATGGCGGCGTTCATATCAAGGTTAAAATGAGCGTTACTGTCCGCGCTGCTGCTTTGCAGAACCAGCGCCTGGTTGGCATATTTCCCGTCAAGTTTTATATCATGGTAATTGTACTTGTTGTAATAAGCCTGATAAATAGTGCCTTTTACTGTTGCCCGGGCGGTTTTAGCAGTAGTGCCGCTGCCTGCCACGTCCAGAAACAGGCTGACTGTTCCTACATCATTTCTTTTAAGCAGCCGGCCTACGTTGAATTTGCTCAGATCGATCTTTGCTTTGTAGGATGGATTCTTTGAAGAACCGCCCATCGCTGCATTAAGTTTTGCCGATCCCATATCGGTTCTTACACTCAGGTTGGTATTAAAATTTTTAATACCCCCGGTAAATCTGCCGTTCGCGGCGATCTGGTTCGGTAGTTCTATGCTGTTTGGCAGCGTGCCCTTCGGCAACAGCGCATTCAGATCAGATTTCGAGGTGGTGAATCTGCCAATATTAATATTGAAAAAAGCCTTATCCATATCCGGCAGGCCCTTAATATTACCGGCAATATCAATATTGGTGCTGCGCAGGCCGCTAACTTTCAACTTGTTAATATCAATATTATTTAAACGGCCCTTTATCAGCGCAGCAAGGGTCAGTCTCTGGTTTTTATAGCTGGCAGGAATAGTCGGTACAAAATAATAAGCATCAGCAAGCCCCAGTACCGAATTGCGGAGGTTGATTTCCATCTCTACCTTTTCGGGATGTTTTGTAAGATCCTCCTGCGAAGAATAGGTGACCAACGTATTGTTATCAATATAGGTATTAGGCGTTTTTAACAGCAGGTTTTCCACTTTTATCTGCTTATCATCGTAAATAATTTTTCCTTTCAGATGGTTTAAAGCAAAGCCACAGGTATCCTGTAGTTTTCCCCCGTTCACCGTTGCCTTTATACCGGCGCTGTCGATAGCAATATCCTGCCCCGAAATGCCAAGCCCTTTTATATTAAGATGATTAAAATCCATGCGGCCAGCCTTTTCCCTGGGCGCAGAGAGGTTATTGTACCTGATATTGTTGTTGACTAAAACAATTTTATCAAGATACAGGCTGAAAGATGATGCCTGCGCGCTGTCTGCCGTTTGCTTAATGGCTTCTTCATTTGCAGTAGTGGGGCGATAGGCAAAATCGATGATTGAATTGCTTAATTCCCCGTCACCGGATTGATATTTACCGTTTGTAAGATCCAGCAGCAGGTCCTTTAAATTGAAGGTTTTCAGGAATACTACCGCGCGGGTATCGGATAACCTGTCGTCGTATTTAAGATCAATATCGCTGAACGCAAAGTTTTTAAACTCTATCAATGGCAACCGACCACCAGACTCTTTTTCAGTACTATCAATAGCAGCGTCGGCCTTTTGCCGGAGCACCGTTAAGGGTTTATTCTGGTAATAATGCAATTGCGTGCTGGCCAGCTCCAGTTTATTCAGTACATAATGCATGCTTTCGAGGTCAAATTTATCAACCTTTGCCTGCAGCTTTCCTAAAGACAGGCCTGCATCATTTCCTGTTACGTCGTCTTTATATTTTAAACGGATATCATTAAATGCGATCCTGTCGAGTCTTAATTGCAAAGGCGCTGATGTGTCTTTTACGGGTTCTTCAGGCGCTTTATCTGCGGAAGCAAATGCATCCACCAGGAACTGGTAGTTAAAAACAGTATCCGGGTGCAGCCTGTATACGTTTGCATAAACTTTTTCCAGCTCTATATCGTTTAAGGCAACACGGCTTTTCAACAGGCCCAGCATATCCAACTGAACGGCCAGTTTTCCTGCATAAAGTAGCGTGTCTTTCTTTTTATCGGCAATGAAAAATTTATCCAGTTCCAAACCTGTGGGGAAACTGATACTGATTCTTTCCAGGCTGATCTCCGTATCGGTTTTCTTTTTTAAATAAGAAATGACCTTGTTTTTAACCAGGTTTTGAACAGCGGGAATAGTAAGGGATACCGCCGTAAGTATCACAAGCATAATAATGCCTGCGATCACCCATAGAAATATTTTTAAGACTTTGCGTAAAGTACTGCTCAAAAAAATAGTTTTTTAATTCAAGATCAATTCATCTATCTCCGCCCTGTGGCAAAGATGTGTCTTTATCATGGAGATGCCGGAATATTATTAAAGATAATTCATACTCTGAATTTTAATATGCAAAATGCATGCTATTTTTATAAAAAGGAAATTATTATGATCAAAAAATCAATTTGGAAATTATTTTAAATTAATAGTGTGCCTGGCCTGGTTTTGGCAATTAAAAATTGAGTAATAGAACTTTTTGGTTACTCTGACAGAATCTTGCTTACATTTTGATAAACGATCAGAGAGCGCTGGCATTTCTTAGCAAATTTTTAATTGATTTTCTTACAGAATCATTAACTTAAAAGAAAAAATTATGGAAGACAATAACGGAAGGGAATTTTCTGTACAGGCCAGGGTAGATGGCCGGATGCAGGAAATTTTATTCTTACTTCGGAAACCACAGACGGGGTCAGTTTTTATAATTGCAGGATAAATGGTAACGAAATAACACAGATCAGGAAAGACGGCGGAAAATGGCAGCAAATATGGGGAAGTATACCTGATGAAGAGGTTATATCTATCGGGGAAGCAATTGAAGGAGCTATTTTAAATGAATGATATTTTACCAGAGATTAAAAATTATGGAAACGCTCAACAGTAAAAAGCAGGTTGAAATATTAAACGATCTGTTGCAGATCAATAACGACCGTATAGTCGGTTATGAGCATGCCAGAAATGAGCTGAGTGATAATAAAGATGATGATTTGAAGGAGCTGTTTAAACGGATGATCAATAAAAGTGTCGATAACAATGAATCCCTGGAACGGCTTATTGATCTATATAACGGAGAGCCGGCAGCAGGTACATCCGGTATGGGAAAGGTTTATCGTGCCTGGATGGATGTTAAAGCGTTATTTAGCGGAGGGAACAGGAAGGCGATCTTAGATAGTTGTGAAACGGGCGATGCCGCGGCCCTGCGTGCCTATGCTGATGCGCTATATGAAGAAGACCTGGGCAAAGATGTAAGAGAATTGATTATTATGCAGAAGGAAGCACTCTATAATGATTTTATTCAAATTAGAGCGCTGAAAGAAGCTGCATCATAGCGGGTTTTTTATAAATAGCTGTCATTGGCAGAGAGGATGTCAATGCTTTTTGTTGGAATGTGATGACTGATTGCTTATACCTGATTTTTTATGACTCTGGATAAAAACAAAATAGGGTATACCGGGCTCTTAGCCAGACTGCGTCCTGTTCATCGCAGCCTGATCAGCCTTGCAGCCGGTTTCCTTACCTATTTGTGCTTGCCTGCAAATATGGCTTTGCTGGTAAAGCTGCTGATTGGCTGGAGCATATTTGCTGCAGTTTACCTGGCCTGCTGCTGGTGGGTGATTGGCACGCTGGGGATCAGAACAATTAAAAGTATCGCCGACAGGGAAGATGGCAGCAAAGCATTTGTATTTACAATGATTCTACTGGCATCCCTGGCCAGCTTTTGCGCGGTGTTTTTTATAATCATTTCCGAAAAAAAGCTTCATTTATCTGAAATGCTGGTACTATCCATTACCATTTCGGGCATGCTATTATCGTGGTTGCTGGTACATACTATATTTATTTTTCATTATGCCCACCTGTATTATAAAGGCGACAGGGCAAAGAAACCGCTTGGATTTCCCGGCGATGAAAACCCGGATTACCTGGACTTTGCCTATTTCTCTTTTGTAATGGGATGTACGTTCCAGGTTTCTGATGTACAAATTACGGGAAGAATAGTAAGGCGGGTAGCGCTTTTTCATGGCCTGCTTTCTTTTGCTTTAAACACCTTTGTCATTGCGCTTAGCATTAATATTATTTCAGGATTGATCCATTAACCCTGTTCCATTTTCAATGTGTTGCCGGCAAACCGGCCCGTAACAAAAATGATGATTTGGCAGGAAATTTGCCATATATAGCATGTACACCTATTAAAACGTTTTATAACGGTTTGTTTTTTAGTTATAAAACATTGCACATGTCCTTATTTACTGTTTAAGAGTTTCTTTTTGGGTATCAGATTGTGATTGTTTTAAAGTTTTAATTATGGGAGAAGTTGCCAATAATGCGAACTCTTTTACCGGTGGAAATGTACAAATTATCTTTCCCATCAGGTTTACCGGTGATGCGATCAATCACCTGTCAGCACTACAGGCCCAGATTAACCTGGAAGAATGGGTGTGGCATGAGGAAGATATTAACGGGCAAAGGCATTGCATTATTACGGATAGATCGCCTGCTAAAAGATAATCTTATTTTTTGAAGAACAGGGTAAAGCAATCTTCCGCGTCACCTTATTTTATCTGCCAAACCGATAAAATTCAGCGAGTGGATTGGGTTTCTGCTCCAGCAGGTCAGTTATAATCTGCATACCCTGTACAGAAAAGGTAATACCATTGCCACCAAACCCCAAAACAAATAACGCATTTTTATAACCCGGGTGTGCTCCTATATAGGGCAACCCGTCTTTTGTGGAACCAAATATGCCGGCCCAGTTAAAATCTTCGATGAATTGTAAGCCGGGCATCATTTGGTTTAATTGCTTTATTAATATGCCGGATTTCTTTTCCTTTGTTTTTTCAACCAGCGCATGGCTGATCAGTGCACCTGTAATGCCTCCACCTAATACAACAATATCTGCCGATATGTTTTTCTGAACCAGTGATGGATAAGAGTACAGCAGCCCGTTCCTGATCAGCCAGAAGGACTCATAAGTTCATAAACGCATATTGTAAAATTAAAGGGTTACTCCCGTAAATAATAAGGAACGATATTTGAATGAAAGAGATAGCTATTATTGTGCCATGAGTCTTCTGCAATTTACAAACAGGGGAATTTATTGCCCGCAGGGGGATTTTTATATTGACCCCTGGAAGCCTGTTGAGCGGGCGGTGATCACGCACGGGCACGGCGATCACGCCCGCTGGGGCAGCCGGTATTACCTGGCACAGCAGGCATCTAAAGCCATATTGCAGGCAAGACTGGGGGCTGATATTCATATTGAAACATTACCTTATGGCGAAACAAAACAGATCAATGGCGTACAGATAAGTCTGCACCCTGCCGGCCATATTATTGGATCAGCACAGATCAGGCTCGAGCATAAAGGATTCGTAAGTGTGGTATCGGGGGATTACAAAACAGAAAATGATGGCCTCTCCGGCACCTTTGAACTGGTAAAGTGTAATGAGTTTGTAACAGAGAGCACTTTTGGGCTACCGATTTACAACTGGCTACCCCAGCAGCAGCTCTTCGATAACATTAAAAGCTGGATCGCCCGGAATCAGGCCAGGCAACGTACCAGCATATTAATTGCCTATAGCCTGGGTAAAGCGCAAAGACTGATGAAAGGGCTGGATGGAGTGGCAAAGATTTTTGTGCACAGCTCTATTGACCGGCTTAATACGGCGATCAGCAGCGAAGGAATTGCGTTACCCGAAACAACCGTATGGCATGCTGAAACACCTAAAGCTGAAGTGCAGCACCAGGTGGTGATATTGCCCCCGTCTTTATTAGGAACCAATGTGATCAAAAAGATTCCTAACGGAGCCATTGCTATTTGTTCGGGATGGATGCAGGTACGCGGCAACCGGCGCTGGCAAAGCGTTGACGCCGGTTTTGCAGTCAGCGATCATGCAGACTGGCAGGGACTTTTGCTAACGGTAAGGGCAACAGAAGCTGAGCAGGTATTTGTGACGCATGGCTATACGGCCACTTTTGCCAAATATCTTAATGAAACAGGTATCAACGCAAAGGAAGTGATAACACAATACGGCAACGACGAAGAAGCGGATGCTGACACAACCGATAAAGAAAAATGATCATAAAAATATCTTCATATCATTTAAGTATTTTCCTTCTCCTTTGGAGAGGGAGGAGGGGTGAGACCTCATGAAAAATTTTGCAGCGCTCATACAATCCCTGGAGATCAGCAACAAGACCAACGATAAAATCGCCGCTATTGTGGAATTTCTTTCTGTAGCGCCCGATGATGATAAATTATGGCTGATCGCTTTGTTCACGGGGAGGCGCCCTAAGCGTCCTGTAAAATCCACACTGATACGGCAGTGGGCGCTGGAGCTTTCGGGCCTGCCGGAATGGTTGTTCCTGGAGTGTTATAGTAATGTAGGCGACCAGGGAGAAACGATCAGCCTTGTATTGCCTAAGCCTCAGCATCACCTCGAAAAAAGGCTTTCACGATGGATGCAGGAGCTGATTGCGCTGCACACCAAAAATGATGAGGAGAAAAAAGATTATGTATTGAAAGCCTGGAACGGCCTTGACTATAACGAGCGCTTTATTTTTAACAAACTGATAGGTGGTGGCTTCAGGATAGGTGTTTCATATAAGCTGCTTGTAAATGCGATGGCAAAGTATACCGGCCTCGGGGAAAACAGCATTATGCACAGGGTCATGGGCAAGTGGGATCCTGTAGATACCAGCTTCCCGGAACTGATGGCAGGGGAGAACATCAATACAGATCATTCCAAACCGTATCCTTTTTGCCTCGCTTACCCCATTGATAAACCGGTACAGGAACTGGGCCCGCCGGATGAATGGCAGGCTGAATGGAAGTGGGACGGTATTCGCGGGCAGCTTATTAAACGCAATGAAGAATTGTTTATCTGGAGCCGGGGTGAAGAGCTGGTTACACCGCAATTCCCAGAGCTGCAACTGATGAGCGATCATTTACCGGATGGTGTGGTGATAGATGGGGAAATACTGGCCGTGAAAGACGGGCGGGTACTTAATTTTAACCATTTGCAAAAAAGGCTGAACCGGAAAACCGTTTCCAGGAAATTACTGGAAGAAACACCTGCAGGTTTTTATGCCTATGATCTGTTAGAGCTTAAGGGCGCCGATATTCGGGATAAAAGCTTTGCTGAGCGAAGAGCATTACTGGAAGAAATAATTGAGCAGGTTCCGTTCGGGTACGTATTATTGTCGCCTGTCATCAATTTTAATACATGGGAACAACTTATTACGCTGCGCGAAGCCGCCCGCAATGTGAACAGTGAGGGGATTATGCTCAAGGCAAAAAAATCGGTATACCATTCAGGACGTAAAAAGGGCGATTGGTGGAAATGGAAGATCAACCCGCTTTCGGTGGATGCGGTATTGATATATGCACAGAAAGGAAGTGGCCGGCGCAGTGGTTTTTATACTGATTATACATTCGCTATCCGATCCGGAGAGCAGCTGGTTACTATTGCCAAAGCCTATTCGGGACTTACGGATCATGAAATAAAAGAGGTGGACCGGTTCATTAAAAATAATGCGGTTGAAAAGTTCGGTCCCGTTCGTACCGTAAAACCTGAGCTGGTTTTTGAGATCGGCTTTGAAGGAATTGCTGCCAGCAATCGCCACAAATCGGGCGTAGCGCTGCGCTTTCCGCGCATATTACGCTGGCGAAAAGACAAAACAGCGGCAGAGATCAATACCATTGAAGATATGAGGGAAATGCTGGAAAAATATGGGTGATCTTTTAATGATCTACCGATGCTATTCCTGTAACAGATTATCAGGGTTGCTGCTCATAATCCTTTGTATTGATCCCTGAACACTTGTCCCAACTGCTTTCATGTCGAAGGTGCCTTTGGGGGTAATTGCAGAAAGGCCATTGCCGGTAATACGATAGGTCACTTTTTCATTTTTGAACCAGAGGGCATTGTCTTTCCGGGAGTAATGAAACTGTCCATCATACAGCAGTTCTATTTTGTCTTCTTTATCCGTAAAGGCATAATAAAGATGTCCGTTAAAAGTAAATAAGCGCACTTTCTTTTTATTGACAAACTCAAAAGAAAAAAGCACACTATCTTTTATTTCTTCAGCAGCAAGCATACTATAGTTGGTTCCCACCATTTTGCCGTTTACCAGGTTCTTTTCGGTATAATCGAAAGCTACCCCGGCCGCATTTACACCCTCTTCAACTATTTTAACAGCCACAGGCACGTTATTCTTTACCACATATTCCGAAAACTGGTGCCAGCAGCAGCCATCTTTGGTCATCGTATATAGTTTTTTCTCTTTATGATCAACATTGAACATACCGCAATATTCCTGTGCAAGCTGTGTAAAGGGTTCGCTGAATTCAAATCCTTTGGCTGTAGCGAGGTATATCTGAAAAGACGGACCATGATAACAACTGTTTTGCCCGTCCATGATAGCGAAGTCCTTTTTACCATCAAAATTGTAATCCTCGTACATGATCTGGCTTTGCTCCCCGTAGGGCAGTTGTTTAATATTCGCCACAGGTTTGCCGTCATGCAGCTCAAAGGTCAGTTCTTCAGATTCAACTTTTATCAGTTGCTTTTTGGTTTTGCTGTCGTAAACAGCTACCCAGCCCGGGCTGAACACTTCTGAAGTGTCCTTTATAAATAATTTTCCAAAATAGTCTTTTGAAAAATTGTCTACCAGGAACGTTACCTGTCCGCTGGCGTTTAAAAAAACAAGCGATAAACACAAAGCGATAATAAGCCGGGGACGTGCTGCATTTATTTTCATAGTATATCAGGATGTATTTATTATAGATTAATAATGGCTGTTCCGGGTTTTTTACCTTTTTCGAAAGAGCCGTATTGGTTGTCGATCTTCAGTGCCCTGGCGCCGTTAATGGTGGCCCATTGCAGTATTTGCTCCAAAGCGATCTCCGGGAAGTGTTTTTGCAATGTCTTAATTTCTGCTGTTATGCTTAACTGGTGGTTGGAAGCCAGACTGTCTGTCCCTAACACCATAGTACAATTATTTTTTGCGAACAAACTGATATCGGGCAAAACGTTGCTGATGTATTTGTTGGCATTCGGGCAAAAGCACCAAAAGAACGGGCCGGGCAGGCTGGCTGCAAATTCAATGTCGACCTGACTGGTATATACATTATGTACCAGCAGCACCTGTTGCGTTGGCAAAAATTTGGTAAGGTAGGTTTGCAGGCTGCTCTTCCCGGAGGCGGTAAACATATCTGTATTTAATCCCATAGCCTTAAACATTTCAACAAATCCGCCGGTTTTATTTTCAAACCAAAGGTTCTCGTCCTGTGTTTCCTGGTTGTGGATGCTTAACAACCCGTTACTGTGGGCAAGTATTTTGTGCCATAATGGTTCGGACACTGAATAGGGTGCGTGAGGCACGATGGAAACCTGTGCCGGGTTTAAAGTATCTGCAAACCGCTGGTAAGTATTAAGATACATCCCAAAATTTGTATCGGCAACAGCCGGGTTAAAGCCCATTGCTTCAATAAAATTATGATAGTGCAATTGGCGCTTTTCTTTTTGAGGCAGGGTATGGGTAGTGTTGCATATATCGCCCACGGCAACAATGCCATTACTGATCATTTCGTTTTCCGCATTGGCGATGGCCTGTAAAATAGTTGCTTCCGGGAAATTTCTTTTTTGCACTACCCGCCTTACAAACCCGGCCAGTCCTGTATTTTCAGGTATCTGTCCTTTCAGGTGGCTGAGCTCGAGGTGGCAATGACAATTAATGAGCCCCGGCGCCAGGATGCCTCTAACCGTTTTTACATCTTCGCCGGCTGCTGTTTGCTCAATGATCCCTTCTACTGTACCGTCTTCCAGCGTTATTAAAACTTTGTTGAAATGAAAGCGATAGCCATCAAATATTTTATCTGCCTGTAACTTAATAAATCTCATTTTGTTTGTTCTTTAGTGCTGAAGCCGATCCGGAAGAGACACCCTGATAAAACTTCAGACTGCCGGACTTCTGACTTTCTGATTATCTTTGCTCCCCTTTTGTAAAAGTAAGAGATTAACATGGTAGATAAACTGGAGGCTATAAAAGCCAAATATGATCAGCTGGGAATAGCCCTGACCAATCCTGAAATTGTAAGCGACAACAAAAAATTTGCGGCCACCAGCAAAGAATACCGCAGCCTGGAGAAAATTGTGAACGCTTACCGGGAGTACAGGAACCTGCTCGGTGATCTTGATTTTAATAAAGAGGCGCTGAACGGGGATGACGAGGAGCTGCGTGAGCTGGCCAAGGCCGAAACATCGGACCTGGAAGGACGCAAAGAAAAGCTGGAAGCGCATATTCGACAGTTATTGATACCAAAAGATCCGCAGGATGAGAAGAACGTGATCATGGAAATACGTGCCGGGACCGGTGGCGATGAAGCCAGCCTGTTTGCCGGCGACCTGTTGCGCATGTATATTAAATATTGTGAAAAACATGGCTTTAAAACGGCGGTGTTAAGCGAAAGCGAAGGGACAGTAGGGGGATACAAAGAAGTACAGCTGGAAGTGACGGGCGATGATGTATATGGCACTTTAAAATTTGAAAGTGGCGTGCACCGTGTACAGCGGGTGCCGGATACAGAGACGCAGGGTCGTGTGCATACTTCTGCGGCTACGGTAGCGGTAATGCCCGAGGCGGAAGAGATCGATTTTGAGCTGAGGGAAGCGGATGTGAAAATGGAAACGTCCCGAAGCGGCGGCGCCGGTGGACAGAATGTAAACAAAGTGGAAACTAAAGTAATGCTGACGCATATTCCTACGGGCACCGTGGTGATATGCCAGACAGAACGTACTCAGTTGGGCAACCGCGAAAAGGCGATGCAGATGCTGCGTACCAAATTATATGAAGAGCAGGTGCGTAAACAGGAGGAAGAAATTTCGCGCCACAGAAAGAGTTTGGTGAGCAGTGGCGACCGGAGCGCTAAAATACGTACCTATAATTATCCCCAGGGCCGTGTAACCGATCACAGGATCAACCTTACGGCTTATAACCTTGATGCTGTAATGAATGGTGAGTTGCAGGAATTTATAGACAGCCTGCAGTTTGCTGAAAATTCTGAAAAACTGGCAAAGCAGGAGTAAAATTTAGTAAAAACCTGATAACAACGCCGGATTTATTTTTCTTAATGTCTCTTTCTGGGGGAAAATCCCTCGCCTTTAGGCGAAGACTTTAGTTTTACCTTTGTGTGTATGCAGAATTATCGTAAAACGTCGCATACGACATATGATTGTAAGTACCATGTTGTGTG
>JASGEW010000142.1:0-18124 GCA_047606125.1 Niabella sp. | reverse complement strand
TTGAAATAATAAAAGGCACCCGCGCCGCTTCTTCGTAAAGAATTTGTTTTTGGTTCCAGCTGTGCGCCGCATAACCATCACCATGATCGGCAGTAAACAGGATAATGGTATTTTTTTCTATGTCATACTTCTTAAGAGATGCTAATACCATTTCAATATACTTGTCCACCTTTTCTACCAGCCGGTTGTAGGCCCAGCGATATTGCCGCCACTGGTCTGCCGTCCAGTTTACAGAAGGATAAGTACGTGCGTTGGACGCCTGCTGATCTCTTACTATTTTGGGTTCATTAGCCGGTATGGCCCAGTTGGCGGGCAGTTGCGGGCATTGATCGGCCGGGGGAGCCTCTTGCAACACATCCATTTTTAAAGGATCCCGACGCGCCCATTCGCAGATATCATGCGGGTTCAAAAACGAAGCCACCAGCAAAAAGGGATTGGCTTTATTTTCCTTAATAAATCTTGCGCAATACGATGGCGTGGCCGCATCATTATAATCTAAAAAATCAGTATTCTGAATGTACTCAAAACCGTGCTGCCTGATCTTTTTTGACGGTATTGGTAAATGCCACTTTCCTACATAGCCCGTTTTATAACCATTATTCTGAAATATTTTTCCCATCGCCAGCAGGCTGTCGGGCCAGATGCCCTCCTTTTCAGGCGCATTACCCACCACACCGGTTTCAAAAGGCATTTTCCCACTGAAGATAGATGTACGCGACGGCGTGCATAAAGGCTGCGCGCAATACGCACGCGTAAAACGCACGCCATTGGCAGCGAGTTTATCCATTGCGGGGGTATGCAGATCTTTATTGCCTGCAACGCTCATGGCACTTGCTGTTTGCTGATCTGTTATGATGAGCAGGATATTGGGGCGCTGTACCGGCTGGCTAAAGATTACCAGGTCTGCCAGAAGAAGCTGTGCAGTAAAAAATATTTGCTTGTACATAATGTTTAAAGTTAAAATCTAATAAGACGTTAAGGGTTCCACATCCTGTTCACCTTTTGCTGTTATCCGTGAGGTTTCTCTTCGGTTTCCTTTAGAAACCTCATCGAAATGACAAAAATGGGAATATCAATCTTCTGCTTCTGAACTTGCACTTCGATGTTGCAATGGCAGATCAACACTTTCTCCATCCCTGCAAAAAACAGAAAGCGTAGTATTTCCTTTATCTACTGTTATCTTACCAAGCCTGCTTGTATATTTTGCCAGATACCACTCGCCTTTTAAAGTAAGGGTAACCACACTGGCACCGGACCAGGCATTGGTGATGCTGTCCGGCATGTGCGACATATTATGATTCCATCTGGCCTGTATGATATCGGGGTTGGCAATGGTTAGCAGCATCCCATTCTTTTCTTCTTTGATCATAGCCAATAACGGCACGTTTACATTCAGCAGCACGCCCTGCAATGGCATGTTCGCCCTGTATATTGCATAAGCCGTGATGCCCGAAGGCTTATGCTGTATAATATGCGCCATATTATCTTTGCGCAAGATCGTATAACTTTTATTATTTATATAGCTGCTGACTTCCTGCGGTTTTGTATTCATTAATATTTCATACTCATATCCTTTGTTTTGCGGCTGACGGCCGTGGCTGATACAGGTCTTTATATATTCGGCACTTACTTTTTCATACTCTCCTTTTACCAGCCTATATGAGGTCTGCATAGCCTTTGTTATTTCTATGTTTTGTGCACCGGGAACGATATAATGAAAACCATTCTGATCAGTAAAATAACCGCTGCGGGTTAGTTGTTCTACCCCATCATGAATAGGCCGCCTGTTAAAATAATCCGGCTTATTTTTATTGACGTGGTATTGAAATAAAGTAGTCACCGTGCTGTAACGCTTATCAGTATTGCTAATGCCTGAACCGAGGCATATAATTTCATTGCCTACAAAGAAGTAGGACTTTTTTGCGCGGAAAGAGCTATCGAACAAAGTCTTTTCATCATCGGGAAAAACATCATCCCGCAAATCCAGGGCGAACATACCATAGTCGCCCTGCTTTAACCCGCTTGCCATCACGCTTTCAGAAAAGTTACGATGCTTACCTTCTACATATTTTTTATCAGCCTGTGGATAGTATAGCATTTTGTCCGCAGGGAGCATTTTGGTGGTTGCCCCGGGCAGCATGCTCCAGTCAAACCCCTCATTCATGTCCATACCTAAAGAGTCGAAGCCGTATTTTTCGTTGGACTGGGCCGTAATTAGCATGCCATGGCTCAAATAGCGGCCAAGATTATTTTCATTCTTACCGGCCTCGTAATCCCATACATACTTATTGTAGCCCTTTACTGTTGCAAAGGCATGATCATGCCTGTAAGCCAGCAGCCCCGAATATGGCATCACAACCGTACCGTTAACAGGAGCATGCGCTGTGGCTTTGGCCCCGGCATTTGCACGAACCATTAAGTTTAGCGTACCATACGTGCCGGAGTAAGTAAGCGCAGGGAACAGCATTTTAGTTACCTCGGCAGGCTGCGCAATGGAATAAATATAGCTGAAGAGAGATGCCAGGTTGCGATCGTTTACTGAATCAGGCCCCATGCTCATGTAAGCAAACGCCGGCATACTGTTTCCATCGATAGCGCTGTTATTAAGCGGGAAACGCCCGCTTACCCCATAATGGATCTGCACGCCGAAAGCAATTTTGGCCTGCCGTTGCAAAGCCTGCTTCAGGTTAAAAGTAGACCGGGGCGACATGGCATAGCGCGTATCCTGCAAAAGCCAGTGTATAAGCGCCATGGTGTTCAGCGCATTGGTGCCATAAGCATTAAGATAAGTACCGCGGTGATGATAAATAGAAAAATCAGGTTTAAACGTATCGCTGTATCCCGGAGCAACAGCAGCTACATAATCCATATAGCTTTTAAAATCCCGTAACAATTGCTGTTTCCTGGCATCATTATCCATTAACAAAATGGTGATCAGTTTTACCAAAGCGCCACCGCGCACTTTGTCTGAATTTTCGCCACGCGAATAATCTATATCCAGCATGCTTCCTAATCTTGTATGCCAGACAAGCATGTCTACCTGTGGCTTTAATTTATCCAGGGCCGCCAGCTCTTTCCTTAGTAGAAAAACAGCTGTTGCAATGGGCGTAAGCCTGATCACATGATCTACCGTACCCAATGCGCTGCCCTTTGCCCATCCCTGGTCTAAAAAATAATCGAGGGCCTGCACCAGCTTTTCTTTCGACTGGTTATTTCCGTTTAGCCTGTAATCTACTGCCAAAGGAAACATTAATGTTTGTGCTACATTGTCAAAAACCAATCCCTCTGCAGCAGAATGCTCATCTCTTATCGCAAACAACGGTACCCCATTTACAACATGATTTACCTTTCTGAGCGCCAGCTTATCGTACAAAGCCAATGCAGCATTTATCTTTTCCTGCATTTCATTTTCGATGCCGGTATTGCGCTGTTGCCAGTCCTGTGTGGTATCGCCTAATATTAAAAATTCAAGCCGTTTTGTGATTTCATTACAATCCTGCTCCAGCGAAGCCCTATCTGTTTCCTGACCAAATGAAGCTGAGGTAAAAGCCTGAAAAGGTTTTAAAATTTCATACCCATCGGCAGAACGCAGATCGCGTTTATGATTTTCAAACTGCAGGTCGGAATTTCTTTTATTGCTTACAAAGTTTAATAACGTCAGGTGGTCTATAAAAAGCTGGTTGTCGGCTGCTGCTGTTTTTTCTGGAAAAGCTATAAGCGCCTGCATATCGTCACTGCCATTGTATCCTTTTACTTTTGCATCTTCTTCAAAGCAAACCCAAACGCCGCGCCAGCCTGTAAAATCAAGATTTACGGCAAAGCGGTATTTGGGCGATTGCCGTGCCGCCTGCAAGCTGCTGCCTACCTGGAAGATCATTTGCCCCTGCGCCGGCCTTTGCTGGTACAGCCACATTTTGATGCCGCCATAGCGGTCTTTAGGGTAAAAGGATGGCTCATATACTTCGGGAATGCCGCCGGGATAAATATCCCCCGCAGCTTTCAGCCCTTTTAACGATGGAATTTCAAGCACCGAGCCTTTCTGCCATTGCCATTCAAGCGAACGGCTGCCGTCTTTAAAATGAGCGCCAGATAAAGAAAGGGCACTTTTTTGAGCATTCCATCCACTGATGTCTTCTTCCTTTTCGAAGCTATATTGCGCTGTTACAATTTTTGTGGCGGCTGTTTCTTTTTCCTGGGCAAAAACAGCTGAACATACAAACACGCTCAATAATATAGTAAAGATGGAGATGCCGCTTTTTACCTGCCGCATAACCTTTTTCATTGTCAGCCGCGGGCTGCCACAAGGCCCTGCGTGCCGTTTACAACACGCATACTGCTTAAAAGATGTTATACGCTCTTTTTTCTTAGCCATCCGGGATTATATTTTTAAACCAGTGCACGCGGGTATGCCTACCGTTGTTTTTGTGAAAACCCGGCCAGGTTATACACAACAGGCTCTGTGCTGCTGCCAACACGATATATACCAAACTTAAAGTAATAACCATTTTCGTCGTTACGGCCTATCCATATTTTGTGGTTATTTACAATGTGCTCATTTCTTTGCTTATTATTTTTCTGATAAGACATTGTTACATCCAGCATCCCGGGCTTCTCTGCTTTATTATTTGAGCCGCCGTAAACCGACCAGTCTATTGCCACTTTAAAAGTAACCCAGGTATCTTTTGGAAATGCTGAAAAAGGTGTTTTGTAAGCAATGGTAGAAGTTTTATACGCCGAGCTTACTGGCTGCATAATGTCCTGCTTTGCGGGGCTGGCAAGGGTTCTGTCTGTTTTATCCGTCATCCATTTACTGTCTGAATTGGCTTTAATATAAAACATGCGGTCAGAAAAGCCAAAGGCCAAAGGAGGGAAACCTCCCTGCTCTATCTTCCACCCGTTTTTCTTACCGGCCTTAACAGTTTGCCTGCCATTGGCATCAACGGTTATTATTTTTTGATGACCCATATCTTTATTAAACAATACACTATCACTTAAGGCTACAAACTGCCCGGGCGTAAGCTGCATTACTTTTCCTGAAGGGTCTTCAACCAATGTTCTTGACGGCATACCATGCCATTGGGCAAAAATGGTATTTACGCCATCAGAAAGCGAAGACGGTATATATACAGAGAAGGTATAATTCCACCTGGTTCCCTGTGCGCATTGCCCCTTACCCCTGTTGTATACAAGCTTTAACACCTGATCTGTAGTGTACGCCCCTGCCGGCAGGTTTTTATAGTCATCATGAGTAGCATAACAATAACAAAGCTCGGCCCGGCCTTTGGTGCTGCCTTCTTCATACCCTTCCAGCGAATTATCTTCACCTTTTAGCTCAAACCGGTAAGAGGGTTTCCCGCTAAAAAGCAACGTCGCATCTTTTTGAATGGCGTATGGCCGCCCTATACCTACTGCCACCCACTCTCCATCCACAACATCTTTTTTTCTTGCAGAATCGGCCTGTACATTAACCCGTGTTGTTACCGGCACAAGGCCTGCTGTTTGTGCAAACGCAACGGATGACGATAGCGCCATCAGCATAAATATTCCTGCTCTCTGTTTCATTATTTACTTTATTATAGGGTTTACCAAAGACCGCTCAATTAAAAAAATTTAAACAGTTCATGCCGAAAGCTTTTTACCTGATGTGTACCAAAAACTATTGTACATTTTTCTTAAAAATATCTTTCAGCCTGACTGTTTTATTATTTACCAAAGGTTTTGCATAAACACTTATGAAATATATATATCCCAACGTTACATATATAAACAACATGGCGTAGCGAAGCCCTATAACATCACCCAGGCTGCCTACAACAAATGGCACTAATGCGCCTCCGAATATCCCGGAACATAAGATACCTGAAAAAGACCCATGGTGCTGGCTGACCGAATTTAAAGCCAGTGAAAATATTACGGAGAACATTACTGAAATTGTAAAGCCCGCTGCCGGAAAAGCCCACAGCGCAAGGATTTTGCTGCCAAACAAAGCGATACCAAGCACAAGGGCAGATAATATACAGGCCACACGTAATATCAACCTGGCATTCCACAACTTTAATGCTAACAGGCTTACCAGGCACCCTATGGTCATTAATCCCCAAAACCACGCTACTGCATTCGCGCCCCCCGCAGCCGGATCAACCTGGTGGTAACGTTTTAAAAACTCCGACATCCAGTTGGCCAGCGATTGCTCGGTGCCCACATAAGCTACAATGCCTAAAAAAAATAACCACACTGCCTTTTTTTTCAATAGCTCGTAATATGCTGATGCCGCGCCGGCTTTTTCATCCTCTTTCAGCGCTACTCTTGGTATTTTTATTACTGCCAGCAATAACAGCATGAGTATAAACATAAAACTGAAGATCCAGTACAACGCTGTCCAGTACAGGCCTCCCTGCACCAGCGCGCCCAGTACCTGCGCCAGAGGATTAGTAAGGGGCTGTGCCGACAGCTCTTTCATCAGATATGCAAATACAAACGGGCTTATAAACGACGCCAGGCCAAAAACCAGCTGTCCCATTACCGAAAAGAAAGCAAAATTTTCCTCTCCGCCGGCAGTGCGCATGAGCGGGTTGATAATTACCTGCAACATAGCCATACCAATACCAATAATAAACAGGGAGGCCAGCGCCATACTATACTGGGGATTAAAAGCAAAAAACAGGGAGCCTGCCAGGTTTAGCGTAAAGGCGATGAGCATCGATTTTTTTTCACCCAGCTTTTCTATCATTAACCCTGCAGGAATAGACATTACACCATAAGCCAGGAAGAAAGAAAAAGGCAAAAACGCAGCTAACGTAAGGCTAAGCTTGTACGTATCAATAATAACAGGCATCAGCGGCCCCAAAATATTAGTAACAAATGATATCACAAACCATATCAGCAATATCACCGCGACTAAAAAATTATTCCGTTGTTGCATTTGTCTGTATTTTGAACATCATAGCGGTTAATCAAACGGGCGCTATGAAAATTTATTAAACACTCTTGCTACGCTGCCCAGCAAACCGGCTTTATTGCCCAGCGCTGCAGCAGCCAGCATGGTATGCTGCATAGTAACCGGCATAGCAAGCTGCTTTACTCTTGCAGCTATTTCGCCTATGTAAAAATCGCCCGACTCGCTGATCCCGCCCCCGATCACTACTTTTTGCGGACTGAAAATATTAACCAGGCTTGCTATACCGGCGGCCATATACTCAAAATGTTGCTGCATTGCAGTAACCGCAGCAGGCTGATGCTGCAAATAACGATCAATTATTATTTTCCCGTCTATCTCATCTGTATGATCGTTGCTCAATGTTTTATAGTCATTAACCAATGCGGTTACCGAGGCGTATGCTTCAAAACAGCCCCTGCTTCCACAGGAGCAGCACTTGCCTTTGTGCTGAATAATGATATGCCCCAGCTCAGAACCACGATTCCGGTATCCGCTATATAACTTTTTGTTTACCACCAGTGCGCCTCCTATACCCGTGCCCACCGTAAGAAAAACAACGTCCTTACATCCCCTCGCGGCACCATAAGCCAGTTCTCCAAATCCCATCATATTGGCATCATTGTCTATAATGATATTATAACCGGTTTGCTCATGCAATAATGCACCCAGGGATATATTCTCAAAACCGGGAAGGTTATCTGCTCCTCCTATAATCACATTATCTTCCACAATGCCCGGAAACCCGATGCCGACACCTACTATATTGCCATCATCAACCGCCGAGCTGCACTGGCCAATCGCCCGCCTTATTGATGCAATAACGGTTTGCTCGGTATCCGCTGCATCTAATGATTGTACAAAAACATATACGGCTTCGCCGGCGCTGTTTATTATCCCGCACTTCAGCGAAGAGCCCCCCACATCAATCCCAATAGCGTACGTGTTGTTCAATTGGCTGTAATTATTTTTGTTTTAATAATTTGAATTCCTATTTTAAATAATCATACGCCGAATCCAGCTTGAAGCGCTGCTGCATCTCTTTGCTTGGGTGCGGCGTTTTATCCGGCTCGCTAAAGTAAGGAGCCTTGTCCCATAGCCGGGTATCGCCGCCAATGGCGCGGGGATCTTTTGTTTTTACGAGGTAATCGTCTAATTTCTTAACCAGGTCGGCTTTTACCGTTGCATATTTAGGATCATTGGCCAGGTTATGCAGCTCGTCGGGATCGTTTTTAACATCAAACAATTCTATAGCCGGGCGCATACCCATGCCCAGATTAAAAAACGGTTTTACTTTGGGGTCGTTTTTATGCTCCAGGATATAATATTTTGTTTCGCCGGGCCAGTTAAACATATACGGGTCTATATCGCCATAAAACGGCGGATCGCCTGCCGGCCACCTATTGGGCTCGTAGTTGCGTATCAGCAGATACTCTTTCGTGCGGATAGCCCTGCCCGGGTAACCCAGTCCGTGCCGGCGCACAAAAGCATGGCGTTCGCGGCCCAGCACCACAAAATCGCGATCGGGAAAAGCGGCCTGTGCGCTATCTGCCTCCAACACAGGCAGCAGGCTGGTTGCCGTCATTTCGGCGGGAACGGGCAGCCCGGCCAATTGCAGAAAGGTGGGCGCCAAATCATTCAGTGTTACCAGCTCATCCGCAACAGTGCCTTTTTTAAATTTTGCAGGCCATGAAATAATAAGCGGCACGTGCGTGCCAAAATCGTAAAGGTTAGCCAGGCCACGTGGCATCTGCCAGCCATTATCGCTGCATACCACAACAATGGTATTGTTCAGCTCACCGCTTTGCTTCAGCTCGTCCAATGCCTCGCCCAGCTCGCGGTCAAACTGTTCTACTGCAGCATAATAATCGGCTATATCGCCGCGTACAGCCGGCACATCCGGCAAATAGGCCGGCACTTTTACTTTGTTTGAATCTATACCGGCTTTAGTACCCGAACCTTCTACGTAAGGGCGGTGCGGCTCGTGGCTGCTGAGCCAGTACGTCCAGGGAGCGCCCGGTTTTTTTTCCTTTAAAAATTGGGTAAAACTTTGATAGAGATTGCCGCCGGGATTGCGCTTGCGGCCATTGGCCTCAAAGCTGCCGGGGCCCCAGCCCTTACCCTGCATGCCTACCTGGTAGCCAGATGCTTCCAGCAGATCGGGATATAGTTTATATTCCGCAGGTAATATGCTCCAAAGATCCGCGCCTTCTTTCAACCGCCAGATATCCTGCCCGGTAAGAAAACCCGCGCGGGAAGGTGTGCACGAAGGAGCATTGCAAAACGCATTGGTAAAGCGTACACCTTCAGCTGCCACTTTATCCATATTGGGAGTACGAACCGTTTTATCGCCATAACACCCGGCATGTATGTCAGATTGGTTGTCCGACATCACTATGAGTATATTGGGCTTCAGCGCCTGTTTTTGCGCTGGTGATTTGCATGCCCACCCACCCAATAACACAATCCCTGCTACAAAACAAAAAAAGAATTCACTATTTTTCATTCGTATTTTTTTATGTTTTATTGGTTTGATCCTGAAAATTTTTAAATGAACCTTACCCGATACCGGGCGCCTGTTGACTGCCTCTCAGCCCACTCCTATCTTTTATGCAGGCTGGGTTTAAACTGTGCGTTCGTTCATGACACCTAATAGCCCGGATTTTGAGTAAGATTAGGATCAAGATCCCGCTCGTTTTGCGGGATGGGGTAAAGTTCGTGCTTCCCATCCACAAAATAAGTACCCGCTATATATGGATAACTGCTTCTGTAGGCTATTAACGCAGTTTGCGCAGCGCGTAACGACGTCCCCAGTATGTTCCATCTAATCAGATCAAACTTTCTAAACCCTTCAAATGCCAGTTCATGCCCCCTTTCTACCTTTAATGAATCAAAAAACTGTTCCTGCGATAACCCTGAAACAAGATCATCCAGCCCGGCCCTTGCTCTTACCGCGTTGATTGCATCATAAGCAACCTGGGTGGGCGCACCATAATATTCGTTTTCAGCTTCAGCTCTCATTAAAAGAACATCCGAATACCTTAATAATACCCAATTAATATCCGTATTATTAGCATCCTTAGGCGAAGTTCCCTGCCAGTTTCTCCTCCATTTGCCCGGCGCCCATTTAGATACATTAGATCCTGTATATTGGGAAATGGAATCGTTTGCCAGGATTTGGAAGGTAGCTACAGAAACATCCCTTCTCAGGTCATTTGCTGCGAAAGAATTATAGAAAAGAGGTGTTGTTTTGTAAAAGGAGTTGGCCCTTCCATACGAAGAACTGGCATCGCAAACCGGGCTGTTCCATGTTCCAATATAACCGCTATGTTCACTGCCGCCGGTAGCATTATAGAATGCCACTTCAAACATACTTTCCTGTGGTTCCAATACCAAACTGCAATAATTTCTAAAAACCTGTTCATAACTTGTATTAAGCGAATGCTCTCCTGACGCCATGATCTTACTGGTTTCCACGATCACCGAATCATAATAATCCTTATAGTTCGAGGGGCGCTCCATGTTGCCATTTTGCCTCAGGGAATACCCCGCTTTTCCAAGATAAACGCGTGCCAAAATTCCCATCACGGCTCCTTTGCTTACTCTTTCGTCTGAAGTTTTATTGGAATTCCAGGGAATCACGGTCTCCGCAAACTTCATATCTTCTATTATCTGATCATACACTTCATCCCGATCTGTTCTGTATAAGCTCAAATCGTCCGAGGCTTCGGTATATTTAAGTTTTAACGGAACATCTCCAAAAAACCTGACCAGGTCAAAATAATATAAACCTCTCAAAAATCTCGCTTCTCCCAATATTCTGTTCAATTCCTGCTTCACAGAATCTGAACCATTCTGATAAAGATCCATTTCCGGAACTTTTGCAATTACCAGATTGGCCCTGTTTATACCATCATATAAAGTTGTCCAGGCGGAAAGTATATAGTTATGGCTGGGCGTCACGTTATAATGAGCCAGGGTTCGGTTATCATTGCTTAGACCGGTGCCCTCCATCAGGCCTATATCGGAATCAATATCGAATACGAGCGATACATAAAAGCCGTATGTGGTTTGATCGGACATGGATTCATAAACCCCGAGAACAGCCTGCGTGGCCCGATCAACAGAAGTAAAATAAGTATCCACCGAATAAGAAGAGTAAGGCGATTCTTCCAGCTTTTTTTTGCATGACAGCATCAGCAGAAGCAAGGAAAACATAACAAGATAGTTTATCTTTTGTCTCATTTTTTATATTTTTAAAGTGAAACGTTAACACCGAATACGTATGATCTGGCACGCGGGTAAGCGCCAAAATCTATCCCCGGAGTCAATCTTCCATCATTTCGGATATTAACTTCAGGATCATAACCTGTATAAGAAGTAAACACATGCACGTTATTTACAGTTCCATAAATATGTACATTCTTTAATCTGATTTTCGACAGCGCTATTGAAGGAAAAGTATACCCGACGGAAATATTACTGATCCTTAAAAAGGAGCCATCCTCAACCATCTGGTCATACAGGTGCAATGCCGTTCCTGATCCGTTATATACCGGAATGGTTTTGCCCTGATTCAATGTTTCTAATGTTTCGGGATCAGTAATCCGGTTTCCATTGGCATCAATGCTCATCCATCGGTCTGCCTCATAGGCCAACGTATTCCGATAGTCCAGGTATGTCTGGCTCAGATATAACTTATTGGCATTATAAACATCCTGCCCCACGGAAAAATTGCAGATGACACTTAAATCAAAACCTTTATATTTAAAGAAGTTGCTGAAACCACCTATATATTTAGGATTTGCGTTACCAATAACCACTCTGTCCGAATCATCAACGGTGCCATCCCCGTTTGTATCGGACAATTTTAAATAACCGGGCTGGGGCACATTATTCGCATCGTAAGCAATGCCATCTTTTATGGTATACGTCTGAGCTGACTCATCATAATCAAAATCATCTACCTGGTATAACCCCTCTGATTTATACCCGAACATCTGGCCCAATGGCTTGCCTACCTGTATCAGATAATCGCTTTCCTGTTGATTACTCGCTCTCCATGCCGAAGAAGAATACATATAAGTGCTCCCGTTGGACAACTTTATAACCTTGTTCTTATTAAATGCAATATTGAAATTGGAGCCCCAGGAAAATACAGGCGTTTCAATATTTTTAGTCACTAAGGTTAATTCAATACCTTTGTTTTGTGTTGCGCCCGCGTTAATTAACATAGAACTATAACCAGAAATAGCCGGAACTTCTGCTTCCATAAGCAGGTTGGATGTTTTATTAATATAATAATCCGCAGTGAGCTGTATCCGTTGTTTAAATAATCCCAGATCAATACCAACGTTCCGGGATAATGTTTGCTCCCATTTCAGATTGGGATTAGGTAAAATTTCGGATGCTACGGAAACATTATTGGCATCATTCAGCGGATAGCTTCCCGTGGAGAATAACGACAGGGATTGATAGTTATCAATCCTGTCGTTTCCGGAGGTGCCGATACTTAACCTGAGCTTAAGGTCTGAAATAAAACCGTTGTTCTGTAAAAATTTTTCCTGGATAACCCGCCAGGCCAACGCTACAGAAGGGAAGTAACCATATTTGTTAGCGCTTCCAAACTTTGAAGATCCATCAGCCCTTAAACTTCCTGTGAGTAAATATTTATCCTTATAACCATAGTTTACTCTTCCAAACCAGGAAATAAGCCGTTCATCGGTTGTGACAGAACTTGCAACCACTGTTGTAGCCTGAGAAAGGTCGTTTAAACCAAGATTATCATCAGGAAAGCCCGTAGCCGTGGTCAATACATATTTATACTTTTTATACTGTTCTTCCTGTCCTATAATTACATCAATATTATGTACTTTATTAAAGTTTTTATTATAAGACAGCACATTGGAATAATTCCAGTTGTATTGATCTGTGCGGGCGATCGATCCATTGGGACCGCTGCTGCGCCGCGCACTCACAGAAGCGCTATCGTTAAAGATCTCCTTATCAGTTACCAGGCTTCTATATGAATAAATTCCCCGGTAGGTAATATTAGGCGTGATCTTGTATTGCAACCCCGCATTTAAGTATAAAATTTTATTATAGGTATCCCGGTGCTGAGATTTTGCATTGGTTAAAGGATTCTGCAACGTATTTCCGCTGTCATCTTCCAAGTACGGATCTTCATTTAATTCTGTTAAAGTTTCATCAGAACCGTTAAGTCCATAAGTGGGGCGGTAAGTAAGAATATTCATCAATTGATTGAAATAGTTATCGCCCTCGCCTGTTCCCACCCCGTAAATATGCTGATCTGTATAATTGATACTCCCATTTACTTTTAATCTGTCGGTAAGGTTATGCGTTACATCAATCTTGGCCACGCTTTTTTTGGCCCCGCTTTCTATCATAACCCCTTTATCATCATTATAGGAATAAAACATATTAAGCTGGGTTTGTTTATTTGCAGAAGAGACCCCAACCTTATGATATTGACTAAAAACAGCATCTCCAAACAATTCATGCTGCCAGTTAATTCCCTGCCGGTTTGCATACAAAGAGTCCAATTGATTGAAAGACCCGTAATTATTGGTAAACTTAGCCAGGTCACTGGCATCGTCCAAACTTCTCTCATACTGCAACACTGCATACTGATAGGGATTCAGTACGTTCAACGTTTTGGAAACCTTTTTACTGTTTAGATAATTGTCATAAGTGATGGTGGTTTGCCCCATTTTCGGCTTTTTCGTTGTCACCAATATAACACCATTGGCAGCTCTGGCGCCGTAAATAGATGCAGCTGATGCGTCCTTAAGTACATCAATGCTTTCGATATCTTTCGGATCGAGGAAATTCAGCCCATCAGTTTGAGGCACCCCATCGATCACATATAAAGGAGCATTGCTCTGCGTAATAGAGCCTCCTCCCCTAAGGGTCAGATTAACGTCTGCGCCCGGTGTTCCGTCATCTGTCGTCACCTGAAGCCCGGCTATCTGTCCGGCCAAAGCGCTTGCAACATTTTGTACAGGGAACTGATCCAGAATGTCGCCTTTCACAGAAGATATCGCCCCCGTAAGGTCTTTTCGTTTTTGCGTTCCGTAACCCACCACTACCACCTGGTCCAGGCTTTTGTCTTCGGCAAGCAGCACAATATTAATTTGCGCCCGGTTATTCACGCGTTCTTCTTTGTTTTGGTATCCTACGTATGAAAATAACAGTTCGCCTTGCGAATTCGCCGTTATTTCATAATTGCCCCCGGTATCAGTAACGGTTGTTTGACCACTGCCTTTTGTGCTTACAGTTACCCCGGCAAGCAATTCCCCAGCAGTATTGGTAACGCGACCTTTTACTACAGAAGGCTTTTGCGCCACAACAGAAGTAACGGTTCCCAAAAGCATTAAAAACAATAATAGTACTTGTTTCATTCTTTAGTTTTAAAATGTTAGACTTTGTATATTGAAAATTGCCACAATATCTAAATATCGAATCAAGCTCACCGTGGCAAACAACTGAAACACCTCTCTGCAATAGCTTTCAAAATAATCGTTACAACATCCCTTTCAAAAGCTAAAGATAGCATCCTAATAACCCACAGGTTTTCAATTTTGATTTTTGTTTTTTAGATATGGATTATTTTTTTGATGAAATTTTTCCTGCAGGCAGTTATGAAAAAACAATTCAACCAATTCTAAAATAATTAAACTCATTTTGCAAATAGGGCGCCTGTATTCTTAGTAATTTACACGACTGTAATTTTATCTTCTAAATAAAATTTGTTTAATGGTTAAACGATTATATGCGATTATTACAACTGCCCTGCTTATTTCTTCTGCAACGGCTTTTGCGCAAGCAGGGTTAAATGACTGGTTTGCCCGGTCGGTCAATGCCCTCCATCAACAGCTTACAAACGCTGCCACAGCTTACACGCCGGGCCACAATCCCCGCTCTGTAACCTGCGGCGTTGTCAGGTTAGCTGATTACAAAGACTGGACAACAGGCTTTTTTCCGGGCTCTTTGTGGTATGGCTACGAGCTTACCGGTGACAAAGCCCTGGCCATTGAAGCCAAACGTTTTACACTGGCATTAGATTCCATACGCTATATAACACATACGCACGATTTGGGCTT
The DNA here is from genome assembly GCA_047606125.1 of Niabella sp. Classification (GTDB taxonomy): domain Bacteria; phylum Bacteroidota; class Bacteroidia; order Chitinophagales; family Chitinophagaceae; genus Niabella. The sequence goes on along the minus strand of JASGEW010000142.1, from coordinate 3,067 downwards.
TATGTTGTATACCTCCTTTGGTAATGCCTGGCGCATCACCAGAGACCCGGCCTATCTGCCGGCTTTGCAGGACGGCGTAAAAAATCTTGCGGCCCGCTTTAACCCTAAGGTGGGCGCTATCCGTTCCTGGGACTTCGGCAAATGGCATTACCCGGTGATCATTGATAATATGATGAACCTGGAGTACCTGTACTGGGCGGCCCAGCAATTTCAGCAACCCTATTATAACCAGGTTGCCAATACCCATGCGCTAACTACTATGAAAAATCATTTCAGGAAAAACTATAGTTCTTACCATGTAATTGATTACGACCCTGCAACCGGTAAAGTATTACACAAAGGGACGCACCAGGGCTTAAGCGATGAAAGCGCCTGGGCACGTGGCCAGGCCTGGGGGCTATACGGCTATATCATGTGCTATGAAAACAGCCAAGAGCCCGCTTTTTTAAAACAGGCTGAAAATATTGCAACATATATTATGAACAATCCCTCTATGCCCAAAGATAAAGTACCTGTATGGGATTTTGATGTGCATAACGCCCACGATGCTGATGAAGATGGAAGAGCGCCAAGAGACGCGTCGGCAGCAGCAGTAATAGCCTGCGGTTTGCTGAATTTAAGCACAAAAGTACGCACTGGTCAAAAATATTTCAACTATGCCGAAGATATTTTAAAGTCGCTTTCTTCCGATAAATATTTAGCAAAGCCCGGAGAGAACCATTTCTTCATATTGAAACATAGTGTTGGTGCATTCTTGTTCAACTCTGAAATTGACACCCCCTTGAATTATGCCGATTATTATTATTTAGAAGCATTGAGGCGATATGCTGCTATCAAAAAAATAGCACTGCCTTTTAAAGATCAATAATAATTCTTTTGAGCGGCCAGCATCCTGAACAAATAAATAAGAGCGTGATAACGCTTCTTTCGAATATGTACACAACATTACAAAAACCCATTATTGTTGCCATGAGCTTAATTAAAAGAACAGGTGTTGCAGTATTACTAATTTTAATACCGGCCTCAATACGCGCCCAGTCTTACCAGATAGACAAGGAAAGTTTTAACAGCATCAACCTCAGTTACCCGGGCCTGGAAAGGGTAAAAGATTATGTTGATGCCGGCAATTACAACGATGCGGCATCAACGCTTTTAAAATATTATCAGCAAAGAAACGCCGGCCAGCAACCCGACTTTAGTAATTCGGAGTTACCGGTGGATGCAGACAAACCCTTATCCCAGACTGATAAAGAAATTGCGGACAATGCGTTACAGCATCTGTTTAAACCTCACAAGGGTTATGGCTTTTTTGATTATGGGAAAGACATCAACTGGCAATACTGGCCCGTAAAAGATAACGAAGTACGCTGGCAGTTGCACCGGGTAAAATGGTGGCAAACCATGGCACTGGCTTACCGCAGCACAGGAAATGAACAGTATACTAAAGAGTGGATGTCGCAATTTGCAGACTGGGCAAAAAAGAACCCTTTAGGTCTTTCAAAGGATAACGACCGGTTTGCATGGCGCCCACTCGAAGTATCGGACAGGATACAAAACCTGGTGCCGGAGTTCAGCATATTTGTAAATTCCCTCAACTTCACGCCCGGCTTTTTAATGTTGTTTTTAAACAGTTACCACCAGCAAACCCAATATCTTTCCGCCAACTTTGCCGAACTGGGCAACCACCGCCTGTTTGAGGCACAGCGCACCTTATTTGCCGGCGTTTCCTTTCCAGAGTTTACAGATGCTGCAGAATGGCGTAAACACAGCATCGAGGTGCTGAATACTGAAATTAAAAAGCAGATATATCCCGACGGCGTCCAGTTTGAACTGTCACCGGCATACCATGCTGCCAGCATTGATATCTTTTTAAAAGCTTACCGTGCTGCGCAAAAAGCAGGATTAGAAAAAGAATTTCCGGCCTCCTATGCGCAAACAGTTGAAAAAATGGTGATGGCGTTTATTAACATAACGTTCCCTAATTATAACCAGCCTATGTTTGGTGATTCCTGGATCGTGGAAAAACAGTTCCGCCTGAAACAGTTTCAATCCTGGGCTGAAATGTTTCCCAAAAATGCTTTCATCAAATATTTCGCTACTGATGGCAAAGAAGGCAAAAAACCAGACTGGCTATCGAACGGCCTGACCACTGCAGGTTTTTATACCTTCAGAAACGGGTGGGACAGCAGCGCTACTATTATGGTATTAAAAGCCAGCCCTCCCGGGGAGTTTCATGCACAGCCCGATAACGGCACTTTTGAATTATGGGTAAACGGCCGCAATTTTACGCCCGATGCCGGAGTGTACGTGTATAGCGGCGACTCGGCTATTCAAAAAATGCGTGACTGGTACCGCCAAACCCGCATTCACAGCACGCTTACGCTGAATAATGAGAACATGGTCATTACGAAAGCGCAATTACAAAAATGGCAAACGGGCAACAAGCTCGATTTACTTACCTACACTAATCCCAGCTATAAGGACTTGCGCCATCAGCGCAGTGTACTGTTTATCGACCAAAAATATTTTCTGATAATAGACAGGGTAACCGGCGCTGCCAAAGGCACACTGGGCACGCACTTCCAGCTAAAGGAAGACAGTAAACCTGTAATAGACAAAGCTTACAATAAAGTGCATACTACCTATGCCGATGGCAACAATCTTCTCGTTCAAAACCTGAACAAAGACAAAGTAACCATGGCCGAAGAAGAAGGGAAGGTATCCTACTTTTATATGAAAGAGCAAAAACGGCCTGCCTTTGCTTTTGAAAAGGATAAGACGAACCAGCACCCTCAAACATTTATAACGATCCTGTATCCTTTTAAAGGAGAAAAAGCTCCGCAGGTAATCCTTACAGAAAATGCCGGTAATGATTTAGGAAAAGGATATCTTGATCTTACTATTACTATTAATGGGAAAGATAAAAAAATAAGATCCCGTCGGGTGTATGACAAATTGCATTATTAAGCGGCTGCTTTGATTAGCGCTTCGACCCTGTACCATTGTTTACTTTTTTTATATGCCCGTAGATTGACAATCTTTTGTGCGCCTTCTACACTCCATCTTT
>JASGEW010000141.1:0-24887 GCA_047606125.1 Niabella sp. | reverse complement strand
TAGATCGTGAAACAACCACAACGGCACCGGTGTCACAGCGAAATCACAACGTTGTGAGACCTTTGTGTCGTTAAGTCGTTGTGTTTTATTCAAAAAAGAACATTTTGATTAAAGTTTAAACAAGTTCGTTTCCAAAAATCAATCATGCAAAAAATTTTTACTTTGCTGCTGGCAATGTTTCTGATACAAACAGCCAGGGCACAATACACTATTAAAATAGTCGTTAAAGATCAGGATACAGAAGCCGCAATAGTTAATGCAAATATAACAGCCTGTAAAAACAATATAAATGCCATAACAGATGCTACCGGGGCCGCACTTTTGCATCTGCAGTATTTGCCTGACACGATCTCAATAAGTCATACAGGTTATCTTTCACAGTTTATTCCAATAAGTACTTTTACCGATACTACTTATTATACTGTTTTATTAAAAGTGCAGGAAGCAGAGATGGAAGCAATAACCGTTCAAAGCACACGCACCGGCAGAACAATCGCTAATACCCCTACACGCATTGAGCTTATTGATGGAGAAGAACTCGATGAAAAAATCAACATGCGCCCGGCAAATGTAGCCATGCTTTTACATGAAAGTACAGGCATACAGGTACAGCAGACATCTGCAACGAGCGGCGCTTCCAGTATCAGGATACAGGGGTTGGATGGACGATACACGCAACTTTTAAAGGATGGCTATGCCAGTTTCGGAAATTTCGCATCAGGATTAAGCATCCTGGAAATACCACCCATGGATTTAAAGCAGGTGGAAGTGATCAAGGGACCCGCTTCCACTTTATACGGAGGCGGGGCCATTGCAGGCGTGGTAAATTTCATTAGCAAAACACCAACAGAAGCGTTGGAAGGTGATCTGTTGCTGAACCAGTCAAATATCGGCCAGACAAATGCCGGGGCTTATTTTTCTAAGCGAAATAAAAAGTTCGGATACGCGGTATTGGGATTGTTTAATTTACAAAAAGCGTATGATGTGGATGAAGATGATTTTTCGGAACTGCCAAAGAATAATAGTTTTACACTCCATCCCCGCCTGTTCTTTTACATTAATGAATCAACTACCATTACTGCAGGTAACAGTCTTACCTCTGGTAAAAGTACAGGAGGCGATATGCATGTTATTAAAGGTGAAAGCAGTGCAGATCATGTGTATTTTGAAAAAAACAACACCTTACGAAATACGGCCACATTGGAGCTGGACAAAAAGTTTTCAGGCAGAAATGCTTTTAAGCTAAAGCAAAGCCTTTCGGTTTTTAACAGGGATATCGCGGTTCCGCAGTATACTTTCTCCGGTAAGAACCTTAATAGCTTCACAGATCTTTCCTATACATTTTTTTCGGGTGCGCATACCATGATCGGCGGTGCCAACTTTATATATGACCAGTTTAAACAAAATGAAACCGGTATCCAGAATAACCGTTCCGCTACCGGTGGTCTTTATTTTCAGGATACGTGGGATATGACAGGCAGCATCAAACTGGAGAGTGGTTTGCGGGCAGATCATGTCCATTACAACAATATTAATTTCGCAAAAAGCCAAACATTTGTTTTGCCCCGTATATCTGCTTTATTTAAACTCTCCGATAAATTTTCGTCCAGGATAGGCGGTGGTTTAGGTTATAAGATCCCCACTATATTTACGGAGCGTACTGAAAGCATGCAATATCAGAATGTATTACCTCTTGATAATACTAAAGCAGAAAAAAGCATTGGAGGCACGGCTGATATAAACTACCGGAATAAAATAAGAGAGGCTTTCCAGCTGAGTTTAAACCAGATGTTTTTTTATACGTCCATCAGTAGACCGCTGGTTTTGGAACAGGATGCCCGGGAGCAATACTATTTTATCAATGCCGGCCAACCTGTTGTCAGCAGGGGGTTTGAAACGAATCTCCGTTTAATATATATGGATAACCTTAAATTTTTTCTGGGTTATACTTTTACAGATGCAAAAGCAAACTACCTTCAGTCAAATCGCATACTGCCATTGATGCCCCGTCACAAATTAAATAATGTATTGATGTATGAAAAAGAAGGCAACTTTAAACTGGGACTTGAAGGGTATTACACAGGTAACCAGTATTTATACAATGGAACCCCAACCCCTTCGTTCTGGGAGTTTGGTTTTATGGCACAAAAAACTTTCAACAAGATTGATGTGTATATTAATTTTGAGAACTTCACCGATGAACGCCAAAGTAAATATAAAAGGGTCGTAAACGGTTCTTCTGCAAATCCTGTTTTTGATGATATCTGGAATCATACGGAAGGAAGAGCAATAAACGGGGGCGTAAAAATAAGGATCTGATAAGATTTTTGGTCAGCCGCGGATGCGGTAACACATTGCTTTTGCTGTTCGCGCATTCGTGGCTGATTCATAACAAAATCTTCCAGTACAATAATTTTTTCCTACATCGTTTTACATGTAAAAACTTTCAATTTTATGGCAAAAAATAATGCAAACGATTGCCGGAAAATTTGTTCCTGTAATGATTACGCCTTTCAACCTGAAGGCTGAAATTGATTATGAAGCCATTAATATCCTTATCAATTTTTACCTGCAGGCCGGAGTGAAAGGTATTTTCGCCAACTGTCTCAGCAGCGAAATGTTCAGCATCAGCGAAGCGGAAAGATTGCAGCTCACAAAACATATTGTAGCGTATGTAAACGGGCGCGTGCCTGTTGTTGCCACGGGTTCTTTTGGCCTTACTATAGAGGATAAGGCAGATTTCACCAAACGTATTTATGATACCGGAGCAGACGCTGTTATTTTAATAAGCGGCCATTTTGCAAAAGTAGATGAGGGAGACGAAGCCTTATTGCGCAATTTTGAAAAAATATTTTCCCTGACAGGTAATATCCCGTTGGGCATTTATGAATGCCCGGCACCTTACAAACGTATATTAAGTGCTGGTGTATTCAGGAAACTGCTTACAGCAGACCGGCTTATTTATCACAAAGACACTTCCATCACTCACGAAAATGTAAAAGCCAAGCTGGATATAGTAAAACAGGTGCCCAACCGGCTGGAGTTTTACGATGCGCATACGCCTAATACCCTGTTCAGTATGCAGCATGGCGCTGTAGGGATGTCTTCCATATCCGGAAATTTTTATCCAGAAGCAATGGTATGGATGGTAGAGAACGCCAATAACCCCGATAAGCAGGTTGATGTAAAATGGTTGCAGGAACAGCTCACAAGCGTTGATTCCATGATACACGTAGCCTATCCTATGAGCGCTAAATATTTTTTACAAAAAAGAGGGCTGCCTGTAAAAACGATCAGCAGGGCGTATGCTTTACATTTAACCCCCGAACAAAAGGAAGTGGTTGATATATTGTATGATAAATTTTTAAGCTGGTGCGAAAAATTGAATATAAATCCTGTAGTTATATAATATTTTTACTTGAACTTGTTTAAACTTGAAAATCTGAATAAATAGATCGTGAAAGAGACCACAACGGCAGGGGTGTAACAACGAAAGCACAACGTTGTGAGACATTTGTGTCGTTAAGTCGTTGTGTTTTATTCAAAAAAGAACATTTTGATTAAAGGTTAAACAAGTTCCTTATGGCATCATTTTAAAAAATTATAAATTGAAGATTACAAATTTAAAATTATTATTTCTTTGTGTCATTGCGTCTTTGTGGTTCACCTTACTTTACGCTCAATGCAACAGTGACAGTGCTTATGCCATGCCCCTGGATGATGTTATCAAAGACATACAAAACCATTATGGGGTTTCCATACGGTATGATAAAAAATTAGTAGCAGGAAAAGTGTTGAAGTATGCCCGCTGGCGTTACCGGCCCGATGTAAATGAAACACTGTCAAACATTCTGGCGCCTTTTGAATTAAAGGTTAAAGCAGATGGCTCCGCCGGTAAATATAAAATAAGTGAGTATGAATATTACCGCTGGCCGGTTAAAGAGGGCTGGGCCGAGTTAGACCGTATTGCGGCTCAATATAAAAACTTGCAGGAATGGGAAGCGAGAAAACAATTGCTGAAACCGCAATTACTCACAGCGCTGAAGCTGTCTAAATTACCTCAATACCCGTTAAGCGATCCTGTGATCACAGAAATACGCAAATGCAATGGCTATACCATTCAGAATATTGCCATAGAAATACTGCCGGGAGTCTGGATCAACGGCTCTTTATACAAACCGGCGAAGTATAAAGGAAAAATACCGGTGATCCTGAATCCGGACGGGCATTGGGAGCAACAACGGTACCGGCCCGATTGTCAATTGCGCTGTGCAGCATTTGCAAAAATGGGCGCCATGGCTTTCAGCTACGATCTGTTTGCATGGGGCGAATCGATGCTGCAGTTCAAATATGAAGACCACCGGCGCAGCCTTTCCCAAACCATACAGACACTGGGCGCTATACGCATCCTGGACTACGTGTTATCATTGCCGGATGCCGATAAAGAGCGGGTAGGTATTACGGGTGGTTCCGGTGGCGGCTCACATACGGTTTTAATGACGGCCATTGATGACCGGATTAAGGTTTCAGCCCCCGTAGTTTCTGTGTCCTCCTATTTTTATGGCGGCTGCCCCTGCGAAAGCGGCATGCCCATTCATTTTTGTGCAGGCGGTACGGACAATGTGGAATTAGCCGCTATGGCGGCGCCCCGCCCTCAATTGCTGGTTACAGATGGCGGCGACTGGACCGATAAAATGCCTGAACATGATTTTCCCTACCTGCAAAAGATCTATAACTGGTATGGTAAAAAAGAAAACGTTGAAAACGTACACCTGCCCAATGAAACACACGATTTTGGTATTAATAAAAGAGCTGCAGTATACAGGTTTATGGCAGGGTATTTTGGTTTAGATCTGGCGGCCATTACTGATAAAAACGGGAACATTGATGAATCGGGCATCACTATTGAACCTCCAAATAAAATGTATGTATTTGGTGATAAAGGGGAAAAGCTCCCGGTCCGTGCCATAAAAGGATTTGACAATCTGGAAAAGGTATTTGCAGAAGCTATAAATTGATTTGTACTAACAATAACAAAAAGACTTCGTCACTTCGAATGGAGTAAAACGGAATGAGAAGTCTTTTTGTTTATCAGGAAGATTTCTCTTCATTCCGTTGTACGGAACTCATCGAAATGAAAACGGATGAGGCAAAGAACATCTTCTTTCAATTTTAAATTGAAACATTCATGATAAAAAAAATAACCCTGCTTTGCATAGGGTGTCTTTCTTTGAGCCTGGTATCTTTCGCCCAGCAATCGAGGTACAAAATAGGTTTAATAGACCTCATGTTATTAAAGAGGCAAAAACCAGGTGCTATCACGCTTACAAAGGAATTAAATGCAGATGGGCTCGAAGTAGATATGGGCGGCCTGGGTAATCGCCCGACATTCGATAATAAATTGCTGACAGACTCGGTACGTAGCCTGTTCTTAAAAACAGCAAAAGAAAACAATGTCGAAATTTTCTGTCTCGCAATGACGGGTTATTATGCACAGTCCTTTTGCGGGAGGGAAGCATATATACAATCTGTTGAAGATTGCCTGAAGACCATGCAACTGATGAATGTTAAAATAGCTTTTCTGCCAATGGGTATCCAATGCGACATGCGGCAAAATCCTTCGGTAAGAGATTCGGTGATCGCGCGTTTAAAAATAGCGGGAGCTATAGCCCAAAAAGCCCGTGTTGTAATTGCGATTGAAACCTCATTAAATGCATCGGAAGAAGCAGCCTTGCTTAAACAGATCCATTCACCGGCTATAAAAATATGCTTTAACTTTTCCAATCCTTTGAAAGAGGGAAGGGATTTGAATAAGGAGCTTCAGATATTAGGTTCTAAAAATATTGCACTGATACACGCCACCAATAAAGACAGTGTATGGTTGCAAAACGATCCGCAGATAGATCTGTATAAAGTAAAGAAAACGTTGGACAAAATGAAATGGAGGGGCTGGCTGGTAGTGGAGCGCAGCCGCGATGCCACACAGCCGGCAAATGTAAAATATAATTATGGCGCTAACGTGGCTTATCTCAAAAAAATATTTCAGCCGTAAGCCGGACAGTACAGGACACACAAGAATTTTTTCTTTAATAATCTTGCAGTTTTATATAAAGATTACTTTTGCCGGAATACAATATTATGAGCACGAATTTACTACAGTACAATCCCCAATATCCTTCCGTTGCTGATCTTAAAAAGAAAGCAAAAAAACGCATGCCTAAATTTGCTTTTGACTACCTGGAAGGCGGTTGCAACGACGAATTGAATGTCTGGAGGAATGAAGAGGACTTTAAGCATGTTTTCTTAATGCCACAGTATTTAAAAAAGCATAGCGGAGTAGATATGCGAACGGAGTTATTCGGTCATGTCTACGACGCGCCATTGGGTATCGCACCGGTAGGGTTGCAGGGGCTGATGTGGCCTAATGCCCCGGAAATACTGGCTAAAGCAGCATTAAAACACAATATTCCTTATGTGCTGAGTACTGTTTCTACAAGCAGTATTGAACGTATAGCTGAGCTAACTGAAAGCAAATTCTGGTTCCAGCTATATCACCCAACAGAAAATGAGTTGCGCGATGATATTTTGCGCAGACTGGAAACGGTTAATTGTAACGTGCTGGTAGTGCTGATAGACGTTCCCTCTTTCGGATTACGTTACAGGGAAATCAAAGCAGGCTTATCAATGCCGCCCAAACAAACCATCAGCAATTTCGTGCAGGCAGCTATGCACCCCGTTTGGGGTATTGAAACATTAAGAGCAGGTATTCCTTCTTTTGCTACTCTAAAGCCCTATATGAAAAAAGGGATGGACATGAAGCAGCTTGGGAAATTTATGAACGCTACTTTTACGGGAAGGGTAGATGCAGAGAAGGTGCAGGCCATCAGGGATAAATGGAAAGGCAGGCTGGTGGTAAAAGGCGTGGTGAGCGAACAGGATGCTGAGTTATGTGCTCAAATTGGAGCCGATGGTATTATTGTGTCCAATCATGGCGGACGGCAGATAGATGCCGGCGAGTCGACTATAAAACCATTGAAAGGACTTGCCGATAAGTTTGGAAATAAATACAAAGTAATGATTGATAGCGGGCTTCGCTCCGGTCCGGATATTGGTCGCTCATTAGCCTGCGGGGCAGATTTCACCTTTATGGGGCGCCCGTTCATGTATGGGGTAGGAGCCCTGGGCAAACAGGGAGGCGATCATACTATTGCCATGCTCAAAGCCCAGTTAAAGCAGGTTATGGAACAGGTGTGCTGCGAAAAAATAACCGATTTTCCTGCAACCCTTATTCAGTAAGTATTACTGGAAATGAAATAAAATACGCCCTAGCAGATTTTTCAGATCTTAGTAAGGGGGCACCCTTATGAGCGGCAATATGGTCTGTTTTACTGCTTTTTATTTCATATTGCCGGTCTTCCTCAGTGGCATGGCGGGTATAACCCTTGTAAACGAAATCTTTTGTATGTATTTTAATAATTGTGCCGGAAACCCGCCCTGCTTCTGAATTCCAGCTCACTTTGTCGCCGATTTTAAATGTAGTTGACATGCCTGCTTGTTTATTGATCAAATAAGTTTTCATTGTAATAGCAAACATTGCCGTTCACTATTCTTGCCGGTGCAGTATAAGGGTGTTCCTGTACCTTTCCTGTCTCCATAATATGCAGCACCGTCCAGCCTTTTACTTTAAGGTAATCGGATACCATTGAGCGATGACACCGCCACCAGACTGCTTCGGAGCACATATAGACGGTGGGTTGTTTTACTGCAATATGTTCCAGCTCAGCAACTGCTTTTTTGAAATCGCTGCTTTCCATATAATCGGCATAGCCCCTGAAAGAATCATGCTTCCAGCGCTCGTTTCTTGAGTCTTTTTTAACCTTTCTTCTTCCGCCCAGGCCGGCCAGGTGCAGGTATTGTATACCATTTTCTTCCAGGGATATTTTCAGATTTTCCTGATCAAATTGCGGGAACTTACGGGAGCCGGGCAGGCTCCGTATGTCGACCAGAACTTTAATATTAAAAGCATGCAGCATCTCTAAAAATTCAGGCAGGGGATGGGTGGAGTGACCTATGGTATAAATAATATGTTTGCCAGGTTTGTTCATCGGCTATTGTTCAATGTTATAATATATTTGTCAATATATGCCTGCTTTTCTTTTGATTTGTATTGCTGTATAAACCGGGGATGTTCCAGAATGATCAGCTGTCCGAACAATTGAGCTTCTTTGTTAAGCTTTTGAATAAAAGCTGCATTTTTCTTTCCTAATACAAAAACCTCAGCACTATCTACTCCCAGGCAGATATGTTTTTTCAAAGACCGGATCATAAAGTCTTTCACCATTTCAAACAGTTTCGGATCGTCGTAATAATTTGCATTCAGCCATTTGCCATCTTTGGTTTGGCGGATGATTGCCAAAGGAAAGGGCGAGTTGATATAAAATGTTTTATAAAAATCTTTCGCCCCGCCGTACTCCTTAATCATATCATACATAAAAACGGAGGAAATTTCATGTGTATAGGCCGAGCGCATTTTGATGCCGCAAATACTGTCTAATCGTTTGGTATCCGTAAAGGGTACGCCTGTTACCCCGGCGCCATGGCGGCTGGGATTAATGCCAATGATAAATTTTCGTTGCGCCGTATCGCTGTAGTATTTATGATAAAACTGTTGCATCACTTCCATCGTTTCAGGATTATCGAGGTAAGGATTTAATACCTGGAAACCTTCAGGCAGTTTGCCAATGTAGTGCAAATGCCGGTTGAAATCGACTACTTTATCTGCAAAGGTTTTTGACATCTTTTTCTCCCGTTATTTGAAGCTAATATAAAAAAATAAGATGGTAATACAAGACACCGCCGTGTAATGAATAGGCCGGTAAAAGTATTTTTACATTCTTTTACCCATAGGAAAATTATCCATCATATCAATAAAAACCACCATGAACGAACCATTTCCTCTCGGTAAATTTACGCACTCTTAATTTATAAGGATTTGCCGGTGAAACGATTGTCTGGTTTTATATTTCTATTGATTGTTCTATGTATTGCGGGCAATGCACAGGTATATGTTTCGGCAACCGGCAACGATGATCAGCCAGGAACGGCAGAGCAGCCAAAAGCCAGTCTGGCCGCGGCTTTTCGGCAGGTGCGCGAGTTAAGAAGATTGAATAATATGGCTGCGCAAAAGCCCATACACATTGTTTTACAGGCCGGTTTTTATACTTTATCTGAGCCCGTATTTATCCGTCCCGAAGATGCAGGTACGGCTCAAAGCCCCACCATTATTGAGGCGGCGGCCAATGCCAAAGTAATTTTAAGCGGCGGCGTTCAAATCAATAACTGGAAAAAAAACGAGGAGGCCATTCCCGGTTTGCCTGCTGTAGCAAAAGGAAAAATTTGGATGGCCGATCTGCCTGAAGAATTGTACGGTTTGCCGGCCATCCGGCAGTTATGGATAAACGGTGCAAAAGCCACTAAATCGAAATGGCCCAACGGTGATCAGATGGAGCGCATTCTTAGCTGGAATAAAGAAGAGGAAACCTGTCAAATACCGCTGCCGCCGGTTGATGTAAAAAAGGTAAACGGTATGGAAATGTTTATTCATCAGTGGTGGGAAATAGCCATATTACGCATACGGCAAATGAAAATAAACGGCGACAGCGCACAATTGTCTTTCCGGCAGCCCGAAAGCCGCATCCAGAGCGAGCATCCGTGGCCGGCACCCTGGATATCATCCGAAACAGGTAATTCGGCTTTTTATTTGTCCAACGCCATTGAGTTTTTAGATGAGCCCGGTGAATGGTATTGCGATAACACGTTGAAAAAAATTTATTACTGGCCCCGTAAAGGAGAAGATATGGCAACCGCTTTTGTGATGGCACCGTTGCTTGAAAACCTGGTAAGAATAGCAGGCACAATTGATAACCCTGTACATGATGTATATTTTAAAAACATCTCCTTTCAATATGCGGCATGGAACCGGCCTGCACTGCAGGGGCATGTTCCACATCAGGCAGGTATGCCCATGACGGATGCTTATAAATTAAAACCTGCCGGAACAAAAGCAAAAGCATCGCTCGAAAATCAGGCATGGATCGCCCGCCCTGAAGCAGCAGTTAAAGTTTCATTTGCACAACGTGTATCGTTCGAATCCTGTTCGTTTGAACACCTGGCATCTACAGGGTTGGATTATGACAGGGGAGTGCAAAATAATGTTATCAACGGCAATCTTTTCAAAGATATTGGCGGCAATGCAATACTTGCGGGCGTTTTTGCCACTGGTGCCATGGAGATCCACCTGCCTTACCATCCTAAAGATGAAAGAGAAGTGGCCGATTCCATTGTCATTACCAATAACCTGGTCACCAACGCCACCAATGAAGACTGGGGTGCTGTTGGCATCGGACTGGGATATACCCGGAACGCACTGGTAGCTCATAACGAAATTGAAAACGTCAGTTATTCGGGTATCAGCGTGGGGTGGGGGTGGAACGCACAACCCAATATGATGAAGAATAATAAATTGCTGGCTAACCGTATTCATCATTATGGAAAAAATAATTACGATTGTGCCGGTATTTACACGCTTAGTGCGCAGCCAGGATCTGTTATCAGCGAAAACTATATTGATAGTATATATAAGGCGCCTTATGCACACCTGCCATCGCATTGGTTTTATTTGTATACAGATGAGGGCTCTTCATACATTATCTTGAAAGATAACTGGACACCCTCCCAAAAATATCTGCAGAATAATAACGGGCCCGGCAATCAGTGGATCAATAACGGGCCGCAGGTAAACCCTTCCGTAAAAGAAAATGCAGGTTTGTTACCCGCATATAAATATTTATTGAATGAACGCACTGCCGCTGGTGTGGCACGACCTGTTAATACAGAACATGAAGAATTGGTGGAACTGGTAACGGGAAATATAAAGCCGGACATCCATAAACTCAAAAACTTTTTAAAAGAAAATAATATTGACACCAATAGTATTTACCAATGGAAAAATCATTATGTGATATTTGACAGAATACAGGATCTGTCCGTGTTTCAGGGCAAGCTGAAAAAAACGTTCCCCGACATGGAAGTGCGGCCTTATTATGATCTTTATTACAGGTTTGACCGTAGCCGCTGTGATGATAAGCAGGTTGCAAAGGAGCAGGAACATATCATACTTACAGCCAACCTGGTAGCGAATAAAAAGAAACAACAGGAATACTTAGACTACCATGCCACACAGTTTGAAAAATGGCCCGAGGTGGCCAGGGGGTTTTGCAATGCAGATTTTCAACAACTATTGTGTTTCAGGAAAGGCAGGCAAATAATGCTGGTGATCAGTATTCCTAAGGGAAAGACGCTGGATGAGCTGAACCCGAAAACAACAGAAAATAACCCGCGCGTAAATGAATGGAATAAAATTATGGCGCAATACCAGGAAGGCATTGAAGGAACAAGGAAGGGGGAAGTATGGGTGTTTTTGAAGATGGTCGATAGCCGATAGACCATGGACATTTAAATTAATAAAAGTATTCGATATGAGATTCAATGATCGAAATGAGAAGGGTAGCTCCCCTTTAGGGGATGGGGGTGCCGTGTTGACCATTGGTATCCTTGGTTTGGGAGAAGGGCGCAGCTTAATGAGCGCGGCACTGGAAAGCAGCAAACTGCAATTGAAGAATATTTGTGATTCCAATGAAGCATTATGCCGGCAGCGTTGCCATGAATTTGGTTTTGAAAGGTACACAACTAATTACCAGGATCTGCTGGATGATGCGGCTATTGATATCATCTGTATTTATACCCCCGATCATTTACATGCAGCGCATATTACGCAGGCATTAAAGCATGGCAAGCATGTGGTTTGCACCAAACCTTTTATTGATAATCTGGAAGATGCAAAAGCCTTATTGACACTTCAGGAACAAACAGGCAAAAAAGTTTTTGTAGGACAAAGCTCCCGCTTCTTTGAGCCCGCGAAAAGGCAGCGGAAAGATTTTGAGGCTGGTGCAATAGGCGATCTCATTACTGTTGAGAGCCACTACAACGCAGATCATCGCTGGTTCCTGGAAAAAAAATGGGCGCTGGAAGATGCATTCAAATGGTTGTATGGAGGATTAAGCCATCCCGTAGATTTTATACGCTGGTACCTTCCCGATATTGAAGAAGTGATGGGGTACGGAATGATCAGCGCCAATGGAAAGAAAGCAGGTTTGAAAAATGAAGATACCATGCACTTTATTTTTAAAGCAACAGACGGGCGTATTGCGCGGGTAAGCGGTGTTTACACTTCGCCGATACAACCGGCTGCACGCGAGAGCGGCATGAGCACTGTGCTAAGAGGAACGGAAGGCGCCAGCCAGGCAGACTACCATGAGCTGCGCTATGCGATTACTGATAAAAGGGGAGAGGAGAAAACCATAACCTGGGGCGACAGTACCATAAAATATTATTTCCGTTTTGAGGGGCAAAGCCATCATGCAGGGGAATACCAGAATTATCTCGAATATTTTACGGATTCAATTGAGCAGGGCTTCACAGCTTACCCGGATATAAAAGAAGGCATTGGCACAGTGGCTTTGCTACAGGCAATGGATGAAAGCCTGAAAACAGGGAAGCCTGTATCAGTGAGATCATTGTTAAATCGGTATGATCTTCTGACAGAACTATAAATGATGAACTATGAGTACTTAAAGGCTGAAAGGTGAGCAGGGCTTGAAAACGGGAGATTTCTCGCTGCGTTATCACTCCGCTCGAAATGACACCTGGTTATATTGTCATTTCGAACGGAACGTAGTGAAGGGAGAAATCTCCTGAATTTGAGGAGATTTCTCTTCATTCCGTGCAGCGGAACTCATCCGAAAAGACGATAAGAAAAGCAGCACAATGCTGGTTAAATAAAAAATAATGAACAATATTTTATCAAAACTTGAAACAATTGATTATGTAATAGTGGCAGTGTATCTCCTGGTGCTCCTCTATATCGGCTACAAAGCCAGTTTTGGTAATAAGAAAAAAGGAGAAACGTTATTTCTTGCCGGCAAATCGCTGAACTGGTACAATATCGGATTTAATATGTGGGGCACCAATGTAGGTCCGTCCATGTTGCTGGCATTTGCAAGCATTGGTTACAGCACCGGTATTGTTGCCGGAAACTTTGAGTGGTATGCTTTTGTGTTCCTGTTTTTGCTGGCTGTGGTATTTGCACCGCGCTATATTGCCAGCAATGTCACTACCATGCCGGAGTTTATGGGGCAGCGTTATGGCGATGGAACACGTAATATTTTAGCCTGGTATGCGCTTGTAAAAATTTTGATTTCGTGGCTGTCGTTAGGATTGTTTGCCGGGGGATTTTTAGTCCGTCAGATTTTAGGCGTACCTATGTGGCAATCGGTGATCGTACTGGTGTTATTTGCGGGCCTGTTTGCATTTGCAGGAGGATTAAAAGCCATTGCAAGGGTGAATGTTTTCCAGATGATACTGCTCATTGCTGTGTCGCTACTGCTTTGCATAGTAGGTTTGCATAAAGTAGGCGGCGTACATGCACTCATACAAAAAACACCGGCAGCCTACTGGAACTTAGTAAGACCCGCTTCGGACAAGGCTTATCCCTGGTACGCTATTTTATTGGGCTACCCGGTTTCGGCGGTTGCATTTTTCTGTACCGATCAGGCAATGGTACAGTCTGTGCTGGGCGCGCGCAATACGGAGCAGGGGCAATTAGGGGTGAGCTTTATCGGCTGGCTGAAAATACTGTCCCTGCCGCTATTTATCATTCCCGGTATTTGTTGCTTTGTGCTGTATCCGCATTTAAACAGCCCCGATGAAGCTTATATGACTTTGGTCACCAATCTTTTTCCTGCCGGGCTGAACGGCCTTGTGATCGTAGTATTGATCGCAGTGCTGGTAGGCACGATCGGGTCTTCATTAAACGCATTAAGCACTGTTTTCACCACCGATATTTATATTAAAAAAATAAACCCTGCCGCAGATAATAAACAAATTATTAAAGTAGGAAGGATCACTGTGCTTGCCGGTTGCTTCTTTGCTATTCTTACGGCGCTGGCTATCGACAGCATTAAAGGATTAAACCTGTTTGATGTATTCCAGGCAGTACTGGGTTTTATAGCGCCATCGCTGGCCGTAATATTTTTGCTCGCCGTGTTCTGGAAGCCGCTTACGCGCAGGGCGGTGAACTTCACATTATCCTGGGGCTCGGCCATCAGCCTGGGCATTGGTGTTTTATACCTGTGGGTTTTCCCCGCAAAAGATTATTCATTCTGGCCGCATTACCTGTTTTTATCATTTTTGATATTTGTGTTGTTGCTGGCATTGGCAATAGTGATTTCGTTAACCGATCCCCGGCCTTATCGCGCGGCAGTAGTGGTTGCGGAGCTGCCCAAAACCACACCCCGTGTAAAACGCGCCTGGGGAGCATTAATAATAGTAATGATTATATTGTATTTAATATTCCATTAAATGGTAATGAGTATGAAGAAAAGTAATTTTAACCGGAACACCGGTCATTTCGATGGAGCGAAACGTAGTGAAGTGAACAGAGAAATCTCAACCTTTCTGATGAGGTTTCTCGCTACACTTTGTTTTGTTTACAATGACGGAAAGCGATTGAAGTGTAAATTGCTTAGTTTTTGTGCTGTGGTGTTTTGGTGCCAATCGGGCTTTACCCAAACCTGGATCTGGTATCCCGGCGATTATGAAATATGGCTGGCTAATGAAATGCAGAACCGAAGAACAGACCGGGGCTCTTTCTTTCCGGTGTTCTGGAAAGTGGACAGTCATTATCCCTTAATGGATTTTCATAAAGAATTTGATCTGTCACAACCGGAAACCGTAACCATTTATACAGAGGGCAGGTACAATGTGAAACTGGATGGCAAGCCTTTCGAAGGTTCACCTTCCGTCATTACCGTTCCTGCCGGTCACCATAAAATAAATATAAAAGTATTTAATCAGGCATCGCCGCCGGCAATCTATATAAAAGGTAAAACCATTGTAAGCGACAGCACCTGGCTGGTAACGTTTGAAGATAAAGAATGGATTGATGAAACAGGAAAAACATCCGATATTTCAGCAACCAAATGGTTAAATGCAGGAAGCTGGAATTTCAATACGCCCACCGGTCTGCCCTCACAATTCAGATTACCTGTTTTACTTCAGCAGGCGAAGCAAATGGATCGTACAGGAAATAACCTGCTGGTTGATTTTGGTAAAGAAACTTTCGGTTATATAAAGCTGCACAAGGTAACAGGTAAAGGTAAAATAATGATTTATTATGGCGAAAGCAAAGAAGAAGCATTGGACTCGTCCGAAGCCGTAACATTAGATAAGGTTGCTGTAAATTTTGCTGGCGCATCGGATACCATTATGCCATTAACTAAAGCATTTCGTTATGTGAACATAGTTCCTGATGCCGGTGTAAAAGTGGATGAGGTATCCATGCTGTACGAGTACAGCGACCTGAAGGATAAAGGCTCGTTTAAGTGTAACGATGAAGAAATCAATAAGATCTATGAAGTTGCCAAATACACACTGCATTTAAGTACCCGGGAATTTTTTATAGACGGTATCAAGCGCGACAGGTGGGTTTGGAGCGGGGATGCCTATCAGAGTTATTTGATGAACTATTACCTGATGAATGACAATCCCACTGTAACGCGTACCATGTATGCCCTGCGTGGAAAAGATCCCGTTACCGCCCATATTAATACCATTATGGACTATACCTTTTATTGGTTTTTAGGCATCTATGATTATTATTTATACAGCGGGGATAAAAGCTTCATCGCCCAGAACTATGATCGTATGAAAAGCCTGATGGATTATGTGCTGGGCCGGAGGAACAAAGATGGTTTGCTGGAAGGAATGTCCGGGGATTGGCTCTTCATTGACTGGGCCGCAGGATTAAGCAAAAAAGGTGAAGTAAGCTTTGAGCAGTTATTGTTTGCACGCAGCCTTGAAACCATGTCGATTTGCGCGGGGTTAATGAACAGGCAGAATGATGTGACAGCATATACCGCTTTAGCAAATGACGTAAAGAAAAAATTATTCACTTATTACTGGAACGGTCAGAAGCATGCGCTGGTGCATAGCCGTATTGATGGCAGGCCGACAGACAACGTAACCCGGTACGCCAATATGTTTGCGGTATTCTTTGATTATTTTAATGCATCGCAAAAAGCAGCTGTTAAGAACAGCGTATTGCTTAATAATGATGTGCCTGAAATAACAACCCCTTATATGCGCTTTTATGAGCTGGAAGCCTTATGCGCGCTGGGAGATCAGGATATGGTTTTAAAAGAGATGAAAGATTACTGGGGCGGCATGTTAAAGCTGGGCGCTACTTCTTTCTGGGAAGAATACGATCCTTCGAAACAGGGAGCGGCACATTATGCGATGTATGGCCGCAAATATGGCAAAAGTCTTTGTCATGCCTGGGGCGCCAGTCCCATTTATTTATTGGGAAAATATTATCTGGGCGTAAAGCCCACCGCGCCGGGTTACAGCGCGTATGAAATAGCACCGGTACTTGGCGGACTAAAATGGATGGATGGAAAAGTGCCTACACCTGCAGGATCTATTAATGTTTATTGCAGCACAACGGAACTCAGGGTTTCCGCACCCGGAGGAACGGGTAAGCTGGTTTTAAAAAGTAAAAAAGTGCCTTCCAGCAATCAGGGAAATTTTGTAAGTAAAGGGGGTAGTGTATATGAATTAGAAATTGAAAAGAATAAAGATTACGATATAAAATACCAGGCCATTGAATAAGATATCGTCATCTCAGGTTATCTATTTGTGAGCAAAATCAATAGAGCAATGACAAAAAGGATCGTCATCTCGAATGTAACGAAGTGGAATGAGAGATCTCCTGTAGTTAAAAAGATTCCTCGCCAGCTTCGCAGGTATGCCAATGACATATAATGTATTTACCTGATAATAAGTTCTTTAAAGAATTGAGTTTTTGCCTCCACGCCCGGCGGGGCTCGTAACTGCACCAGCGCTGATTTTTGTTTTTTCCCGCATTGCGGGACTGGCGCAAGCGCCACCAAACAAAAATAGGCGCCTTATGCAGTTACGGGTATCATTTAACCGGAGGCCCTGAAAAGGCAAGTTAAAATTAGGCGTAAGCAAATATTCAAAGCTGATTTGCCAAGCAGACCGCTGATAGTAATTCCCGCCGGAAATAGCTTGCGACAATTTCCGGCTGTCCTTTTTTGCTCCACTTTTTTGGGCAAACAAAAAAGTGGAAAAAGAAAAACATGTCATTCCCACATTGATTTTGCACAGCAAATTTTTTACTCTGAGTGACGATCTATATAATATAAAATAATGAAAAAGTATAAAATTTGTTTATTAGTATTTATCCTGGTTGCAATGGCATTGCAGGCTCAGACAGGCTTAGTCAATACCTCGCAAAGCAAATTTGCAAAACTCAGTTGTATCGGCCTCAGCGATGTAAAATGGACTAACGGTTTTTGGGCAGAGCGGTTCAACGTCTGCAAAACCGCGATGTTACCGGCTTTATGGAACATTTATACCAGCGATACCATTTGCTATGCTTTTCAGAATTTTAAAATAGCAGCAGGACTGGAAGACGGAGCTTTCCGAGGCCCTTCTTTTCATGACGGTGATTTTTACAAAACACTTGAAGCGATTGCAGCAATGTATGCGGTTACAAAGGATCCGGAATTAAACGGCTGGCTGGAAGAAGCGATCAGCGTCATCAGTAAGGCACAACGGCAGGATGGATATATCTATACAAAGAATATTATTGAACAAAAGAAAACAGGTGCTGCACAGTCCGGCAAGCTCACCGTATTTGATGATCAGCTCAGTTTCGAAGCTTATAATTTCGGGCACCTGATGACAGCCGCCTGTGTGCATTACCGTGCTACCGGAAAAACAGACCTGCTGAACATTGCGAAAAAGGCGGCTGACTTCTTAATTGACTTTTATAATAAAGCCACACCCGAACAGGCCCGCAACGCTATTTGTCCTTCACATTATATGGGATTGGCGGAAATGTATCGTACCACGCATGAAAAGAAATATCTGGATCTCCTCACTAGGCTGATCGATATAAGAGGAACTGTTGAAGGTACCGACGATAACAGCGATCGCGCTCCATTCCGGGATATGAAACGGATTGCAGGCCATGCGGTGCGCGCCAATTACCTGATGGCAGGTGTAGCCGACCTGTATGCAGAGGATGGAGATCAATCCTTGTTAAATACCTTAGATACTTTATGGAATAACGTGGTTCTTACAAAGATGTATGTAACCGGCGGCTGTGGCGCCTTGTATGATGGAGTCTCTGTAGACGGCACGTCGTATCAACCCGATACGGTTCAAAAAGTTCACCAGGCTTATGGCAGGGATTACCAGCTGCCCAATTTCAGCGCCCACAATGAAACCTGCGCCAATATTGGCAACGTGTTATGGAATTACAGGATGTTTTTGCTCACAGGAGCCGAAAAATATTTTGACGTCGTAGAGCTGGCTTTATATAACAGCGTTTTAAGCGGCGTAAGCATGGAGGGCACAAAATATTTTTATACCAATCCCTTAGCACATACAGCGTCGTATCCTTATCATCTGCGCTGGGAAGGAGGCCGGGTACCTTATATCAGTCTTTCTAATTGTTGTCCGCCTAACCTGGTAAGAACGATTGCAGAAGTAAGTAATTATATGTACAGTGTTGGCAACAACGGGTTATATATAAATATGTATGGCGGCAATGATCTGCATACAAAATTATCCGATGGAAGTAACCTATCGTTGCAGCAGGTAAGTAATTATCCCTGGGAGGGGGCAGTAAACATTACCGTTAATGACGCTCCTGCAAAAGCATTATCCTTATACCTGCGCATACCGGGATGGTGTAAAAAAGCTTCCGTTAAAGTAAATAACGAACTCATAGATGCAGCTATTACCGGCGGTAAATATTTTGCGCTCAATCGGCAATGGCATAAAGGAGACAGGATAGAACTGGTGCTTGACATGCCCGCCACCTTAATTGGATCCAACCCGCTGGTGGAAGAAACCCGCAACCAGGTAGCTGTAAAGCGCGGGCCTGTTGTCTATTGTATAGAGTCTCCTGATGTTAAAAACGTAAATGTTTTTAATGTAGCCATTCCTGTAAATATTGCCTTAAAGCCGGTGGCCGCAAAGATCGCCGGTGGAAATATTATGGAGCTGTCAGGCCAGGGCAGGCTTATTAATGAAGGAGATTGGACAAATAAATTATATAAGGAAGTTAATGCAAAACAGGAAGCCGTTAATATTAAACTGATCCCCTATTATGCATGGGCGAATCGCGGAGAAAGCGATATGACCGTGTGGATGCCTTTGATCCGGTAACGTTCCTGCATTTCTCAATGGAGCATTTATAAAGTAGTACAATGACCGATAATAAACAATATAAAATGCATGAAGGAGCAAACCATCCTGGCCAAAGGGCCGGACAGGTAGAAAGAGTTATCGCAACCTATTATATCGAGACGCCTTACGATCCGGAGAAAGCAGCTGCTGTATTAGCCGGTGAGCAGTCATCCGGCACATTTGTAGCGGTGCCTGGAGAAACGGCCGCATTAAAAGAACGTTTTGCTGCGCGTGTGGAACATGTCGAATATCTGGAAACGGTAACAGTGTCTGCTATCCCGGGCGCGGTCAGTAATGAGGGTAAATATCACCGGGCAATTGTCCGTATATCGTGGAGCATTGAAAATTTTGGTTACAACCTGCCTGTAATGGTTTCCACTTTACAGGGTAACCTGTATGAGATCACCCGGTTCACGGGTTTAAAGCTTATGGATATTGCCCTGCCTGATTCCTTTGGCCATCATTTTAAAGGTCCTGCATTCGGAATCAAAGGCTGCCGTGAGCTAACCGGTGTAATGGCACGCCCGCTCATTGGCACTATTATAAAACCTTCCATTGGTTTAACGGTTAAGGACACAGCGGCCATGGTTAAAACGCTGGCTGAAGCAGGGATTGATTTTATAAAAGACGATGAATTATTGTCTGCATCTGCCAACTCCTCATTTGAAGACAGGGTTGCAGGTGTGATGCAGGTGATCAATGAACATGCTGATAAGACCGGTAAAAAAGTAATGTACGCGTTTAACCTGAGCGGTGAAATAGATGAAATGCTGAGCCGATACGAAACCATTATACAACATGGCGGCACCTGCGCTATGATCAGCATTAATAGTGTAGGCTTGAGCGCAGTGAAGAAAATATGCGACCTGCGCCAGCTGCCTGTGCATGCGCACCGGAATGGCTGGGGCATGCTTAACCGCCATCCGCTGCTGGGAATAGATTTTAAAGCCTACCAAAAGCTCTGGCGGCTGGCAGGTGTAGACCAGCTGCATGTAAATGGTATACAAAATAAATTCTGGGAAACAGATGACAGCGTGGTAGCATCTATCGAAGCTTGCCTTGCTCCACTGTTTGATCATAAAGAATTATTACCCGTTGTTTCATCGGGACAGTGGGGCGGACAGGCATTTGAAACCTGGAGCCGTACACAAACCCAGGATCTGTTATACATGGCGGGTGGAGGCATTATGGCGCATCCTATGGGCCCGGGAGCCGGCGTAGTAGCGTTACAGCAAGCCTGGAACGCTGCCGTGGAAGGATTAACGCTTGAAGCAGCGGCACAGCTATACCCGGAGTTCGGGAAGAGTGTTGAAAAATTCGGAAAGCAATAAATGAGCATAAAAGCAACAACTATATTACTCGCATTTTATGGTGATGATTTCACCGGTTCCACCGATGCACTGGAATTTATAACCAGGGCAGGTGCAAAAGCAGTGCTGTTTACTGACACGCCGGATGAAAAACAGCTGCAGGCATTTCCCGGGCTAACGGCTTATGGTGTAGCAGGTAAAACAAGAGCGTTATGCCCCGATGAAATGAAAGCCGTATTAGCGCCTGCATTTCAGCAATTGAATAAGGGTGGGGTAAAGCAGGTGCATTATAAGGTTTGTTCCACTTTCGATTCTTCTCCGCAAGTGGGAAGTATCGGAAATGTGATAGATATAGCAACAGACATCTTTGCGCCTGATCGGTTACCTGTTATTGGTGGCACGCCTGCTTTAGGCCGGTATTGTGTTTTTGGAAATCTCTTTGCAGAAATGGGCATCTGCAGCAAGGGCGCCATTTACCGGCTGGATCGTCATCCGTCAATGAGTAAACATCCGGTGACACCTGCCGGCGAAAGCGATCTAAGGCTTCACTTACAAAAGCAAACGGATAAGAAAATCGGCCTTATCAATGTATTACAACTCGAACAGCCGGTGGATACCTGGAACGAAACAATAAAGGAAAAAACAGTGCTTGTAGATGTGCTTTATGAAGGGCAGCTAACAAAGATCGGTGAGTGGCTGGACAACCAATATGCACTTAAGCATAAACCTGTATTTACGATCGGGTCGTCTGCTGTTGAAGCAGCGTTGGGAAGTTACTGGAATCAGCAAGGATTACTGACACCTAAAACGGATTGGCCTGAGATCGGAAAAGCCGCGCCATTATTGGTTATTTCGGGAAGCTGTTCGCCGGTGACTGCAGCGCAGATCGAATGGGCCCGGTCGAATGGATTTGAAGAGATAATAATTGATGCCGATACTGCCGGTGATGAAGGCCTCAGTATCTCTGTTTTAAACCGGCTTGTTACTTTACTGGAACAGCAAAAAGATGTGATCGTTCATACAGGCAGTAAAAACAGCGATCCTGTTTCTTCCCTCAAGTTAGGAACTGCGCTGGGGATTGCTGCAAAGCATGCCGTAACGGCGGGCCATTTAAAACGCGTGGTAGTGGCAGGCGGCGATACCAGCAGTTACGCAGCAAGGGCAATGGATATTGATGCAGTTGAAATGATCGCACCGTTGGTAAGCGGGGCGCCTTTATGCCGGGCCTGGTCTGGAAATAAAGCTATAAACGGGTTAGAAGTAAACTTTAAAGGAGGGCAGGTTGGCGCAGCAAATTATTTCGGGATTATGAAGAATGGGAAAGCAGAGTAATAGAATGATGAGTAATGATGTAAAGTGTACCGTCATCTCGAATGGAACGAAGTGGAATGAGATATCTCTTCCTGTTCAGCAGACTTCTCCCTGCGGTCGAAGTGACGATTGATTGTTAGCATGTTGCAAACATGTCATTGGCAGTTATTCATTTTCTGTGCAAAATCAATGAGCAATGACATATAATGAACCGTCTTTTCGACCGAAACGAAGTGGAGGGAGAAATCTCCTGTAGTTAAGGAGATTCCTCGCCAGCTTCGCAGGTGTCGGAATGACGTGTAACTTTTGAGGAGCATCATTTTAATTGTAACGAAAGAGAATAACGATAAATAATATAAATAATGGCAAACAAAACATTAGGATTAATACATACATCGGCTACTTTGGTGCCGGTATTTGATGAGCTGTGTAAACAATATTTACCAGGTGTAAAAGTGTTTAATATTGTAGATGACAGCCTGATCAAAAACACGATCGCCGCTGGTGTGTTGACGCCGCAAACCTCAAAGCGTGTAGTAACCTATGCAAATTCGGCAGAAGAAGCAGGTGCTGATTATATTATGTTTACCTGTTCTTCTATCGGCCCCGCAGTTGAAACAGCAGCTACTTTAACAGGTGTTCCCGTATTACGTGTTGATCAGCCGATGGCAGACAAAGCAATCGCAACGGGTAAAAAAATAGGAGTGATCGCAACACTTTCAACCACATTACAGCCAACAGGCGATTTAGTAAAGCGCCGGGCTGCGCTGGCCGGTAAAGAGATTGAACTCATGGCAAAGCTATGCAATGGTGCTTTTGAGGCGTTAATGAACGGGGATACAGTTACACATGATCAGTTAGTTGCCGATGCTCTAAAGGAATTGTCAAACGAGGTTGATGTAATAGTGCTGGCGCAGGCGTCAATGGCACGCGTAGTGAATGGCCTTGCTGAAGCAGACAGAAGGGTACCGATACTGGCCAGTCCGACTGTTGCCATGGAATATTTAAAGGAAGTGCTGGTATAAATACAAGAATGATGAACTTTTTATATTTCTAAAAATAAACCACATAGCGGGTTGCTTACATCGATGGAAAGAAAAAGGTCGTAAAAATGCACAATGTTTAACATAAAAACACAGGAACATAGGCTTTACAGCTGTAAAGGAAACACAAAGGCACATAACCTGAAGCTTTGCTCCAGGGCTTTGTTTTTCTTTAATCAGCTAATAGCAGCAAAAAAGCTATATATCTATATGGTAAAAAATTATGCAATACATAGTATAGGACTGTAAACCCACAAATATGCAAAGAGTGTATAAGATCAGTTTATATATCTGTCTGCTTGCTGTTATTACTTTAACAGCCGGCATGCTGATGCAGCATACCGTTATTGTCAAAACTTTTGCATTGATCGCTGCTATTACTTTTTCACTCGGGATCAGAGCGATACCTTCCTTAAAAGGATACCAGTATACCGCATGGATCATAGCTGCTGTAGTGGCAGGTATGGCATATCCACAGGCATTTTCTAATTGGGGAAATATCAACCTGCGCGATAAAACCCTGATCCTGGTTATTATCCAGCTGGTAATGTTTGGAATGGGCACGCACATGAGCCTGAAAGATTTTAAAGGACTTGCCGCAACCGGCAAAGGCGTTTGTGTGGGTTTATTTTGCCATTTTTCGGTAATGCCACTGATGGGTGTTTTGCTCACTAAAGTATTTCATTTTGAACCGGAGATCGCAGCGGGTATCATCCTGATCGGAAGCTGCAGCAGCGGGCTGGCATCCAATGTAATGGTATACCTGGCCAGGGCCAATCTTGTTTTGTCCGTTATTGTAACAGCTATGGCCACATTATGCGCCCCATTTCTTACGCCGTTATTGATGAAGCTTTTCGCCGGCACATTGATCGAAGTAAAGTTTACCGATATGATGGTAGAGATCATTAAGATCGTTATTGTACCAATCAGCGCGGCATTGCTGCATGATTATCTGAAGCACGCAGCCGTACGGAATAAGCGGAAAATATATGTAGCTGCAATTATTTGCATGGCATATATTCTGGCATTGCTTATAACAGGAAATAAATATTTCCGGGATCACGGAGCTTCGCGTGAAGCCCTGCAATCTGTAACCTTGTCGGGTTTCCTTGCCGGGGCTGTGGTAGTGGGGGTTTTATATAACAGATTATACCGCTTTTATCCCCGTATAGATGTGCTGACGCCTTATATTTCTATGTTCGGAATTATTTATTTTACAACGGTAACTACAGCCGCCGGCCGGGATAATCTGATGAAGGTAGGCATCCTGCTGTTCATCGCTTCTGTGGTACATAATGCTGCCGGCTACTTCTTCGGTTACTGGCTGAGTCGGCTGTTTGGTCTCGATAAAAATTCCAGCAGAACAGTGGCTTTTGAAGTAGGCCTGCAAAACGGTGGCATGGCAAGCGGCCTGGCCGGCGCAATGGGAAAGCTGGGCACAGTGGGCCTGGCGCCCGCTGTATTCAGCCCCTGGATGAATATCAGCGGGAGCATACTGGCAAATTACTGGCGCAGAAAACCGGTGGAGGAAGACACCCGTAAAGAAGAAAAACAAAAACAGTCAGATAATAATTAGTGAATGCAATGGCAAACAAGTTTCGTCCTTTCAAATTCAACATAGTGAAATGAGAAACCTTTTGAATTTAGGTAGATTTCTCTTCGTCCCGTAAAGCGGGACTCATCGAAATGACGTATAAAAATTTTAAAGATCAGTTTTTAACAGAAATATGAAACGTTTTATAATGGGTATACTAACATTGGTGTGCAGCAGCGCTATTCAGGCGCAACTGGTTGACAAAACACCGGCTGCCATACCCAATGCCCC
>JASGEW010000140.1:0-8946 GCA_047606125.1 Niabella sp. | reverse complement strand
TGCCAGAAATTGCGAACCAGCGGTGTTGAAAAGTTTTGATGGAAAAGCTGGTTCAAATCCCGTTCAACATAGCTTTTTATAAAGTTGTCGAGCCAGGTTCTGCTCAGGTAGTCGCTCTTTGCCGTCAGGGCGTCCGGAAATCCGCCCCGAAACCAGTGCCTTTGCTGTGATATACTTTTAGGGAGCTCTGTAAGGCCTATGGGAGGAAGTTCTGTATAGGCAATACGCCCGGCTAAAGATTCCGAAACGCCTTTTACAAGAGCGGGCGATGCCGAACCTGTTAATATAAACCGCCCGGGTTGCTTCTGCTCATCAATCACCGGGCGCAGTACGCTAAACAGCTCCGGTATATACTGCACTTCGTCGAGTATAATACATTTATTCCTGTGGAATTGAAAATATACTTCAGCGTCAGAAAGCTTCAGCTGGTCAGTTGGTTTTTCGGCATCTAAATAGATCGACTTTTTTTTTAACCTTTTGGCAATTTTTTTGGCAAGCGTGGTTTTACCTACCTGCCTGGTAATTTCGCGGGCTGTTACAGCCCCAGCACTTCTTTCAGCCTGCCATATCCATTACGGCTCACGTTTATTTTAACACCGTTTTTAAGCACGGCCACATGGCCGTCTTTTTCATAAGGGTCTATGCGCGTAATTTCCTGTATGTTCACAATAAAAGAGCGGTGACTGCGTACAAACATATCTGCCGGTAAGAAAGATTCGAAAAAGGTCATTGTTTTATTTTTTAGATAATACCCTTCTTTGGTGAATATCTTCACAAAGTCATCGGCGGCTTCCAGGTATAATACTTCCTGTACGGGAATGATCTTTATTTTGCTGCCGTTTTTTACCACAATGCGGTTATTGCTGCCGGGCAACTGTACATCATTCAGCAGGTCCCGGGTTTGCTCTATTGCCGCAGTTCTGTTTTGCGCGATGAATTTTGCAACAGCTTTATCAAATCGTTCCTGGTCAAAAGGCTTTAATAAGTAGTCTATGGCATGCGCTTCAAAAGCTTTAATGGCATATTCGTCGAAGGCGGTCGCAAATATTACGGCAGGTGGGTTTTCTACGAGTTCCAGCATTTCAAATCCGCTGATCTTTGGCATCTGGATATCCAGGAAAATCAGATCCGGCTGGTGTTCCTGGATCGCTTTCAGGCCTTCAAACCCATCACCGCACTCGGCCAATATTTCCAGTTGCGGGTGTTTTTTCAGGTATTCCTTTACCATGCTTCTTGCTAAGAACTCGTCGTCGATTATAATTACTTTGCTCATTGTTGCTGAGGTATTTTTACAATTGTATAATATATATTTTCTTTTGTTTTAGTTGTTAACAGGTCGTTTCTTCCGTAAATGAGGTAAAGCCGTCTTTGAATGGAGCGCAGGCCAAAACCGGTGCCTGTTTTGGGCAACGAGGTTTCGGGATCGAAAGGATTTTTAACCTGGATCACCAGGTCGCTTTGTTCTACGTTACAATCTATGGAAATAAGGGTTTGTCCCGTCGTGTCGTACAAGCCGAATTTAATTGCATTTTCAACAACGGGTTGCAGTAAAAGCGTGGGCAACTGTGCCTGTTTACATCCTTCGCTGATAGCGATATGTGTTTGCAGCCGGTTACCAAATCTTACTTTTTCAATTTCAAGATAAAGATTGAGGTAGCCTATTTCTTCTTCGAGAGAAACCATCTGCGATTCTTCTTTTTTTAAAGTGCCTCTTAAAAAATCAGAGAGTTGCTGTACCATTTTTCTTGCCTGGGCCGGGTCGAGCCCGATAAGTGCATTAATGGAGTTCAGGCTGTTAAACAAAAAATGAGGTTGCAGCTGTTGTCGCAGTTTAAACAGTTCCGCTTCCCGGGAAAGCGCATCTACATCAGTTTTTCGCTGGGCTTCCTTTTGCCGCTCCTGCCAGTTGTACCATAAAATAGAAGCCATTGTTACAACAGTGAGTACAACAACCGCGAAGGCAAAACGAATGATAAGGGAGGTATGCAAAAATGAGAGATAAGCGGTCGAGTTGCTGAAAATGATCTTTAAAAAGCTGTTACAAACCAGTAGCCATAACAGCGAAAGTACCAGGGAGGAGGCAATAATACCTGCATATTGATAAGAGGCAGGTAAATAATATTTAGTGATATTAAGGATCAGCAGGCTGGTAAGTAATAGTAATGTAGTGCTGAGCAGGCTGTCTCCCAATACAATGCTTAGAGGATATTTAAAGCTTTTTAATATGAATGCCTGGGTAAGCTCCAGTGCTAACCAGCCAAAAACAAGCGACAGGATAACTCTTTTTGCTGACAGGGGTGAAGGCATTTTTTAACGAATGTTAATGGGTTAATGACTGGTAGTTTGAAACTTAAAGTTTGTGGTCAGAAGTCTGCAGCCGGAAAGTGGCTTCCGACCGCTGGTTCTGTCTTCCCGGGTTTATTAAAAGCTCTTTATATCAATTCCGCCAAATATCACGGTACCTTTTATGATCAGGGTTTTGTTGTTTTCAGGTATATTTTTTATAACACGTTTGTCTTTTACTTCGCCTACAATGGCAACCGCTTCAGAGATCACGTTCCAGTGGGACGGAACGAGCAAGGTAGCGCCGCCAAATAAAGCAGTAACATCAAGCACTGCGGTGCCGTTAATATCAGCCTGTGTAAGATCTATTTCACTGCCACCAAAAACATTGGTCATATCCCCGCCCTTAAAGTTTTTGGAGAAAATTTTCTTTTTGGTGCCTCCAAAAATTGAAGTGGTATCGATATAGTCCTGGCCAGACGCTCCTGCTGCAGGAGCCGTTCCGCCTTCATCGAAATGGATGAAATTTTTTGTGCCTTTAGGTCTGAAGATAAAGAACAATCCCGAGCCTATAAAAATAATAGGCAGGATGAACCGGCGCAACTGGTCAAATACAAAATATTCATTTATCAGGAACAGGGAGCCGATCAGGATTAGTATGATCCAGCCTGCACCTTCAAAATTTTTGCGGATACCGATGAAAACACCCAGGCAGATCAGGAACATCTGCCATGAAAATAAAAAATCAGGCAAATAGATGCCGATCCTTCTTAACAGGTAAACTACACCTATTACCAATAAAAAGCCTCCTATCCAGATATGGCTTTTAGGAGAACGGGGCCTGAAATCAGGTCCCGGATAATTGTATGAAGACTGCTCACTGTTACTGTACATCTCTGTATTATATGGGTTATTTTCGCTCATCTTCTAAATTTTCAGTAAAAATAGCATGCCATAACTGCTATTACAACACATTTATTGCATATAAACCTAATATATCGGTAAACGGCGGGGTTGTAACGGTGAAAAGCGCACGACCTAAGGACCGGGTTCCGTTTGTTAGGATACAAACTTAAAATTTTCCCCGTCAAACAAGCCTTTATCACTTAATTTTAATGCAGGTATTACCAATAATGCCATAAATGAGAGCGTCATAAACGGTGCGCTTAAGGTACTGCCCATTTGTTTTGCCATGGCGTCGATTGCCGTATAGGAGCGGGCAACCTTAAACCCGTCATCAATGCTCATTAAACCTGCCACCGGCAGCGCTATTGTTTGCTCCTGCCTGCCGTTTAAGGCACTAATGCCTCCTTTATTTACGATCAGCAGATTAACGGCTTTGCAGATACTTTCATCGTCTGCTCCCACAGCTACTATATTATGGCTATCATGTGCTACCGATGAAGCTATGGCGCCTTCTTTCAGGCCGAAATTCCTGATAAATGCCACGGCTACGGGCGCCTCCCCATAACGGTTCACCACAACGATTTTTAAAATATCATTTTCGATATCGCTAACCAGGTTGTCCTTTTCAGTTTTAGGTTTAAGATCCAGCCTGTTGGTGATCAGCTGCCCATCCAGTGCTTCAATAACGGGGATGGTTTCAGCTCCTGAAAAACTGACTTGAAAGTCGCTGATATTTTTGGGTGTGCAATTGAAGTTGTTAATGAGAGCAGCCGGTTGTGATGGAATCAACGTCCGGCCCCCGTCAGCCACTTTTTCGCCGTTTATATAGGTTTGGTATACTTCAAAATGCGCAAGGTCTTTTACTAAAATAAAATCGGCGGCATCTCCGGCTTTTAAAAGTCCAACATTGAGTTTATAATGCGTTACAGGATTGATGCAGGCAGCCTGCAGCACTTTAAAAACATCAATACCTTTAGTTACTGCGCGTGCACACAATTGGTTAATATGCCCTGATACCAGGCTGTCGGGATGCTTGTCGTCACTACAGAACATTATTTTTTCCGGGTAATCACTGAGCAGTCCGATCAGCGCTTCAAAATTTTTAGCCGCGCTTCCCTCCCGAATCAGGATCTGCATCCCATAGCTTAATTTGTCCAGCGCTTCTGCTGCGGTAAAACATTCATGATCGGTGCTGATGCCGGCATCTATATACGTTTTGGCGGTGGCGCCACGCAGGCCGGGCGCATGGCCGTCTACTGGTTTATCCAGATCATGAGCGGCTTTTATTTTCAGCAGTACTTCTTCATCGCTGTTCAGCACGCCCGGAAAGTTCATCATCTCGCTCAGGTACCTGATCTCTTCTTTTTCCAGCAATGCTTTTACTTCCGCTACTCCTAAGCTGGCTCCCGCCGTTTCAAAGGCGGTTGCAGGTACGCAACTGGGAGCGCCAAAGTTAAATTTGAAGGGAACTGTTTTCCCGTTAGCGATCATATATTCCACCCCCGTCATGCCGCATACATTTGCAATCTCATGCGGATCGCTTACCGTGGCCACCGTACCATGAAGCACAGCAATGCGGGCAAATTCTGAAGGGATCAGCATACTGCTTTCTATATGTACATGACTGTCGATAAACCCGGGGAGGATATAGTGTTCAAATATCTTTCCTTCAGCCGGCTCTATTTTGGTAATTTTTTTGCCGCTTACGGTTATGATGCCGGGATATATTTTCCGGTTTAAGATATCTACAATATTTCCGCCAATATTCATGTGATAAAGATAACGGATTTGGGACTCCTTCTTTGCAAGGTGCCTTTCACCTGTTACAAATCCTTTTTTAACGATAAAATGTGCTAAATCTAGGGGGCGATATTAAAAGGTGACTGTTTATAAAATATTTTTGCAGCATTAATACAACATGAGCCAGAATAAACAGGTTTTTGAGACAGAGAATAAGATACGCTGGAATTCCTTTAAATGGGGCTCCCGTATAGTCATTTTTTTATTGATCCTGATCGTACCTGTTGTATGGATATCGCTTGGGCGCAACCAGCCTTTCCTGCCCAAGCTGGAAAAGACGGATTTTATAAAGAACAAAAAACTGGTCATACCAAAAGGGCTTAGTAAAAAAGAGGCTGCCCGGTACAAGGGGTTTCAAAAATTCCTTGAAATGAAGCGACAGAATAACGCCTATATAGCCAGGGATGCCAGGCGTTCTGAATCGCCGGCAGTAAGAGCTGCTTTTTATGTGGATTGGGACCCCCAGTCTTTTTCTTCGCTGAAAGCGCATGTTGATAAACTGAATATGGTGATCCCGGAATGGTTTTTTATTGATCCGGCAGCTGATACGCTTGTTGCCAGGATCGATCAGGATGCTTTGCAGTACATGCGCCGGTATAAAGTGAAGATAGTACCTATCATCAGTAATGTAAATATATCCAGGACCAGCGGAGACTTTGACGGGAATATCCTCGACAGGGTAATGCAGCAACCGGGTAAACGAAAAAGGCTCATAGATCAGATCGAGAGCGCCCTGGAGAAAAACCGTTTTGCCGGTATTAATCTTGATTTTGAAGAGATCCGTTCAAAAACCTTAGCCCCGTTATTCCTTTTTCAAAAGGAATTATATGAGCGGTTGCATGCTAAAGAGCTGCTGGTGACGCAGGATATAGTACCTAACGATGATAATTATAATCTGGAAAAACTAAATCCATATCTTGACTATATATTTTTAATGGCTTACGACCAGCATTTTCCGGAAAGCGTTCCCGGGTCCATCAGTGAGCAGCGATGGATTGAAAAAGTGCTGGATAATGCAGCCGTTAATATAAACTCAAAGAAAATTATTTTGTGCGCCGCCGCCTATGGTTACGACTGGCCGGAGGGCGGGGATGCTGCCAATGTTACTTATGCAGAAGCCATTGCCCTTGCAAAAGACCACTATGCGCCTATTGATTTTGATAATGATACATATAACTGCTCTTTCAGCTATAAAGATGTGGACAGCGTACTGCACCGGGTATATTTTAATGATGCTGCCGGTAATTTTAATACTATGCGCTTTGCTGATGATTACGGGGTGGCAGGTATTGCATTATGGAGGCTGGGATCGGAAGATGAACGTTTGTGGAGCTTTTATAATAAAGATCTCAGGAGTGATTCGGTTGCCGTACATCCCGAAATTTTTGCACAACTGCAGCGCGCGCCTATCGGCTATGAAAAGCCGGATTATATAGGAGATGGCGAAGTGCTCGATATGATCACAGAACCAGGCGAAGGGATCATGAAGATCGGGAGAGACAGCATTGAAGATCTTATTTCTGAAGAACAATATGTTCAGCTGCCTACAAAATATATTATTAAAAAATTTGGTCAGGTACATAACCAGGTATTGCTAACCTTTGATGATGGTCCCGATCCTGTCTTTACGCCCCGTATACTCGATATATTGAAAAAAGAAAATGTTCCCGCCGCTTTTTTTGTTGTGGGCATCAATGCCGAAAATAACTTGTCTTTATTAAAGAAAATCTATAAGGATGGATTCGAAATAGGGAATCACACATTTACCCATCCCAATATTGCTGAAGTAGGTAAGAAGAGAGCAACAACAGAAATAGAAGCCACCCGCCTGCTTATTGAATCCACTATCGGGCATAGCACTGTTTTGTTCAGGCCGCCTTATAATGCTGATGCAGAACCCACCAGCTATGTAGAGCTTGAACCGATTGCTATCGGTAAGCGGCATAGTTATTATGCTATTGGAGAAAGTATCGACCCCGAAGATTGGGATACCGAAAATCCTACCTACAAAATGAATGCAGATACGATCTATAACAGGGTGATCAGACAATACGAAGCTAATCCTGAAAAAGGGGTTATTCTGCTGCACGATGCCGGTGGGCCCAGACAGGCAACTGTTGACGCGCTTCCCAGGATTATTGAATATTTTAAAAAGAAAAATATACAGTTCATAACTGTTGCCCGATTGCTGAACCTTAAAAAAGACCAGGTCATGCCCCCGGTTAAAGGAAATCTGTTACAGGCAGATTCTTTTGCTTCAAGGGTAATTGCTTTTTTCTCTGCTTTTTTAAATATCGCTTTCTGGCTGGCGATCGTGCTGGGCATTTTGCGCATTTTATTTCTGGGGGTTTTAGCTGTGTTGGGTTATTTTAAAGGTAAAAAGGAGCGGCACCCTGCAGCCGGGATCTTCGTACCGCGAATAAGCATTATCGTTCCTGCCTATAATGAAGAGGTAAATTGTGTGGCCACTGTAAAAAGCCTTTTGCAGCAGGACTATCCCGATCTTGAAATTATATTTGTTGATGACGGATCGAAAGATAAAACATTTGAAAAGATCACCACTGCATTTCATGATCATCCGAAAGTGAAAGCATTCAGAAAAGAAAACGGAGGCAAAGCATCTGCCTTAAATTATGGAATAGAAAGGGCAGCAAGCGATTTTTTATTGTGTATTGATGCCGATACACAACTGAAAAAAAATGCCATCAGTCAAATGATGCCTTATTTTCAGGATGAAAAAGTTGGGGCGGTTGCAGGAAATGTAAAAGTGGGTAATACCGGGAGATTGCTTACTAAATGGCAATCGATAGAATATATAACGGCTCAGAATTTTGACCGGCGTGCCTTTGATTATATTAATGGCATTACAGTAGTACCGGGCGCTATTGGTGCGTTCAGTAAAAAAGCCATGCAGGATGCAGGTGGGTTTACCACCGATTCCCTGGCCGAAGATTGTGATCTTACGATCAGGATACTCAGGCAGGGATATATTATCAGGAACTGTACTGAAGCGATTGCGGTTACAGAGGCGCCGGAAACGGTTAGCCAGTTTTTAAAGCAAAGGTTCCGCTGGAGCTATGGCATTATGCAAAGCTTCTGGAAAAACAGGGACGCCTG
Source organism: Niabella sp. (assembly GCA_047606125.1). Lineage (GTDB taxonomy): Bacteria > Bacteroidota > Bacteroidia > Chitinophagales > Chitinophagaceae > Niabella. Next base: position 840 of record JASGEW010000140.1, on the reverse strand, counting down.
TTTTAATGCTAAATACAGGGGACTGGGGCTTGTTTCCTTACCAAATATTTTGTTATTCCAGATCATAATGCCATTGATTGCGCCGCTGGCAGACCTTCTTTTCTTTATAGGACTTTTTTACAACAGGCATGATGCCAACAGTATGCAGCAGATATTGCTATACTACTTCCTGTTTCTTTTGATCGATGTGTTTATTTCTGTTGTGGCATTTCGTTTTGAGCGGGAAAATTACTGGAGGCTGTTATGGCTGCTGCCGCAGCGGTTTGCTTACCGGCAATTAATGTATATTGTATTGTTCCGGTCTGTAAGGAGGGCTATAAAAGGCGAAGGCCAGGGATGGGGCAGCCTAAAGCGTACGGGTAATGTGGTATTGAAAGAGTAGCTGCATGATCATTGAACAACCTGTTTCATCTGTACCGTTATGAATTTATAGTTTCCTGAACTTCATGGTCATATCGCCGCTCATTGCCATCGGTATTTTTTGGCCCTGCACTTCAATATTGCCTTTTAAATGTTGGATGGAAGCGGAATGAACGGGCATGCCTGTTTCTATATCCACTTCCATCGTTCCTGATAGATCTCCGTTCAGGTCAAGGTTCATTTCCATACCATTATATGTCATTTTTGTGCCTTCTTTAGTGGCAAGGGTGCTTACAATGTTGATAAAAGCGCTCTTTCCTTCTACTTTTTGAAGGGTATAAATGTTTTGAGAGCTTAATGTCTCTTTCTGGGGGAAAATCCCTCGCCTTTAGGCGAAGACTTTAGTTTTACCTTTGTGTGTATGCAGAATTATCGTAAAACGTCGCATACGACATATGATTGTAAGTACCATGTTGTGTG
>JASGEW010000139.1:0-16998 GCA_047606125.1 Niabella sp. | reverse complement strand
GTGGCCTTTGTCAGCGGATTAGAAAAACAGGGCGTTATTGCAACGCCTAAGCATTTTGTGGCGAATGCAGGTGATGGCGGGCGCGATAGTTACCCGATACACTTCAATGAACGATTGCTGGAAGAGCTTTATTTTCCACCTTTTAAAGCCTGCATAGAGCAAGGTGGCGCCCGGTCGGTAATGACAGCATATAATTCTGTTGATGGAACAGCGGCTTCTGCCAATAGCTGGCTTTTATTAAATAAACTAAAGCAACAATGGGGCTTTAAGGGATTTGTAATATCTGATGCGAATGCTGTAGGAGGAGAAGTGGTTTTGCATCATACAGCTGATAGCTACGAACAGAGCGGTGCGCATGCGATCAATGGAGGACTGGACGTGATCTTTCAGACCGATTATGAGCATTATAAGTTATTCATGCCGGCATTTTTAAACGGGCAGATCGATACCGCAAGAATAAATGATGCAGTAGCAAGAGTATTAAGGGCCAAATTTGAGCTTGGACTTTTTGAAAACCCTTATGTGCCCGAAACTGCCGACCGGGCGCAGCTTTTACTGCAGGGAAAACAAACGGCGCTGCAGGCGGCGAGGGCATCTTTTGTGTTGCTGAAAAACAAAGATCATCTGCTGCCTTTATCAAAGAACAGGAAGGCAATTGCCGTAGTGGGCAGCGATGCTGCCGAAGCCCGTTTGGGCGGCTATTCAGGCGAGGGCAATAAAAAGATCAGTATACTCAACGGTATTAAAGAGAAACTGGGCAGTAAAGTTAACGTGATGTATAGTGAAGGTGCGGGCCGGTACGATAGCAGTTATAAGGTAATTCCTTCAAAATACTTATCTAACGATGGCAAGCCGGGTTTGAAGGCTGAATATTTTAACAGCGGGGATCTTAGGGGCCGGCCCGCTGTTATAAGAACCGACAATGAGATCGATTTTAAATGGACCCTGTACGCGCCGGACAATCAATTAAACAATGATTTTTATGGGGCAAGATGGACGGGGTTTATTACACCACCTGCATCCGGTAATTATAAAATAGGATTAGAAGGGAATGACGGCTATCGTTTATATATCAATGGTGAACTGATCATCGATAACTGGCAAAAATTATCTTACCACACTATTTTAAAGGAGTACAGGTTTGAGGCAGGTAAATCGTACGCTGTTAAAATTGAGTTCTACGAAACCAATGGAAATGGAATGATAAGGTTTTTATGGAATGGCGGTAAAACGGATCATTACCGGCAAAAAATTAAAGAGGCTGTAGCAACAGCAAAAAAATCTGATGTGGTAATAGCTGTTGCAGGAATAAATGAGGGAGAATTTAATGACAGGGCAATGCTGTCCCTGCCGGGCCATCAGGAAGAATTGATCAGTGCTGTGGCAGCAACAGGGAAACCCGTAATCGTATTGATTGTTGGGGGCAGCGCAGTAACAATGAGCAACTGGATAGACAAGGTAAATGCCATTGGTTGTGTGTGGTATCCGGGCGAAGAAGGAGGACGGGCTGTAAGTGATATTTTATTCGGAGATTATAATCCTGCCGGTCGCCTGCCTGTTACGTTCCCGGTGCATGAAGCACAATTACCACTCGTGTACAATCACAAACCTACCGGCAGAGGCGATGATTATACCAATTTATCCGGGCAGCCATTATTCCCTTTTGGTTATGGGTTAAGCTATACAAAATTTGAGTATAGTGATCTTTCATTTTCAAAAAATAATATTAAAGCCACAGATAGTATAACGGTTTCCTGCATTGTAAAAAATAGTGGTACCCGTAACGGAGAGGAAGTAGTACAGTTGTATATACATGATGAGTTGGCTTCCGTGGTGCGCCCGGTAATGGAGTTGAAAGGTTTTCAGCGTATCTTTTTAAAGGCCGGTGAAAGTAAAAAGATCATTTTCAAAATAACACCAGCTATGTTAAGCATGCTGGATAAAGATTTGCATCCAGTAGTGGAACCCGGCGATTTCAGGATCATGATCGGCGCCTCATCAAAAGATATCCGTTTGCGGGCGATCTTAAAAGTGGAGTAAAAGAGTAAAAGGCTTAATGCCTGATGCTTAAAGCTTCATGCCTAATGCCTAATACGAAATCATCGTCCCAGCTGCACTTCATATAGCTCCGGCCATTTTTTACCGGTAATATAAATCTTTTTGGAGTCGGCATCGTATGCAATGCCATTGGGTACATCTGCGTCCCGGTCTATTTGCCTGATCCTGTCCCATATCTGGCTCACATCAATGCGTCCTACGATCTGCCCGCTGTTGGGATCAATTTTAAAAATATAAGGTTGTTGCCATTGATTGGCATATACAAAGCCATCGATATATTCCAGCTCATTAAGGTTAAAGGACAGATCCCCGTTTTGTGTTACCGATTGTGTATGTAACAGCCGGAAGGTAGATGGGGCGTAAAAATACAGGTTACTGCTGCCGTCGCTAACAATGAGTTCTTTTCCATTATTCGTGATACCCCATCCTTCTGTATTGATGTCAAATTCTTTTATCTTTTTAAGATCGGCTAAAGTATAGGTAAATACTTTATGCTCCTGCCAGGTTAGCTGGTATACTGTATCATTTAAAACAGTAATTCCTTCTCCGAAATATTTTGTATCCAGGGCAACTGCTTTTTCGGCTTTACCTGTCTGCAGGTCAACTTTTAGCAGCCTTGAATATTTACTGCCTACTGCATCGTATGCGGCGCCTCCCGTGCCCTCGTACAATTGACCTTTGTAAATAACCAATCCCTGTGTGAAAGAGGAGGTATCGTGCGGGTAAGTTTTTATAACTGATATACTGATCGATGGAACCAATGCTGTATGATCTGTAGAAGCATTATCTGCTGTGTTGTTCGTACTGGTGTCCTTACAGCTGATCATGTTTAGGGTAAAACATAATATAATCCCGGAAAGTAAAATTCTGTTTATCATTTTATCAATATTGTTTGCAAAAGTAGTATAAGAAGCGTTCCAAAAAATCATAAAAAACAGGCACGGTTGCTTAAAAAGAATCAGAATATAGTTCTGATTTTATAATTATTTAAGAATAATATTCTATTTATTTTTATATTATGTGAATATTATTTATATTTGGTTGATGAATCAGTATGAAGCCATTCTCAATGATACCGATATTACCATCTTGAAGCTGATGCAGGACAATGCGCGTATTACGAACGTGGCGCTTGCAAAAAAGCTGAAGATGGCGCCTTCTGCCGTATTGGAACGTGTACGGAAGCTGGAAGAAAAGGGAATTATAAAAGGGTATAGTACCAAAATAGATCCGGCGGCCCTGAATAAGGAATTGCTGGTTTTTATATTTATAAAATCATCTGATGGCTTTGGTTCGGAAGCTACGGCAAAAGCCTTTGCAGCAGTGCCCGAAGTACAGGAAGTGCATAATATTGCGGGGGATGATTGCTACCTCATCAAAGTGCGGGTAGCCAATACGACCGAGTTGATGGAACTGCGGCGAAAGCGGTTCAGCAAAATTGCCAATATTATTTCCATGCGCACCACTATTGTTCTGGAAACTGTAAAGGAAACGCAAACTATTTCAATCAACTGATCATGACTTCACAAAAACAACCCTCATTGCTGCTGATCGCTTTGGCTTTTACAGCAGTATATATTATCTGGGGATCGACCTATTTTTTTATAGAAATGGCGGTAAAGGGCATGTCGCCTGCTTTCCTGGGAGCGATCCGTTTTACAACAGCCGGGCTGATAATGCTTATCATTGCAGCTTTCCGGGGAGAAAAAATAGGGAATAAAAAAGCTTTATTGCCGGCTGCTGTCAGCGGAATATTAATGTTGTTCGTGGGCAACGGTGCTGTAATATGGGCCGAGCAATATTTGCATAGCTCATTTGTGGCCGTATTCCTGGCTTCGGCGCCTCTTTGGTTCTTACTGCTGGACAGGATAAACTGGAGACAGAATTTTAATAACCGGTACACGCTTATCGGGGTAGCTATTGGTTTAATAGGAGTGATCGCACTGTTTTACGAAAAGATTGCCGTGGCGGGTTACCAGCAGGCCCTCCTGCCGCTGGTAATACTTTGTGTTGCCAATATCAGCTGGTCTTTGGGTTCTTTGTATTCGAAGTATAAGGTGAAAAATGTATCAGCATCTGTAAATGCGGCCTGGCAAATGATCGCAGCCGGTATTGCTTTTGTTATTGTTGGTATAAGCAATAAGGAGCTTATGAATGTGCAGTGGTCTGCAATACCTGTAAAAGCCTGGCTGGCGGCATCTTACCTGGTGGTTTTTGGCTCCATTATAGCATATAGCGCCTATGTATTTTTATTGAATGTAAGAAGCCCGGCCCAGGTAAGTACTTATGCGTATGTAAATCCCCTGGTGGCGGTTATCCTGGGCGTTTTTATCAATCGTGATCCGTTTACATCCATGCAACTGGCCGGTTTGGTGATTATATTGTGCAGCGTATTTTTTATTAACCTGGCAAAAAGAAACCAGGTAAAACTGAAGGCGAAGCTGGATGCGCAAACCTGACTTTTGAGGCGTTGTTCCCGGGAGACCTTTTTATTGCATGCAGGCGCAGGCGTTTCGGGAGTCAGTAAGTTTGGAAAATTTTGCTGCTAATCTAATATTTCGCAGCTAAAACCGTATTGCCTTTTTTCAATTTCAAGTGAGTAATAAATTTCCCTGCCCTGTTGTTCCTGTTTTACGAGTTCGCATTCTGTGAGTATGCGAAGGTGTTTGGAAACAGATTGCCGGGAGGTGTGGAAGTTTTCAGCAATGGCGTTTGGTGTCATGGCCTGTGATGCAATGAGTATAATAATTGCCCGTCTTGTCGGATCGGCTATTGCCTGGAAAATGTCGCGTCTCATATTGTTAAACTTTTTTAGAAATCAGTCGGTTGCAAATATATGCGCAACTATTCGGTTTAGCTATTGTGTCTGCTTCCATACAACCTTTTTTTTTGTTTACTGTTGTATAAATACAACTTTTTTAATGGATAATATATTTCAAAATCTGAAGTATTCGGTGCTTGACCTGGCAACCGTTTGCCAGGGTGATACTTTACAGCAAACTTTTGATCGTAGTTTGCAGACAGCACGTTTTGTTGAAAAAGAAGGCTATACCCGCTATTGGTTTTCCGAACATCATAATATGGAAAGTGTGGCAAGCGCCGCTACATCTGTTTTGATCGGTTTTGTAGCCGGGGGTACCAGCAGCATACGTGTGGGTTCCGGAGGAATTATGCTGCCCAATCATTCTCCTTTAATTATAGCTGAGCAGTTTGGTACGCTGGGCTCTATATATCCCGGCAGGATCGATCTGGGACTGGGCAGGGCGCCCGGTACGGACGGACTTACTGCTATGACGATCCGGAACAGCGCAGTTAATGCGCCTTACGATTTTAGATCAAATATAGAACAGCTGCAGACTTATTTCAGCAAAGAAAACGCATCTTCAAAAGTAAGAGCTTTGCCGGGTGAAGGGGTTGATGTGCCGCTATGGATATTAGGTTCGAGCACCGACAGCGCTTACCTGGCCGCCTCATTAGGGCTCCCTTATGCGTTTGCAGCACACTTCGCCCCGGCGCAGTTAATGCAGGCGCTTTCTATATACAACGAATACTTTAAACCTTCAGAAGTACTAAAAAGGCCTTATGCAATGGCTTGTGTGAATGTGATCGCTGCAGACACCACTGAAGAAGCGGTACATCTGTCCACCTCCTTATATAAAATGTTCCTGGGTATTTTTACAAATTCACGATCCCCTTTACTGCCTCCCTGTGATATTGCCGATCTAAAAAAGTTATGGACGCCGGAACAGGAATATGGGGTTAAGCACATGCTTTCCTATGCCTTTATCGGGGATAAAAAAGACATTTCAGATACGCTTGGCGAATTTGTGAAAGCTACCGGTATCAACGAATTAATGGCCATTTCACAAATTTATGATCAGCAAACAAAAGAACATTCTTTTAAACTGCTGAAAGAAGTGATCTCGGGTGTTTAAACCTCTGTCAGAAATAGAAGAAATATCCCTTTACCTTACCTTTTGTATCGACCATTAAAGCGGGGGCTGGTATTTTAAAGCAGTTTAACGCAAAAAAAGCTGTTTTTAAGAATTTACTTTTTGTTTTTATACGGGTAAGATCAATATCCGGTGCAAGATAAAACTGTCTTGTTCTTTTAAGATCGGTTCGATTATAAGTATGTCCCTGCTCGTCCGTCCACGTATTTTCGTAACCACCTAACATGTTTTCAGCGCCATAACCAACTGCAACATTCAGCCAGGCAGGTAAATTACTTTCAGGGAAAAAAGATTTAAGATTGGCGCTTAACCAATACGATTGTGCATTGTAATCCTTGAGCATGCGTTCGTTCCAGCTTTTTCCGAAAAGGTCGTCTGCTCTTGCTTCAAGAATGTCGTCATTGTAATCTTTTCTGTGAAAAGAAAATTTATAAGCGATTCTTTGTTCTTTCCACAGGGCTTGCTGGCCCAGGAAAATACCGCTACCCAATACATTAGCGGCCATATCCCCGGGGCTGAACCCCCACTCCGAACTGAAACCGTCCAGTATTTCTATTACTGTTAAAAATCCGGGGCCACTGAGGCCGGCATACAATAAGGCTTTATGATCTTTTGCACCGGCCCATTTCCATGCGGCATAGCTGCCCCGCGTTAACTGGTAAGCGGTCCAGGCATGCCCTGCCTTATCCATTTGGTTCCACTCGCCATCATCATTATAAAAATGAAACCCGCTCCTGGCGTAACCGGAATACCATGCTTTGTTTAATGTGTATAACATACCCGCATAGATGCCGATACTTCCATAACCTACCCATTGCTGCCTGCCTTTAAAATCGGGTGTTTCTTTAGGGTGGGGGACGACGCTGTCTCCGGGAACATCATGATCAGCAGCGGCTGCTGTTTGTTGTAAAGAATCTGTCTGGGCTTTCAACACGTTAATGTCCAATACTAAAAGAAAGGAGAATAGTATATAAATGCCTATATGCTGTACATTTCGCACGGCGCAAATTTAAGATACTAACACTAACAAAAAATCCTGATTAACTTTTTGCATTCTCATGAACATTAGTATCTTCAGGCCCTAAATAAAAAACTTTTATGGATAGCGCAATTCAACAAAAAGTAGATCAATGGTTGCAGGGCAATTATGATAACGATACCAGGGAAGCCATTAAGAAACTGGAATCAGAAGATCCCAATGAGCTGGCTGATGCTTTTTATCAGAACCTGGAGTTTGGAACAGGTGGCCTTCGCGGAATAATGGGCGTAGGTACCAACCGAATGAATAAATATACTGTGGGTATGGCTACCCAGGGATATGCCAACTATTTAAAGGAGTCGTTTCCTGATACAGAAGTAAAAGTGGCCATCGCCCATGACAGCCGCAACAACAGCCGCTTTTTTGCCGAAACCGCTGCTCATGTTTTTGCTGCAAATAATATACGGGTTTTTTTATTTGAAAGCCTCCGGCCAACACCCGAATTGTCTTTCTCTATAAGATATTTAGGTTGCCAGGGAGGCGTGGTTTGTACTGCCTCACACAATCCTAAAGAATATAATGGGTATAAAGCTTACTGGAATGATGGCGGTCAGCTGGTGCCTCCACATGACAAAAATGTGATAAAGGAAGTCGAAAAGATAAAATCTGTAGAAGATGTAAAATGGGGCCTGCCTGCCGTACAGGCAGGCGGGGTAGAAGCGAATATAACCATCATTGGTAAAGAAATAGATGAGCAGTATATTGAAATGGTGAAGGGCCTGAGCGTTTATCCCGAAGTAATAAAAAAACACAGCGATCTGAAAATCGTTTATACACCCATTCATGGTACCGGTATTACCCTGGTTCCGCAGGTGCTGGACAGGTTTGGCTTCAGGAATGTGCATATTGTTGAAGAGCAAAAAACACCGGATGGCAATTTTCCAACTGTTGCTTATCCCAATCCTGAAGAAAAGGAAACGATGAGCATTGGTTTGCAGAAAGCGAAAGAGCTGGATGCTGATATTTTATTAGGCACCGACCCTGATGCCGATCGTGTGGGTATTGGCGTTAAAAATAACCATGATGAGTGGGTGCTGATGAACGGCAATCAAACGGCGGTACTTGCTTTTAATTACTTATTGGAAGCACGCAAAGAGAAAGGCATTGCAGCAGAAAACGATATGATCATTACAACGATTGTTACTACCGGGATGATCGATGCACTGGTAAAGAACTATAATGTTGCCTGCTACAGGGTGCTTACGGGGTTTAAATGGATCGCTGAGCTGATAAGAGTAAAAGAAGGAAAAGAAAATTATATTATCGGTGGTGAGGAAAGTTTTGGATTAATGATCGGTGATAAAATAAGGGATAAGGATGCAGTGAGTGCCGTAGCTTTATTGTGTGAAATGGCAGCCTATGAAAAAGAAAAAGGAAAAACCCTGTTTGAAAAGTTGGTTGAGCTGTATATTAAGTTCGGGTTCTATAAAGAACACCTGATCTCTATCACAAAAAAAGGCATGGACGGGCAGCAACAGATTGCCGCGATGATGCAGGAGTACAGGCAAAATCCGCCTAAAGCAATAAATGGCTCTAAAGTAATAACTGTTCTGGATTATGACAGCAGCCAGGCATTAAATGTTCAAACCGGGGAAACATCATCCATCAATTTACCCAAGTCTAATGTTTTACAGTTTATAACAGCAGACGGCTCTCTTATATCAGCAAGACCAAGTGGCACTGAGCCGAAAATTAAGTTCTATTTTAGCGTAAAAGAAGAACTGCAAAGTGCCGGTCAGTTTGATGAAGTAGATGAAAAACTGGATAAGAAGATTGAAGATATCATTACTGATATGAAGCTGAACTGATCGGTAATAATCAAAGATATCTATATAAAAAGCTGCTGCAGGAATTTTGCAGCAGCTTTTTTATTCCGGCAGCAGCTGTCTTACGTAGCTTCCCTGCCTGTGCAAAACCAGCACTACCTGGTTTGGATAACATATACAGCACCCAATCGATTCTGCATCTTAAAAATGGAAAGACTAAGTAATTGCGGGTTATAAAAATTATGACAGATAATACATTGCATAATAATCTATGAACTCTTTCCTGGCAACTATTTTTTTATGAGCAATTTTTCTTTTACGCAGCCAAATGGCTAAAGGCAAAATGAATTTCAGGAGTAACCTGGCTTTTTTCATAATTAATTGTTTTATATATAAGATGATATTCTGACTCATAGTGAAAGACAAATATAGGTTTTTCACAAGCCGGTATGATACGGGATTTTCCCCGTTTTTTTTAACTTTCTAAAGACGGAGATGCATAATAATGTTATCTATATAACCTGCTGGATCCTTAATTATATTCTTTCTGAATACCTGCTTTAATAAAACCCAGCGGTTCATAAAGAGACAGCGCTACATCTCTTAGATCAACGTTACCGATTATATTATTATTGTGTGTTGCAACAAGCAAAATGCTGTTTCTTTTTTCAGTAAGCTCCTGTATCCGGCGTTCCTGCTGGCTGCTGTTTGGTAGGATTAAATTCTTCAATCTTGTATAACGATAAATATTGCGATCGAAATTATTTTATTTTTGGCTTATAGGAACATGGAGAACGAAAGACTATCGAAAACAGCCTGGGGTATTTTAATAGTATTGTTTATTGCCATTCAGGTCATCGCATTGAATCCGGCCTGGGTGGAAAAGTATTATACATACTGTTTATACCCATTAATAGCAGGAACATTGCGCTTTTTGTTTGGCTGGCTGCCTTTTAGCTTAGGTGATATACTTTACCTGGCCGCTGCCTGTTTTATCGTTTATAATTTAGTAAGGCTGATGCGCGCGCTGGTCAAAAAAACGATGCGCCGCAAAACAGTCTGGCCTGGTGTAAAAAAAAGTGCCTTCCTAATGTTAACAGTTTCGGTGGCATTTTATGGATTATGGGGTATGAACTATTCACGGGCGGGCATTGCAGAACAATTAAAGCTGACCGAACAAAAATATACTGTTAGAGACCTGGATACCCTGGTTGGTATACTGCACGATCGCTTAAATGAAAATGCAGCGCTGTTAACCCCTGCAATGCGGGATAGTGTCAAATCTAACCGCGATCTTTTTTCCAATGCGTTATTGCTGTACCACCTTGCGGAAAAAAAATATCCTTTTCTTTATTACCGGTCAGTTTCTGTAAAGTCCTCTTTATTCAGCTATCTGGGTAATTACCTGGGCTTCCAGGGGTATTATAATCCTTTTACCGGTGAAGCTCAGTTAAATACAACCATTCCTGCCTGTGAAGAGCCTTTTGTTATGGCGCATGAAATTGCCCATCAGTTGGGGTATGCGAAAGAAAGCGAGGCGAACTTTGTAGGTTTTCTGGCATGCCGGCTACACCCTTCCGTTAATTTTAAATACTCTGTATATTTTGATATGTATCATTACGCAATAAAGGAACTTGCCGGTATTGATGCTGCCAGAGCAGGAAGTTATGACAGTTCCTTACATAAGCAGGTCAAAAATGACCGAATGGTGCTTCGGACCTTTTATCGTCAGTATCGTAATCCTGTCGAACCATTGATATCAGATTTTTACGGATATTTTTTAAAAGCCAATAACCAGCCCCGGGGTAAAGCGTCCTATAATGAAGTGATTGTTTGGCTCATCGCTTATTATAAGCGATATGGCGCCGGAGCTGTTTAAGGTTATCTGTTAGTCTTGTTATTAAATTCTTACCTAAATTGTATGATGCTGCACAAACTATTCTACTGAACTGCAATCCGATTAATCACAAAAAAATCTACCTTATTTAAGATTTAAGGATTAGCCTAATTTTTTCCAATTCCTTATCACTTTGACCTCTTTAGCTGTAAAAATTCGCATTTGCCCACAAATACCGTTAGTGCAAGAAATTCCACCAATTTAATGTTTTGGATTAAGTTTTTCTACTTTTGAAAAGAAATCTTCTTTTTAGTCTAAAAATTTCTCTCAATGGCGAACGTTCACGGAATAGTTTTTGCTTCTTCCGACAAATCGGAATCCAAGAGGGTAGCGCAACGTATCAAAACGGGGGAACTTTGCAATCAGCTACTATAAATTGAATAGGAAAAAATAAAGAACCCTTGTAAATAGGGACATTTACAAGGGTTTGGGGTTGTTTGAAACCTAAATTTGTCGGGACGACAAGATTCGAACTTGCGACCACACGCCCCCCAGACGTGTACTCTACCGGGCTGAGCTACGTCCCGTACCTGCTTCTGTAAAAAAGCAGAAGGGACGCAAATGTATATAAAACCAGCGCAATTTTCAAATCTCAAATATAAATTTTCAAATTGCATTGCCTTATCTTCGCACCTTAATGAACATCATCATTAAGCAGGCAAAAATTATTGACCCCACATCTCCGCATAATGGTCAGGTTGCAGATATCCATATTGCCAATGGCAAAATAAAATCAATAAACAAAAAGTTATCTGTAAAAGGAGTTAAGACTTTAGATGTTAAAGGCTTGCACGTGTCTCCAGGCTGGATGGATATTTTTTCGGATTTTGCTGATCCTGGTTTTGAATACCGCGAAACAATAACAAGCGGCGCCAGGGCAGCAGCGGCTGGTGGCTATACGCATATATGTATTGTACCGAATACGCAGCCGGCAATTGACCAGAAATCGGTAGTGGAATACGTAATACAAAAGTCAAAAGAGCTGCCTGTTACTATATATCCACTGGGCAGTATTACCCGCGGCGCTGAAGGAAAAGAACTGGCAGAGATGTACGATATGAAACAAAGCGGGGCGATTGCTTTTACCGATGGTAAAAATCCGTTACAGTCTGCGGGTATACTGGTTAAGGCCTTGCAATACATAAAATCATTCAACGGGGTTTTAATACAGGTGCCGGATGATAAAAGCATCAGCCCGAACGGTCTGGTGAACGAAGGTATTACTTCTACGCAAATGGGGCTTCCGGGGCGCCCCGAAATTGCAGAAGAAATAGCGGTGGCAAACAATATAAGGCTGAATGAATATGCGGGGTCAAAACTGCACCTTACAGGTATCAGTACCGAAGCGTCTTTAAAATTTGTAAAAGAAGCCAAACAGAAAAAAGCAGATGTTACCTGTTCTGTTACGCCCTACAACCTGATCTTTTGCGATGAAGACCTGGTAGGATATGATACGAACCTGAAAGTGCATCCTTCCTTAAGAAATAAAAAAGACCGTAAGGCATTACAGAAAGCGATTAAAGACGGTTCGGTAGATTGTATCGCATCGCATCATATACCGCAGGATAAAGACAATAAGGTGGTTGAATTTGAATATGCAAAAAACGGGATGATCAGCCTGCAAACAGTATATGCTGCGCTGAATACAGCATTGCCCGATATTGCGCAGCAGCGGTGGGTAGAATTGTTGGCTGTAAACCCGCGCAGCATTTTGAGTTTACCGGTTCCTTCGATTATTGAAGGGAACGAAGCCTCGCTTACTTTCTTTGATCCTAAAAAGAACTGGGTTTTTAACGAAAGCGATATTTTATCGCAAAGTAAAAATTCACCTTTTACCGGCAGGTCTTTCACAGGCAAGCCTGTCGGAACCTATCACAAAGATCAGCTCACTTTAAATCATTAATATTTTGAATCTTACAGCTACGGTAAAAGGCGTAATAACCGGGTTGCTCATGATAGCGATCGGGTTGCTTATATATTTTAATAATATAGCCGGTAATTCTGCATGGCAATATGCGGGGTATTTGGTTTACGGTATTGGCGTGGTATGGAGCATAGCAGCCTTTGCGCAACGAAGAAAAGGAAACGTAACGTTCGGCGAACTTTTCAATCAGGGTTTCAGGTGCTTTATAGTGGTAACGCTTTTAATGTCGCTGTACACATTAATTTATTATAAATCCAACACAAAAGTTATTGAAGAAAAGGCCGCTTATACCAGGCGGGAGCTGCTGAAGAAAGAGCAGAACCGGACGCCGCAGGAAATAGATGCAATGATCGAAACCGGTAAGAAAAATTTCCCTGTAATGGCTGCATCCGGTGCTATATTTCAATATTTATTTATTGGTGTAATAGTTACGATGGCAACTGCCGGTACTTTATATTTGCGAAACAAAAATCAATAATGGACGTATCAGTTGTTATTCCATTACTTAATGAAGAAGAATCGCTGCCCGAATTAGCGGAATGGATAGCGCGTGTAATGCAGGAAAATAATTTTACTTACGAAGTGATTTTTATAGATGATGGCAGTACCGATAATTCGTGGAACGTTATTATGGCACTACGGTCAGAAAATGAAAATATTAAGGGCATCAAATTTCAGCGTAATTATGGTAAATCTGCAGCACTGAACGAAGCCTTCAGAGCAGTACAGGGTGATGTGGTGATTACAATGGACGCGGATCTGCAGGACAGTCCCGACGAAATTCCTGATCTGCGAAAAATGATTGTTGTGGATGGATACGACCTGGTGAGCGGCTGGAAAAAAGTACGGTACGATAATACGCTGACCAAAAATCTCCCTTCAAAATTTTTTAATGCAGTAACCAGCCGTGTTTCCAAAATAAAACTGCATGATTTTAACTGTGGTCTTAAGTCTTATAACAGGAAAGTGGTTAAGAGCATTGAAGTGTATGGCGAAATGCACCGGTACATACCGGTTATCGCCAAATGGGCGGGCTTTAAAAAAATCGGGGAAAAAGTAGTAGAGCACCGTAAGCGTAAATATGGGGTAACCAAGTTTGGCTGGGATCGTTTCATAAACGGTTTTCTTGATTTGATATCTATTACTTTTGTAGGTAAATTTTCTAAGAAACCCATGCATTTTTTTGGCATTTGGGGAACGGTATTCTTTCTTATTGGCTTTATCACTTCCATTATTTTAATTGTATCAAAAATTATCGACCCTGTTTACGGCATAACCAACCGGCCCACTTTTTATATAGCCCTTACCGCAATAATAATTGGGATGCAGTTGTTTCTTGCAGGGTTTTTAAGCGAGCTGATTTCAAGAAATTCGGCCGGGCGCAATCATTATCTGATAGAAGAAAAAACGGGATTGCTTTAGCGCGACGATCACCGGCAGGAGGATGTTATATAAATGTTAAATGATTTCTGATAAATTGCTTATTTTTAATAGGTAAACTTTGGTCGATCAATCATTAAACTAATAATCCTATGCAGGTTTGTAAAAGAGCAATAGTAATATGCTGGTGCATATTGTGTGGGAATAATATGATTTTTGCCCAGTACAAAACCAGGCAGGAGAAAGGCTATTTTAATATCACCAATATCGCAGAACCCCAATACCTGCAATCTATCGACACTTCAAATTTGAGCAATGCCACTACCTATATAAAAAGAGTGGGTTTTTCTTTTAACACCATAAACGGGATATTTCTTAATCCAAACTTTTCTGCAGGTTTGGGAGCAGGGATGCAGTTTACCCAATATAAAGCTTATATGGCTGCCGGTGCAGACCAGAGTCGCAGCCTGACCCTGTTGCCGGTTTTTGCAGACTTCAGGTATTATCCTGCTGATCACAGGAATGATGCGATGTTTATCCTTGATGTAGGATACGCGCCACTTTTAAAGATTGGCGAGGCCGATGATAAAGCTTATCTGGGAGGAGGTGCTTTACTAAAACTGGGGGCAGGTTATAAATTTGAACTTGGCGATATCATGTCCTTACTGCCATCGGTAAGTTTTAATGCCCAGAGGCTGGGAGCCAATACCGTACTGGGCGTTAGTATAGGAGTGGGTTTAATGTTCTGATGCTAAAATTATTCTGAAAGTTTCTTTCGCAACTGTTCTGCTTTTTTACCAATTAACCAGAATGACAGGGCCAGTATGGCAAAGAAGATGCCTTTGTTGGTCCGGTCCCAGAAATATTCGAAGTAGCGGGTATAGATATTTAATAAGAAGAAAACAATAACGATGTCCCTCAGCGTATCTTCTTTTGTTTTAAATGTGTACACGAGTAAAGCGATAAGTAATAGGGTATAGGTCAGCGCCCAGAGGGCGAGCTTTCCCTGTCTGATAGCCGACCATACATCATAGCTCAGGTTGCCCGATGTAGATAATACCAGGCCCGAAAGCAGGAAAAAGCACCAGCTGGCATACCAGCTTAACTTATAGAAATGTCTGAAATAGATATTATTCCTGAACAGGTAAGAAGCCAAAAGCATTAATGCACCCAGCGCCAGCATCCTTAAGGGGTAGTTCATGCCCAGGAAGTACGAATGGTCGGAATCTGAAGACCACACATAAGTTTGAGCGCCCCAACTGCTGATCAGCGCTACCAGGGCACAGATCCATAACAGTTTTGAATGCAGGTACATGGCACAGATGCCGTACAGCAGGGCAATTGCGAATATAGCCAGTCCGTAAGAATGTATATCGGAGCCCAGGCTCTTTGCAAAATATGCAACTGATACGCCAAGGCTGAGCGCGATCAGTACAGTAAAGCTCTCGTTGGCCAATGTTGCGTAAGTGAATTTCTTGTTTCTTCTTTTAGCGATCCAGACCAGCAGGAGGGCCAGCGCCGCGAATACCACTCCTATCACTAATTCGGAAAAAGAGAAAAACCGGCGCAACCGCTCGATCCATTTCTCATCCAGCACCAATGCCCCAAAGGCGAGCAATGCACAGGACACAGCAGCTATAGATGCATAAAAAGCAAGCGAATCAAACTCTGTGCGGTAAGATGATATAGAACCTTTCAGCTGGCTGGCCTTCGATTCGTCGAGCAGCCCGTCTTTCTGCCATTGCTCAATGACGGCTTCTAATAATTTTGATTCTTTTTTATTGACACGCATGGCTTGTAGATAAACAAACTTACAGGAAATTTTTTATCCGGTATTTGCGCGTGAATATTTACCAGCCATGTTGAGCATCTTAGAGGGAAAAAGGTTTGCTGTGCTCAAACCCCGGATTCTTTTTCCCAATCAGCGTATAATGAGGTGTTTGATCGGAAGGCATCAGTTTCAATATTTTAGCCAGTAATCCCGCGTAGTTTCCTGTAAATTTTCCGTTATTATATACTTTTAAAAGTTTTTCAGTAAAAAGCCCGTTGCGGGCGCCGTCGAGCGAGGTCTGGTTATCCTGGCAGCCTGAAAGCAATATTACTGTTGTTTTAATATCATCGGTTTGTGCCATATTCTTTTTAGACGGTTCTGTTTTTTTATAAACCGCTTTATTCTTTTTGTAAATGGCTGGTCCGTTTTTTAATAGTTTACTGCGCTTGTCGCCTGCAGGATCGGGCGCATTTTCATTAAACTGAAATGCCCTCGAAACGGTACCGCTGTGGCAGCTGTCCGATACCATAAGAATTTTTACCCCGGTTTTAAATTTTGTCCAGCAAACCGCCAGTTCATCGTCAATGATCATCCTGTCGTACAGGCACCATGTTTCATCATAACCATCCGTTTCATCTTTATTATTGTCCGGAACATAAGAGCCATGCCCCGAATAACTGATGAACAACGTATCTCCTTTTTTTAATTTTCTGGCTGCATCGGCAAGGTGTTTTACAACATGCTCATAAGTGCCCTGCTCGTTTACCAGGAGATAGGATTCGGTATACTTTTTTTGTTTGGCTATTGCCAGCATATCGTTGGCGTCACTAATGCATCCCTGTAAGGGATACTCAGAACCGTAATGTTTTTTGTCAATTTTATTTAAGCCAATGTGAAGTGAAATGGAGTTTGCCATATAGTATTTTTTAGTTATTAGTACGAAAAGAATATTTGTTTAGTAGTGGCCATCAGTGTGAGCAAATTATCTAAAAGTTTCAGGTAGCGCAAATAATCCCTATCACATAAACAGGCGAGTAAAATATTTTTTCCTGGTAATATATATAATATGGCCTGTAAAAAGAACGGGTGTATGACAAATTGCATTATTAAGCGGCTGCTTTGATTAGCGCTTCGACCCTGTACCATTGTTTACTTTTTTTATATGCCCGTAGATTGACAATCTTTTGTGCGCCTTCTACACTCCATCTTT
>JASGEW010000138.1:0-9632 GCA_047606125.1 Niabella sp. | reverse complement strand
TGTTAAGTTAAGTATAATATGACGTATAATTATAGTACATTTGTAAATCCATTTACAAATGATACGTTATACAGTCAAACTTACAAAGGCCGAAGTTGAAGAACTTCAGGCCATAATTAACAAAGGTTCTCATACTTCGCAAACATTTCGCACTGCCTATATTCTTTTGAATTGCGATGAAGGAAAATATTCTGACAAAGTAACCAATGAACAAATAAGCAAAGTGTTGAAGGTTGGGATGCGAACCATAGACCGGGTAAAGAAAAGATTTATGGAGGAAGGGTTCGAAGCAGTATTGGAAAGACGGCCAACAACCCGGATTTATGAAAAGAAAACAGACGGCGATGTTGAAGCTAAATTGGTAACCTTGTGCTGTAGCGAACCGCCTAAAGGGTACGCCAAATGGTCGTTACGTTTACTGGCAGACAAGATGGTAGAATTAAAGTATGTAGAAAGTATCTCACATGTGGCCGTAAGAAGCATCCTAAAAAAAACGAACTTAAACCCTGGAAAGTAAAAGGATGGGTAATTCCACCACAGAGCAGCAGTGAGTTTGTAGCGAATATGGAATATGTGCTTGATGTGTATAAAAGGCCATACGACATGAATTATCCGGTAGTTTGCATGGACGAATCACCCAAGCAGCTAATAGAGGAACTGCGCCCGTCAACCGCTATGAAACCGGGTCAGGAAGCAAGAGTGGATTACGAATATATCAGGAATGGCGTAGTAAATATATTTATGGCCAATGAGCCGCTGAAAGGAAAACGTTTTGTTGAGGTTACAGAATTTAAGACTAAAAAAGATTGGGCGCTATTTATAAAAAGAATTGCCGATAAAGGGTATCCAAAGGCAAAAAAGATAACATTGGTAATGGACAACTTTAAAACACATAATGCATCAGCTCTTTATGAAACCTTTGAACCGAAAGAAGCCAAAAGATTGTGGGATAAGTTTGAGTTCGTCTATACTCCCAAACATGGCAGTTGGCTCAATATGGCTGAAATCGAACTGCATGTATTAAACGGGCAATGCTTAAACAGGCATATACCCACCATGGCAATGATTACTGAAGAACTCAAAGCATGGGAAGCCAACAGAAATAATAAAAACAGTAAAATCAATTGGCAGTTTACAACTAAAGATGCAAGAGTGAAATTGAAAAAGTTATATCCGTCAATTCATGATTAACATAACAATAGTTTCCAGTGAACAAAAGTAACAAAAAAATTGCATGTTAAATTTCCGGTTGTTTTGTGTTTTTACTACCGGTAATTTTGTTATATGATTTTAACCGATGATATCATGTACAATGCACTGCTCAAAAAAGATGCGTCTTTTGAAGGACAGTTTTTTGTTGCCGTAAAAACTACGGGTATATTTTGCAGGCCTTCCTGCACCGCCCGGAAACCTAAAAGGGAAAATGTAACTTTTTATTTTACCGCTAAAGAATGTATGCTGAATGGTTATCGCCCCTGCATGGTTTGCAAGCCACTGGAAAAACTGAATGAGGCGCCAGCACCTGTAAAGGAAGTTTTGCAGCAACTGTACGAAGACCCCTGTCAAAAAATAAGTGATGAAGATCTAAAGGCAAAAGGCATTGAACCTAATCGCCTGCGGAGATGGTTCCTGAAACAGTATGGGATCACGTTTCAGGCGTACCAGCGCATGTTGAGATTGAATGCTGCCGCAAAAAAAATACAACAGGGCGAAACTGTTACCGGTACTGCATTTGAAACAGGATTCAATTCATTAAGCGGTTTCAGCGACTCTTTTAAGAATACTTTTGGGGTTTCTCCCCGCAAGGGTAAACAATATAGGCTGATCGATTTTAAGCTGATGGATACACCTCTGGGAACAATGATAGCCTGCGCTGATGAAACCGGCGTTTGTTTACTGGAGTTTGCTGAAAGGAAAAACCTGGAAAAGGAATTAACCGATCTGGCAAAACAGCTAAACGCAACCGTTGCTCCCGGGCAGAATGCGCATCTTGTACAGCTGGAAGAAGAACTGAACGAATACTTCGCCGGTAAGCGCAGGCAGTTCGACGTGGCACTCTTTACACCAGGTACCGATTTTCAGAAAGATGTATGGAACGCGTTGCAACGTATTCCTTACGGAACTACCCGATCATATAAAGAGCAATCCATTTCAATTAACAGACCTGAAAGTGTTCGCGCGGTAGCCAATGCTAATGGCATGAACCGCATCGCAATTGTGATTCCCTGTCACCGGGTAGTGGGAACAGATGGTACACTTACCGGCTACAGCGGGGGATTGTGGCGTAAAAAATACTTATTAGAGCTGGAAGCAAAAACAATCAATGGAGATCAGTAATTTACTTCCTTACGACGGAGAAGTATTTTATTACGGCCAGGTCATTCAAAAAGAACAGGCCGATTTTTTTTACCATATATTATTAACAACTATAGATTGGCAACATGACGAGGCAATCATTTTTGGCAAAAAGATCATCACCAAGCGGAAAGTGGCCTGGTGTGCTGATGAGGCATTTGAATATAAATATTCAGGCGTCACAAAAAGAGCCCTGCCCTGGACAGAAGCGCTGTTGTCACTAAAAGAAATCACAGAACGTTATACCCATGAAACCTATAACTCCTGCCTGCTGAATCTATACCACAATGGCAGCGAAGGAATGGCCTGGCACAGCGATGCTGAAAAAGATCTAAAGCAGGAGGGGGCTATTGCCTCTTTAAGCTTCGGGGCCGAACGAAAATTCGCTTTTAAACATAAACAAACCGGAGCAGTTGTTTCAATGGTTTTACAGCATGGCAGTTTATTAGTGATGAAAGGTAAATGCCAGGCCAACTGGCTGCACCGTTTACCTCCGTCAAAAAAAGTATTAACAGCAAGGATTAATCTAACCTTCAGAACGATCAATAAATAACATTTGCGGGCAGCTAAAAAAGGAAATGTCCTGTAATGCCTGCAGCGCATTTCAAACTGTGTTATAACCAGGCACCCCAATCAATATTTACTTCAATATCCGGATGCAGGCTTTTTGCTACAGGGCAGGTATGGCCTGTATTTTTCAGAATCGAAACTGTTTTTTCATCAAGCGCTGCGAGGTTCTCCGGGATATAAAATTTAAGGTCGATACCACTAACCCGTCGCGGTTCGGCAGCCATTTTTTTAAGCACCTCTACTTTCAGACCATTCAGGTCAAAATTCATGGTACGGGCTTTTATGCCCATAACAGTAGCCATGCAGGTGGCCAGGCTGGTTGCTAACAGGTCGGTTGGTGAAAACCGTTCACCTTTCCCATTGTTATCCACGGGCGCGTCGGTCTCAAAAGCAGACCTGCTTTTCAGATGAGTACAGGTTGTTCTGAGATCACCGTTATAAATCACTTCAGATGTCATTGCAATATTTTGGGTAAAGATAACTGCGTATGGTTATAAACTTATTTACTTTTGCGGCTCATGGCAAGTTTACATTTCAGGCTGGAGGGTAAAGACAACAACTCAGATGCGAGGGCAGGGGTAATCACAACCGATCATGGCAGTATCCAAACGCCCATTTTTATGCCGGTAGGCACCGTTGGCAGTGTGAAAGCGGTATCGCAGCAGCAGTTGGTCAATGATGTTAAAGCGCAGATTATCCTGGGGAATACCTATCATTTATATTTACGGCCGGGGACGGATGTGCTGGAACAGGCAGGCGGCCTGCATCAGTTCAACCATTGGGAGCAGCCTGTTCTTACCGATAGCGGGGGCTACCAGGTATTTTCTTTATCCGGAACCAGGAAAATAAAAGAGGAAGGCGTTACTTTTCAGTCTCATATAGATGGCAGCCGGCATTTATTTACTCCCGAAAAAGTAATGGACATACAGCGAAGCATCGGGGGCGATATTATTATGGCATTTGATGAATGCCCGCCCGGTGGCAGTGAATATGGATATGCACGGAAAAGCATGGAGCTTACGCATCGCTGGCTCGACAGATGCGTTGCCCAATTTAATGCGACACCGGATAAATATGGTTATACACAAAATCTTTTTCCTATCGTACAGGGTGCTACCTACAAAGACCTGCGCAAAGCGTCCTGCGAATATATTACCTCGAAAAATGCCACCGGTAATGCTATCGGGGGCCTGAGTGTGGGAGAGCCCGAGCCGGTGATGTATGAAATATGTGACTGGTGTTGCCAGCATCTGCCTCAGGAAAAGCCCCGTTACCTGATGGGGGTAGGCACTCCGTGGAATATCCTGGAATGCATCGGCATGGGCATAGATATGTTTGATTGTGTAATGCCTACCCGAAACGGACGGAATGCCATGTTATTTACTACGCAGGGTGTTATTAATATCGACAATAAGAAATGGGAGTCCGATTTTTCGCCAATTGATGAGGAATTGCCCTGCGAAATGAGCAACTATTATTCCAAAGCCTACCTGCGGCATTTGTTCAAGGCCGGGGAAATACTGGCGCTTACCATTGCCAGTGTGCATAATCTCAGTTTTTACCTGTGGCTGGCAGAGAAGGCTCGTACCCATATTATGGACGGAGATTATACGTCGTGGAAAAATGAAATGATTGTGAGGTTAAAAACCAGACTGTAATAATCGGCTGTAAGCAATAAAGTTGCCGGCCTGTGTTATATTCCCCTGCCGGTCTTAAATCCTCCATAAAATATAAAATCAAAAATTATAAATCTTAAATTTCATCTATTTTTGGCGGCTGAATGAAAATACTCGACTGGTTCATATTAAAGCGCCTGCTGGTGACTTTTGTGTTTTGTATGCTGCTGTTTACGGTAATTGCCGTAGCGGTGGACAGCAGCGAAAAAACAGACGATTTTGTAAAAACCGGTCTTAGCAACTGGGAGATCTTTAAACAATACTATGTAGGTTTTATCCCTTTTATCTGGAGTCTTTTATTTCCGCTGTTTGTATTTATCGCCGTTATCTTTTTCACCAGTAAAATGGCCATGCGCAGCGAAGTGATCGCCATCCTGGCGAGTGGCACTACTTTTAACCGTTTTTTAAGACCCTATATCATTGGCGGGCTATTACTGGCAGCTATACTTTTTGTGGGCCGTTACTATTTTATTCCCAAGGCAAATGTTTTGTACACCACTTTTATGCAGGAGAAGCTGGATAAACACAACCCGCTTAAAAACCGGCAGGAAAGTTCCTGTTACAATTGTTTCTTTAAACGTATCGATAGTACTGCTTATATGGGGGTTAAGAATTTTAATCCCGAAACCAAAAACAGTGGTATTTTTTTCATGGAACGCGTAAAGCATGGTAAAGTGATCTATAACCTGCGCGCTGAATCCATTACCTGGGACACTACCGGGAAGAAACAACGGTGGGTGGCAAAGAAAGTGGTGGAGCGCTTCGTGGATAGCCTGGGAGAACGTGTTAAAACGTATCCTGAAAAAGAAGTGAGGCTGAATATCCTTCCGTCTGAACTGATCCGGGACGAGTATCAAAAAGATAAGCTGACTACTCCCGAACTCATCGACTTTATAAAAAAAGAGGAGCTGCGGGGTACCGAAGGACTAAATACCCTGAAAGTAGAATTATACAAACGCAGTGCAACGCCGTTCACGGTGCTGCTGCTTACTATCATTGGCGCTGTAATTGCCTGCCGTAAAACGAGGGGCGGGAGCGGCCTGCACCTGGCGTTGGGTATTGGTATTGCAGCCATATTTATAATTGCAGATCAGTTCTCAACGGTATTTTCTGTAAAAGGAAACTTTTCACCGGTGCTGGCAGCCTGGCTGCCCAATATTGTGTTTCTCTTTGTAGCCTACAGGTTATACCAGACCACCCCCAAATAAGCTGTTGCATTTTTATACAGGAAAATCAGTATAAAATGGATCCTAACCTGTTTTATTTATGCAAACGTTTCCGTATTACACGCTGTTAAATGTCAAATATATTTTGCTGAACCACCTGGCTTTAATTATCTTTAGCGCGAACGCTTACCAAATAGTATAACGAAAAATAGTACGTGCAATGGAAATGTTGAAACAAAAATTTAAAGCCCAGGCCGATAAGAAAGCTGGAGAAATAAAGGCTATGCTTAAAGAGCATGGGAATACGGTGATTGAAGAGACCAGACTTTCTCAGGTATATCAGGGGATGCGTGGAATGACGGCTTTAATAACGGAGACATCTTTGCTGGATGCACAGGATGGTATCAGGTTCAGGAGACGTTCTATTGATGAACTGCGTGAGCAGTTGCCAAAAGCAAAAGGCGGCAATGAGCCGCTGCCTGAAGGATTGTTTTACCTGATGTTAGTAGGAGAGATACCTGCCCGGGAAGATGTAGAGAACCTAAGTTCCATATTACAGCGTCGCAGCCATGTGCCTGCTTATGTTTTTGATACGATGAAAGCATTGCCAACCGAAACACATCCGATGACGATGTTTGTGGTGGGCATTATGGCATTGCAGGGACAGAGCAATTTTGCCAAAAGGTATGCAGAAGGCATGAATAAAAAAGATTACTGGGAGGCGGCTTTTGAAGACACACTGGATCTGATTGCCCGCATCCCGCATATTGCGGCTTATGTATATCGTCGTAAATATAAAGAAGGTAAAGTGCTGCAGCCTGATGGATTGCTGGATTGGGCCGGTAATTTTGCACACATGCTGGGCTACGATGATGAGCAGTTCAAAGAACTGATGCGCCTGTATATGGTTATACATGCCGATCATGAAGGCGGGAATGTGTCGGCGCATACAGTACACCTGGTAGGCTCTGCTTTAAGCGATCCGTATTTAAGTTATGCCGCCGGCATGAACGGCCTGGCCGGACCGCTGCACGGGCTGGCCAACCAGGAAGTGATCAAATGGATATTCGAGATGCAGAAGGCGTTGCAAACAGAATCGCCCACTGCTCAGCAAATAAAAGAATATGTAGAAAAAACTTTATCAGAAGGTAAAGTGGTACCGGGCTATGGACATGCTGTTCTACGTACAACAGATCCCCGGTTTACCGCCCAAATGGATTTCGGGAAAAAACACATGCCGGATGATCCCCTGGTAAACACGGTGTGGCGTATTTATGAAACGGTGCCTCCTATATTGGAAGGGTTGGGCAAGGTGAAAAACCCATGGCCAAATGTAGATGCGCATAGCGGCGCGCTGCTGGTGCATTATGGAATGGTGGAATATGAATATTATACCGTATTATTTGCTGTTAGCCGCGCCCTGGGTGTTCTTTCAAGTCTTTGCTGGGACAGGGCATTGGGCATGCCTCTTGAAAGACCTAAATCTGTAACCACGGCCGCCGTAAAACGCTGGTTGAATAAAGAGGTAAAGAATTTGGGGGATTAAGTTGTGCTTTTTAATATATTTTGCCTTACTGAAGTTATTTTTTGGCATAACTGTAAATTTGGTATGATTTTTTGAGATAATCATTCAAAAGACATTCATTAATAACCTAAAACAATTTAATTATGAAAAATAAGGACAAGATATTATTAGGCATTCTTGGAGCGGCAGCAGCAGGGGTCGCCATCGGATTGTTGTTTTATACCGAAGAAGGTAAGAAAACAAGAAAGAAAATAAAAAATACAACCAGCGACTGGGCTGATTCTTTAGGCAGCCTGATCGAATCAGGAAAAGAAAACCTGTCCGACCTGTCGCACAAAGCATTGGATAAAGCCAAATCTGGCTTTAAAAAAGCAAAACAAAAAGCACAGGATGCCTATTCCGATTACTCAGACGAGTATTCAAATAAATTAAGCTGATTTATTATTGGCTTAAAGAGGGTTGCCGGCAGGTTTTCATGATAAAATTTAATTGTGATGAAAATTTGAGGGCAACCTTTCTGTTTAATTCAATAAACTGATTTCTATGTTTGAGATAAAAGAAAAGGTAGAAGACATAGCAGAAAATATTGAGGAAATTGCAAAAACTTATTACCGGTTATCTGTGGTCAGAGCTGCTGATAAAGGAAGTAAACTGGGCGCTTCCCTGTTAATTACCTTATTGATTTTTGCACTTTTATTTTTTGCCTTATTGTTTGCCTGCCTGGGGTTGAGCTGGTGGATCGGCCAGAAATTAGGGAACCAGATGCTCGGTTTCTTTATCGTTTCTGGCGGCCTGTTCTTAATTCTTATATTTATTGTTGTTTTGAAGAAGAAAGTAATCCAGCCCGTTATCAGGAATATTATAATAAATAAGATCTATGGCTAAACCGGATATTAACAATTATGAGGATTTAATGGAAGAAAAGGAACGCCTGAAAGCTGGATTGAAAAACAATAAAGCTCATATCAGGCAATCTTTTGGAGCATTGAAAGAAGAATTAAATCCTTTTTCGCAGCTGCGCAAAACGGCACAAACCGCGTTAAAAGCGAATACTGCCAATCCTGTTATTCAATTTGGGATCAGGCGGGCCGCGGACTTCCTGGTAGGTAAAGTTTTTTTAAAACGCGCGGGATGGTTGCCCCGTTTGATAGTGCCCCTGATTGTAAAACAAGTAGCTACTCGGGTTGTTGGTCATAAAGCAGATAAAAAGATCGCCGGAACCTTAAGAAAGGCGGCTCATACTATAAGAGATATCCACATTCCTGAATTCGGGAAAAACGAAAATAAAGGCAGAAAGCGCCCAAACAATGTTGGATAAATAAAGTGTTTCCTTTACATTTGCCATCCTTTTGGGGGATTAGCTCAGCTGGCCAGAGCGCTTGCATGGCATGCAAGAGGTCGTCGGTTCGACTCCGATATCCTCCACCTGATAATCAATGAGTTGTAACAAGTGTTGCGACTCATTTTTTTTGAAAAAAACTTTTTTAAAACTAAAGAAAAGTACAGTTTTTCAAAAAATGTTACTTAGCAAGCACTAATCTTTTCCCCAAAAAATGAGGAAGAGTTAATCTTCCCTATTTAAAACTTTTAGAATTTCCTCCCTGCTATAAAAATTCAAACCGCAGCATGGGCAAACACTGCATCTCACTTTTCATCACAGGGACGTTGACAAACAATTTACTCAAACCTCCGATTTTGTTATCCTGGCAACGGGGTATCATTACGAGGTACCTGCTTTTCTCAAATCGATACGCGATTATATTAACTGGAAGCCCAATGGCTGGTTCAATGTTCAGAAGCAATATACTGTCGATGATAGCCAAACTATCTTTGTACAAAATGCGGACCTGAACAGTCATGGTTTTAACTCGGCTGACCTGGGTTTGGGCGTGCATCGTAATATGGTTATCATCAATGCTATATTAAAAGAGAATTATTATACAATTGAGCGCAACACTACTTTCCAGCAATTTGAGCCACCTATATGATAACAATATGTCAAAGAGCAAAAGACGGGTTTGATAAACGGTTTTTAAAATATCGGTAACACATTCTTACCGTCTTAAATAGACAATTTTATGGCCTCTTGGTACTATGTTTTCTAAAAATGGCATGACAATTATTTAATATCTGGAATAAAAGAAGGTATCCATCAACCTATCAAACCCTGGCATTGAATAGATTGCTAGCAATATCCCAATTAATAGGGCAGGAACAAAAAGCTAACCATAAAATACTTGTGGCAGCGGCTGATGGAAACCATGCGGGGGCAATGCCTTTGTACCGAAACATTGCATAGTATTGAAACCCGGCGCCATCAAATCCGACTGCGACCGGGAT
>JASGEW010000137.1:0-2572 GCA_047606125.1 Niabella sp. | reverse complement strand
GAAAAATGGCTCACCCACTTGTTTGTAAATATCAACAAAACCCCAAAGGAAAATCTACACTCCCTGCTGCCGCAAAATTATCCCTCGCATACTGAACATCAATGACGGGGTTCGCCGAAGGAATACGGTATAGTAAATGACACTGTCATAATATTTAGGCTCGTTCAGTCCTATCTTTGTTCCCGGGCTGGCCATCGTCAGGAAAACTCTCGCCAATACTGCTTTTGCAGCCGTTTGGGATATGCGGCTCGGGGTGCCTGTTTCCGCCGGTGTTTTTAAATAAGGTAGGGCCGCTTCCATGTCGGCCACCGCCTGTGCATACGTTTCCGCCAAAGACGACCTTGCAATACTTAAATTATCTATGCTGAGCGTACTGGTCCTTAAAGGCACTCCTCCCCAATGGCTCCCTAAAAGATAGTAGGCATATCCTCTTAAAAACAATGCCTGCGCCATAATGTAGTTGCGGGTGTCGGCACTTGTCGTGGCATCAGCATTATGAAGATTGGCCTCCAACAGGTTCACGCTGGCAATAGCAGAATACAACGCCTGCCACAAACCATCCAGTACCGAGTTGGTGTAAGTATACGCAAACCCTCCCATCTTTAGAGGATCGCTGTTCAATGTTGAAGAATAATTTAAAATATCTTCATCTGAATAATCGAGCGAGTGGGAGAGCGCATTGCCTGTCCTGCCGTAGCACCAGGACATCATGATCCCGTAGACATTTGTCAGCGCTGCATTTAGTTGGGTTTCATTCTGGTAATAGTTATCCGTAGTTATAGTATCCTTAGGACTTGTATCCAAAAATTTATTGCAGGAAACAAGCATAAGCACAGTTGCTACAATATAATAATAAAATACCTTTTTCATATTCTATAAAATTTAAGCGTTTTAAAAAGATATATTAGCGCCAACGGTTAATGTTCTGGCTCTCGGATAAGCGCCCCAGTCAAAACCAGGAGTAAGCGTAGAATAATAAGTGCTTACTTCAGGGTCAAACCCGGTGTACCTTGTCCAGGTAACCAGATTTTGGCAGGACAGGTAGAACCTGATTTGTTTTATTTGCCATTTTTTCATCAAGGCGTTCGGCAAACTATAACCTAACTGTACTGTTTTTAACCTTAGGTAAGATCCGTCTTCTACTACTCTGGACGAGTAATAAGTGCCTCCGTTCGGACTGCCTGTGCCGGCCCTGAACATTACATTATTCTGGTTATCGGGTGTCCACCTGTTCAATACGGAAGCAAACTGGTTCCTTCCGGAAGTGTTTTGTTCAAAGATCATCCGGTTGGCGTTGAGTATCTGGTTGCCGTAGCTCCATTGGAAGAATACGTTCAAATCAAAATTTTTATACGAAAAATCGTTGCTAAATCCACCTGTATGTATCGGGAACCCCCTGCCTATGGGCACATAATCATCGGAAGTAATCACACCATCGCCATTGATGTCTTCAAATTTTATGTCCCCGGGTTGTGGTGCTGCTGTTGAGGAAGTGCTTCTTGAAGTTTGATTCGTGGGTACATTGTCATTCAACATATATTGCCCGGCTGCATTTTGTGTAAAATCGCTGTACTGGTAGTTACCAACCCATTTAAGCCCGTATAAAGTTCCCAACGGTTGTCCTACTTTAAGTATGTAAGCCGGCAGATTGGCATAAGACGTACTCCAGTTTATGGCGACGCCTTCCTGGGTCAGCCCGTTTACTAAGGATAGTACTTTGGTGGAGTTAAAGGCAATGTTAAAACTGGACTTCCACTCAAAGGATTTACGTTCAATATTGACTGTATTTAGCGTTACTTCAAGCCCTTTGTTTTGTATACTGCCGATATTTTGGAACAGCACATCGTATCCGGTAGAGGTAGGGATAGGCGCTTTGTATAACAAGTTGTAGGTTTTCTTATTATACGCTTCCACAGTAAGGCTAACCCGGTTGTCAATAAAACTTAGGTCAAGTCCGGCATTGAGCGTCTTGGAGGTTTCCCATTTAAGGTATGGATTGCCGAGAACGCTTACATAAGCGCCAGCTGCCTGTGTATCCTGCGATCCGTCCCCGACCAAAAATGTGTACCCCTGATTCCCGGATACTACATTTGTGCCATCTCCTGAACCAATAGCTGTCTTTATCTGTGTAGCTCCCAGAAACGAGGTAATCCTATTATTGCCTGCCGTGCCATAGCTTAACCTTATGGCAGCTTCCGGTATCGTATGCTCAATATTTTTCCAGAAAGATTCCTGACTTATTCTCCATTTGGCACTCACAGCGGGGAACGAAGCCCAGTAATTACCTTCGGTAAATTTAGAAGAACCATCATAACGTATTGATGCAGACAAATAGTATTTGGAAAGATAGTCATAGGACGCCCTGCCATAAAACGAAGCCATGGTATAGTTGTCGCTGCTTTGATTTACTGCAACGCCGCCGGCTATATCAGACTGCTCAATGCCGGGTGTATGACAAATTGCAGGGAATGTAAAAAAGTTAGAACTTAGGGTAACCAAATCCATCAAACCATGACCAAAGAACAGGTTAAAGCAGAGATATTATCAGCCATATCCCAGGAGTTGGATATAT
>JASGEW010000136.1:0-3955 GCA_047606125.1 Niabella sp. | reverse complement strand
CCTGGCCAGCGGCTCCGGCGACTCGCTGCAGCTGGGCCAGCGCCAGGACGGCACGGCCGCGGTGACCCTGCAGGTCGAGGGCAGCAAGGTCGGGGTGGCCGCGGTGGAGGAGACCAATGCGCTGCTGGTGCGCGCCAGCGGCAGCGCCTGGCGCTCGATCCGCGAGGTGATCGAGAAGCTCGACGTGATGCCCATGCAGGTGCACATCGAGGCGCAGGTGGCCGAAGTCACCCTCACCGGCGAGCTGCAGTACGGCGTGGACTGGTACTTCGAGCACGCGGTGGACGCGCCGATCAGTTCCGACGACGTCACCAGCGTGGTCGGCACCGGCGCCGGCCTGGCCAACGCCGCCGGCCGCAAGATCTGGGGTGACATCGCCGGCAGCGTCACCGGCAACGGCGTGGGCTGGACCTTCCTGGGCCGCAACGCCGCGGCGGTGATCAGTGCGCTGGACCAGGTCACCCATCTGCGCATCCTGCAGAGCCCGTCGGTGTTCGTGCGCAACAACGCCGAGGCCGAACTGAAGGTGGGCCAGGCGATCCCGGTCAACTCCTATTCGGTCAGCACCGGCACCGCTACCAGTACCTACTCACAGGTGCAGTACCTGGACACCGGCGTGATCCTCAAGGTGCGCCCGCGAGTGACCCGCGACGGCACGGTGTTCATGGAGATCGTGCAGGAAGTGAGTACCCCGACCAACAACTGCAGCAGCACCACCACCAGCTGCAACGAGTCGATCAACACCCGCTCGGTGAAGACCGAGTTCGCCGCCCAGAGTGGCGACACCGTCATGCTCGCCGGCCTGATCAGCGACCAGGTCGGCGAAGGCTCCAGCGGCGTGCCCTTCCTCAGCCGCATCCCCGTCCTCGGCAGCCTGTTCGGCACCAGGACCCGCAGCAACGAGCGCCACGAAGTGATCGTGCTGCTGACCCCGACCGTGGTGCGCAACCCGCAGCAGGCGCGCGACCTGACCGACGAATACAGCCGCCGCTTCGAGGCGATGAAGCCGTTGCATTCATCGGATAAGAGACATAAATGATGTTTGCCTAGGCTGACAGGGCGTGGACATCCCCGGCTAGCTGCCTGCCCGAATGACGCGCGATCGCCTGGGCTTAGCCAGTCCGTCTGGCGAGTCGCTCATTCGATACCGAGGAGCCGACCATACGCTGGCGGAATCGGTGTGGCTACATGTTTTTGTTGGCATTCGGTCGCTCTGTACACGGCGCGGCCATCATCCATGCATTGGCCAAGCCAACACGGTGCGGCCGAATAAAAAACAGGATCCCTGCCGGATACGTAGCTGGATCCAGATTCGTTCGATTGTGTGCCCATTGCCGGTGCCTTGACAGCGGTTCACTTTCAGGCTCTTAATGCGCATGCAGGTCGTCAGTGAGGGCTCATAGGCTCACAGAATCCGGCGACCGCTGTGGGGGTATAGGCCCAAAACGGGCGTAGAAGGGAGAGATTTCTTCATGCTTGTGCTATTGCGGGTACAGGGTTTGGACGGCCGCCAAGGGTGGATGTCGACACCGGACCAAGAGTGCGTCTCCCTCCAGAAGGAGAGGCGAATCAATACGTCTCTCGGTCGAATCTCCCCAGTGATGGATTGGGCGAGCTTGGATTCAAATCGATAGAAAGTCTGAACGAATTCATCCCCATCTTTACATGGCGATGAGAGCGCTGCGTCAAGACTGTCCAGGTTGGCGATTTGCCCCCCCAGGCAACGGGATTGCTTCACGAGCAGAGGGAGTATGCTGATGCGGATACCAGGATTCATGTCGTGCAGCTTCAGCCTGGTCGTCTTGGCGTATGGTGCGGATGCGCAAACAATCACGCTCCCTGACGAATACGGGAAGCTTCTCGTCGCCACCTCTCAGGTCGATCGTCTCAAGGTTGGGCTGGTAGGCGAGCAGATCAATCTGTATAGCGGCGCGCTCGGGATCATGCAGACGGATGTTTCGATACCCGGCAGCTTTGTGCTTCCTGTCGAAGTGACACGGCGCTTTTCTGCGAGTCAAGGTAACGATGGGCTGCACGGCTTCTTTGCGGACTGGGACCTAGCTATTCCGAACATCCATGGCATATTCAGTTCCAGCGATGGGTGGATTGTCAGTACGACTACGGATACCAAATACAGACGTTGTTCGCTTTTTGCCCCGCCACCACCTTCCCTCTCAATTAAGAATAGCGCAATCTTTGAGTCGGAGGAGTTCTGGCAGGGAGATTTTGTCTTTATTCCTGGGCGCGGTGATCAGGAGATCCTGGTCCGCAGTTCCAGCACTCCCGTCCCAGGAGATGGAGGCGCCTACCCCTTGGTGCTGGCCGATGGTTCGGCTATTTCTTGTCTTTCCAGCTTGGCAAGTGGCAGCAATCCGTCATTGGGCGAGGGATTTGAGGTCACAACTCCCGACGGAACGAAATATCAATTTGATCACATGGTGACTCGCGTCCACTCCGGATTGAGCAAGATGGAGCTTGATCCAGGAACGACACTGGATTCCGATGGCGAATATTACGAAGTAATGATCAACAGGGCGGAATACATGATATTCCCCACGATTGTTACGGATAGGTTTGGAAATTATGTCAAATATAGTTGGAGCTCATCAAATCCTCTGCAGTTGCTTGAAATCACAAGCAGCGATGGGCGTTCGATTGCTTTTTCCTATACCGATAGCACGGGGTATTTGATCCAGTCTGTGACTGCCTCTGGACGGACATGGACGTATACGTATGGCTCCAATACGCTACTCCAGGCTGAGCTGCCAGACCTGACGAATTGGAATTTTGCGCTGAGTGACGTGGCACTCAAGAAACCCTCGTATACGGGAAGCACATGCGATGTCGCCGAAGGGCATGCCGATTCTGTCAGTGGCATGGTCACAACTCCTGGCGGTGCGTCTGTGACGTTCAATCTTGCATTGAACCGAATGACTCGAACTTGGGTGTCAAGGGTATGCAGTGCGGATGAATCCTATGCCACGTACCCGAAAGATATGTATGTCATGGCGCTCGCATCAAAGGTCATTACAGGCCCTGGTTTACCAAGTTCGGGCTATGTCTGGTCCTATTCCTATGACAACCTGGAGGGGTGCTGGGACCCAACGACGATCTATACCGGCACGACAAGCAGCGCTTGTACCACGAGTACGGCGGGTACCCGGACGGTCACCGTGACAAATCCAGATGGCAGCATGGAAAGGTCGGTATATGGAAATCACGTGGGACTCAATGAAGGGCAGCTGTTGACGCAAGAATTCGGAGTCTCGGGTAGTAGCGTGCTTCGGACGGATGCTTATGCTTATGCCGCCCCAGATGCGGGCCCCTATCCGACTTATATTGGCGATAGTTATCAGCCGCGCGGTGACGGTGAAATGAGTAGTCGATTCCGTCCCAGGCGGCAGGTGACAATCACGCAGCAGGGGCAGACGTTCACCTGGAGCGTGGCATCGGATTGCAGCGATGTTCCATATTGTTTCGACACGTATGCACGTGCCACAAAAATCGTGATGGAGAGTTCGCCTTCCCCGTGACTGCAGTGGGTTGCTGAGTAAGAGCCGGCTATCAGGTCGAATATCTGGAAAAGGAGCAGCAGGATGCGGTTTCCGACGGCTTTAGGTTGTCTACCCTTGATGTGTGGCTTGTCATTGGCCGTGCACGCACAAACGTACACCATGACCGAGACCATCACCTACGCGGACAACACGACCACGTGGGTGCTGGGTCAAGTGGCTCAGCGCAGTGTCAATGGGTTGGTAGCCTCTTCGATTTCCTACGATGCGACCACCGCATTGCCGGTGGAGATATATGCATTCGGTCTGCTTCAACAGAGCCTGACGTACAACGCAGACGGCACAGTCGCCACGATCATGGACGGTCGGAACAATGTAACGGCCCTATCCAATTGGAAGCGAGGTATTCCGCAATCCATCACCTATGCCGACGGCAGCAGCCT
>JASGEW010000135.1:0-29371 GCA_047606125.1 Niabella sp. | reverse complement strand
GCTGAAGCCTGGCAAAATGATCGCAACAACAAGGAAGCGAAAATCAATTGGCAATTCACAAACAAAAAAGCCCGGATAAAACTTCGAAAACTTTATCCGACAATTTTATGTTGACATGACACTAGCTGAAGCGACAGATTATCTTAAGACAACACTTCGATATCATCCAAGTACTGTCAGTCGGCATTGCAGAAACTGGCGCTGGATCAAGAAGTTCATGGATTCCAGACAAATTAAGCAGTACGAGCTGAATACCGAGAAGCAGATTCTTTACCATCGATTTGGTAGTCGAAACATTCTACAGTTAACCCGACATGAAAAGGAAGTACATAACAGCATAAAAATGATAACTGAATTTGCGTTTACAGGTGCAATCAAAGTTATTCCAAGAATACTTAGAAGGGACTTTGTTTTTACTGGTGTTATCGGTGTATTAATAAGTCAGTTTTTAGAATATAAAAAGATTACAGACCGATTGTCAAAAACCCGGTTTTCATGCTATGAACGATACCTACATCGCTTTTTGCAATATTGCCAGAAAAAAAATGTACATAGCGTAAAAGAGATTGATCTTGTCTTCGTTATACATTTTATTAGAGATCTGGATTGTACAAAGGGCAGTCCTGTAGGTACCATCATTTGTACTATTCGCAATTTTATTAAATACCTGTACCTGGAAAAACATTTGGATGTAGACTATGCGGACAAAATCCCGCGCACAAGATCAGTAGAGCAGTCTAAATTACCATCGACATATACAAAAAGAGAAATTGAAAAATTAATTAAGTCAGTAGAACGGTCCAGCGCCAGTGGAAAGCGTAATTACGCTATTATACTTATCGCTGCAAGACTTGGTCTTAGAGCCTCTGATATAGCGAGGCTACAGTTTGATAACCTCAAATGGAATATCAGCACTATTGAGATTACAATGGTGAAAACGGGCAAGCGACTCATGCTTCCTCTTTTGCCAGATGTTGGTAATGCCATTATTGATTACCTAAAATACGCTAGACCTCAGTCGGGGGAGCCCTTCGTATTTTTGACTGAACGGCCGCCCTATGGTTGTTTTTCATCCAGCAATGTTGTTACCCACGTGGTGCAAAGAGCGTTCAGAAAAGCAGGCATTGATATAACTAATCGAAAATTTGGCCCTCATTCACTACGCCATAGCCTCGGCTATAGAATGCTTGAGCAAAGTACGATTCTTCCCGTTATATCAGAAGTCTTTGGGCATAAGAGCTCTGAATCTACCAGATACTATCTAAGGATAGACATTGAATCAATGAAACAATGTATGCTGGATGTCCCTCCAATTACAGACAAATTTTACAATCAAAAAGGAGGGCTTTTCTATGTATAACCAATATAGTAGCACATATGCAATGCATATCGAACAGTTCATTGAAATGAAGCGAAAACTCGGGTTTAAATTTATTACGCAATCTTCCATTTTGCTACAATTTGACCGGTTGGCAGAAAAAGAATGTGTTACCGCTAACGGTATTACAAGACCGCTTGCGGAAAACTGGAGTAAGAGAAGGCCTAATGAATCTGCGTCCTTTTGGTACACGAGGGTGCAGATAGTTAGCATGTTTTCTTCATTCCTGCGTGACTTGGGGTTCAGGTCTTATGTATTAAAGTTGCCTCCATATCCTGCTTACAATTTTATTCCTTACATCTACTCTCCAATAGAAATCAAAGCCATTTTTAAAGCTGCCGATGGTCTTGTGCTCAGGGAGCGAGCAATGCAATCCAGCATTTTTTCTGTGCCCGCTTTGCTCCGGCTTTTATACGCGACAGGAGTGCGCATTGGTGAGGCCCTGAGTTTATGTGAGACGGACGTAAACTTAGGGGAAAAATATTTTAAGATAAAAGACTCAAAGAATGGCAAGGAGCGGATCGTTCCAATATCATCTTCGTTGGCAAATGTTTTAGAACAATACTTATTACATAAGCGAAGGCTCCCGGTAGCCGCCATGTCAAACTATTTTTTTGTACGTCTGGATGGGAAAAGATGCAGCCATCAATCCGTTGCACAATGGTTCCGGCGCTGCCTAAACGAGGCAGACGTGAGGTGTATAAAGCGAAACAACTTCCCCAGAATACATGACCTTAGACATACTTTTGCCGTTACCTCATTAGCTGCTATGGCTGAAGATGGTGTTGATTTGTATGCGTCTCTACCAATCCTTTCTACTTACCTGGGACACCAGTCGCTTGCATCAACAAATCATTATGTAAGATTAACCGCGAACATGTATCCAGACCTGATACGGGATATGGATGTATTGTGTTTGGATGTGTTCCCTAAACTTGAAAATTATGAAACCAACTGATTTTTCTAAATACATCTCCGATTTTATATCAAGATACCTGCCAAATGAAAAAGGCGTAAGTCCAAATACTATCACCGCTTACAGAGACACATTTGTTTTACTGCTCAATTTTGTGCAGGAACATAAACGAATCAAGGTGGAAAAACTTTCTCTTGAAAGCATAACAAAAGAAACTATTTTAGAATTTTTGGATCACTTGGAAAAGAGTAGAAAGTGTAGTAAGTCAACTCGCAATGCAAGGCTTGCCGCCATCCATTCTTTTTATAAGTATCTCCAAGGTGAAACGCTTCATTATTTGCATGAGTGTCAAAAAATCCTTTCCATCAAATTTAAAAGGTCGGCGAATAAGAGTTTAAATTATCCTTCTATTGAAGGAATAAAACTTTTGCTTGAACAACCCGATGCATCCACCATAAAAGGGAGACGTGATCTGACATTGTTGGCCTTACTGTATGATAGCGGAGCAAGAGTACAAGAGATTATCGATCTGGCTCCTTCCAGTCTGAGGTTAAATAAACCTTGCACGATAAAAATTATTGGCAAAGGAAATAAAGCCCGAATCGTTCCCATGCTTGATATGCAAACGGATCATTTAAAAAATTATCTAAAAGAGCATATGCTAAACGAACCCTATGCCAACAGGTATCCATTATTTTTTAACAGTAGGAAAGAAAAACTTACCAGAGCTGGTGTGGGATATATTATTGACAAGTATGCCAGGGCTGCAAGAAAAGTCAACGAGCAGCTTATACCTGAAAAGTTTAGCCCTCACTCTCTTCGTCATTCAAAAGCAATGCATCTGCTTCAAGCAGGAGTAAACCTCGTATACATCCGCGATATACTTGGCCATGTCTCTATACAGACAACGGAAATCTATGCGAAAGCAGACTCAATGCAGAAACGGAAAGCATTGGAAAGTGCTTATGTAAATATTAATCCAAAAGAGGAGGCTCAATGGGTAAAGGATGAAGGCCTTATTGCCTGGTTGAAAAGATTCTAATGTTATGTAAAGTAACTGGAGGGTCTGATTAGCTAAAGCCCTCTGGTTATCTATAAAAACTAATTACAACTTTACATAACTATTTACTTTGCATAATGCGATTTATGTAAAGCTTTACATAAAAGCCACAACCATCCGAGCTCAAATCTTACACCGAGCGCAGCCGATCAGCATATCACACAAAAAATAAAAGCCGGCGGCGAATTATTGGATATTACTTTATTAGACCACATTATTGTTACCAGTGAAGGTTATTACAGCTTCGCTGATGAAGGGCTGCTTTAAAGCCCTTTTTTTATTAATGGCTTAAGTTATTCAGTAGAAGAGGGATTTAGCAATTGCTGAATATCCTGCCAAAGAAAATAAACCCTTGATCGGATTTTATAGGGTTTTAGTTTTCCATGTCGCACCCAATCATAAATGGTCGGCTTACTGACCTGGAACAATTTGCAAACTTCGGCAATTTTAAAAAGAGGCTTATAAGTCATGCCGGGCGTTTCATGGCCTGGGACTATCGGTTTTGCCTTTTCTATATTGACGATTTCTTCACGGATAATTTGCCGGATGGATTGCCAAAATTGTTCCGGCTCAAAAGGAAATAATATCGGCGTTACAGGAACACTGTTATTTACTGAATCTTTCATTACCTTACCTGTTAAGGAGGCAATATGGACTTCAACTAAAGAAAAAAACAGCCAATTACACTTAGAGGCACAGATTGGCTAAGTATGTCGTGATAAACTTCAGCCATCCACACACCCAGGCAATTTTTTATGAGTATTTACTCCAGGATTTAATTACGCCACACATTCCAGCTCTGCTACAGTTTCTTTTATCAATTTCATATCTCCCCTTGCCAACCATAATTCCTTGATTTTTTTTGCTGCTTCTTCGGGCGTAATGCGGATATATTTGTAGAAATCTTTTGTCCTTTTGTGGCCGCTTATCTTCATAATCAGTTCTACCGGTGTACCAGCCAAAAACTCATTAGTGCAGAATGAACGACGGGCTGTATGTGATGTAATCCACTCATATTTTGGTTTAGCAACTACAACATTTTGATTTCCTTTTTTGTAAGAAAATTTGATCATCCGGGTGATTCCGGCAAGTTTTCCAATTGTCTTAATATGGCGGTTAAATTCCGGATTGGTCAAATCTGGTATTCGCTCTTGAAACTGACGTGTAAAAATCAATTTAGCTTCGTGCCGTAACGGGATGATTACCCAATGGTCAGACTTTTCCTGCTTTTTATAAAGCATGTCCCGCTGCAGATCTTCGGGTCGCAGGGTTGAGAAATCTGAAAATCTAAGCCCTGTAAGGCACGCTAAAACAAATAAATCCCTGTACTCTGTAAGATGAGGGTGTGCTGAAAGGTCGGTTTGATAGATTTGGGCAATTTCCTCATAAGTGAGGTATATAGCATCGCTTTCTTCTTCCGGTATTTTAAAGTCAGTCAGGTCAATCGGCCCAATAATTTTCCGTTTAACCCTGTCTTTAATAAATCCCCTGAGATGCTTGATTGTTTTTCCAATGGTATTTAGTTTAAGCCCGGTCAGCAAAGTTTTGCGGCGCATGTGTATATGCTCAAAAGTCAGGTAGTCCACAAAATCTTCGTAAAAACTAAAATCAAAGCTATCAAAGGAAATCTCCTTTTTTCGGAACTCTTCAAAAGCAAGCAAATGCGATTTTACATTACCGTAAACGGTAAGGGTAGCGTTACTTACTTTTCGTTTTTTGGATTTTATATACTCATCGAATTGGTAATAAACACTAAGGCTATTTTTCTTTTCGATCTCCTTTTGCTCGGCAATTTCTTTTTCTTTTGCTTCAATATCGCTAATGTCAAAAGTTGGAGAAAAATATTTTTTAGCGAACGCTGCCCGGTTTTGAATCTTCTTTAAGGTTGCATAAGTAACAAGGTCTTCCACAATTTTTTTAAGCCTTGCCAGCTCATTATTGAGAACTTTATAATCACCATGCTCAGAAGGAAGCTGAGCAGTTATGCATCGCTGCTTTTTATGCCAGTAAGCAGGAGGGATTTTAATGTCCGTACTAAATAAAGGCTTTTGTTTTTCATCATAGCAATACTGTACAAAAACCGAGGAAGCGCCATCGGGATGAACTCTGTTTGTACGACAGATTAGCTTAATTGGGAGTCCCATAACTTGAACAATTTTAGATGACCGTTGTAGACTGGATTCAGGTCTACTTTTGGTCTACTTTTTAAAATTGTTAAGCTGTTATAAAGGTAGTAAGGATTCTCAGCGACGTATGTTATTATATACTGAAAACCAACCCCTTAAAAGTAAAGTGAGATAAAAACAAAAAAGGATCATCATTACTGATAATCCTTTTAAGCGGACCGGACGGGACTCGAACCCGCGACCTCCGCCGTGACAGGGCGGCATTCTAACCAACTGAACTACCGATCCTTTTCAAATTGGGAGTGCAAATATAAAGGCAGAATATTTCACAGCCAAAACATTTTTAAAATCATTTTTGGAACGATAGTTACCCAATATGTATTAATTTGATCCGATGAATATAAAAGCAGCCCTTGAACAAGAACATTCAAAAAAACAAACAACTGAAATTGTACATTGGATAGGGCAATGATCAGATAAAATTCAATCAATTGCTGAACCTTTCTTTAAACTCCGAATCCAGGATCGTTCAAAGAGCGGCATGGCCGTTAAGCTACTGTGTTATCAATCATCCTCAATTAATTAAAAAACATTATCCCCAAATAATAGCCTTACTCAGCGCGCCCAATCAGCATGCTGCGGTAAAAAGAAATATTTTAAGATTGCTGGACCAGATACCGCAAATACCCAGGGCTTGCCATGGACAAATAATGGATATTTGTTTTCAAATTGTCGAAGACCCTAAAGAGGCAATAGCGCCCCAGGCATTTGCTTTGGGCATATTGCAAAAGCTCTCCAGGATCTATCCGGAAATAAAGCCTGAGCTAAAACTTATAATCGGCGAAAGAATAGATCACACCACAGCTGCATTCAAATCCAGGGCAAAAAAGATCCTTAAAGAAATAGGATGATGCAATATGCTGACCAAAAGTGCTCCGGCGTTTTATGTAAAAACTCAAACTTTATGTATGCGCATTGTTAAAATCAACTAAAATATCATTTGTTAGAAATATTTAGACTTTAGAACTATACTTTTGCAGGCGTTAAAATTTTATAGTTTGAGAAGATTTTTACTTCCCTTTGTATCATTGGCCCTTTTTTTTGTTGCTTGTAAATCTGATGCCTCAAAAAGTCCATCCGTTGGAACAGATACATTAAGGTACCCGTCCCCGGCACCTGAGAAATTAAGCGCACAGGAAATGGAGCGCTATCA
Organism: Niabella sp.; assembly: GCA_047606125.1. Classification (GTDB taxonomy): domain Bacteria; phylum Bacteroidota; class Bacteroidia; order Chitinophagales; family Chitinophagaceae; genus Niabella. The sequence goes on along the minus strand of JASGEW010000135.1, from coordinate 22,678 downwards.
TGCAAAATTGGAAAGTCTTTTTACTGGCAACTTAATCAACCGCAATTTTAACGGAGGGGTTATTGTGGCCAAAGGCGGTCATATTTTGTATGAACAATATGCCGGCTACAAAGACCCCCGGCACCCCAATGCAGCCGATGCGATTAATGATACCACTTCATTTCACCTGGCCTCAACAAGCAAACCATTTACGGGTGTTACTATCTTAAGGCTTGCCCAGGAAGGCAGGCTGCATCTGAATGATGATCTTGGCAGATATTTTCCAGACTTTCCCTATGCGGGAATTACGATCAGGCATTTGTTAAGCCACCGCAGCGGACTTCCTAATTATTTATATTTTATGGAAGACAAACAAAAGTGGCCTGCAGATAAAAAAGCCAGCAACAATGATGTTTTAAATTTTCTTATCCAATATAAGCCGGCGCTTAGCTACAAAACCGGCACACACTTCAGCTATTGTAATACCAATTTTGTATTACTGGCTTTGATTATAGAGAAAGTAACAGGTAAAACCTATCCTGAATACCTCAGTGAAACTATATTTAAACCGCTGGGGATGACCCACACTTTTGTATATACACCAGCCGATAGCGGAACAGTAATACAATCTTACAAGCCTTCGGGAGCCTTGTGGGAACAGGATATTTTTGATAATACTTACGGCGACAAGAATATATACAGCACACCCAGGGATATGGTAAAATGGGATGCGGCACTCTATAATAACAATTTCATCAGGCAGTCTCTAATCGATTCTGCATACCAGCCCGAAAGCCTGGAATCCCCCTCAATACACAACTACGGGCTGGCCTGGCGTATGTTAGATCTGCCCAATGGCAAAAAAGTGATCTATCATAATGGCAAATGGCACGGGTTTAATCCTGCTTTTGCCCGGTTGTTAAATGAACATGCCGTAATTATTATTCTGGGTAATAAATACAATATTAATATTTATCGGGCCGCCAAACTTGCATACAATGTTTTTGGAGATTATATGCAAAATCAGGAGGAAAGCGATGAAGAAAGTATGCAGCCGCAAGCGCCCATGAAAGCAGCGAAACACACAAAGCCCAAACCTGTCAGCAAAGCAACTGCCAAAAAAGTTGTTCAAAAACAGCAAAAAGCTGTTCCGAAAAAAGTGATAGCAAAATCTCCGAAAAAGAACCAGGCAAAAAAGAAGAAATAACGGCCTGCGGAAAATATATTCTTAAAATTTTTATTTCCGGTTTTTAATTTCTAATTTTTCATTCCGATCAGGCATAAAACAATAGGAATATCCGGTATACCTGATGGCAATGATTACAGGTCGGCTCATTAGCTGTATATCCTGCCGGTCATATCAAAGCAGAAAAAGATGAAATTATTGAACGCGTCTCAAATAAGGGCCTGGGATCAATATACAATGGCGCACGAACCCATTGCATCCATTGACCTGATGGAAAGAGCTGCTGCTGCATGCGAGAACTGGCTTGCACAATATTATCCTCACAAAACCTGTTACATATTTTGCGGCAAGGGCAATAACGGAGGAGATGGCCTTGCCCTTGCCCGGCTGCTACATCATAAAAATGTAAGTGTAAAGGTTTTCATTTTAGAAACAGGCTCCCCTGCAAGTGCAGATTTTGAAAAAAATCTTGAACGGCTGTACCTGCTCAAAACGATTCCGGTAACTTTTATTAAAAACCCCGGAGATTTTCCAAATGTTAGTTCCGAAGCGCTGATTATTGATGCGTTGTTTGGAACCGGCTTAAACAGGAAGCTTGAAGGTTTGGCAGCAGGGTTAGTTGAGTATATCAACGAATTATCTGATAATACAGTTATTGCCATTGATCTGCCAAGTGGCCTGCTTTGCAATGTACCCTCGACAGGTTTCCCAGTTATAAAAGCTACCTGCACGCTCTCCTTTCAATGCTTCAAACCGGCATTATTAATTGCTTCAAACGAATCCTATTTTGGTGAAGTGCATATTTTGGACATCAAGCTCCTTCCCGGCTATTTGAACACAATAGAAACAAAGTTTCATACAACAGATAAAAGCATCATTAAGAAAATATATCGCCCCCGAAGGGCTTTTTCACATAAAGGTACGTATGGGCATTCTTTGCTGATCGCCGGCAGCTATGGTAAAATGGGAGCTGCCGTATTGTGCACAAGGGCTTGCCTTAGAAGTGGCGCAGGGCTGGTGACGGCTCATGTACCCAAAAACGGGGTCGGTATTTTACAAATAAGCGCCCCCGAAGCCATGTGCAAAGCCGATAAAGATGAGAATATTGTAACAGAAATTACTTACGACCTTTCAACCTGTTCAGCAATAGGAATAGGTCCGGGTATAGATCACAGCAGTATAACAGCCGGCTTGTTGTATGAAATTATTACCAGCTATCATAAACCCATGGTAATAGATGCCGATGCCCTGAATATTCTGTCGGAGCATAAAGAGTGGTTGAATATATTGCCTGAAGGCTCCATATTAACGCCACATCCAAAAGAGTTTGCCCGCTTGTTTGGAGCTGATCTGAATGATTTTGAAAAAATAGACACTGCGCTCAACCAGGCAGGTGAACTGGGCGTTATCATTATATTAAAAGGACATCGTACTTTTATTGCAACGCCGGATGGTGAAGGATATTTTAACACAACCGGCAATGCCGGGATGGCAACGGGCGGCAGTGGTGATGTGCTAACGGGATTATTAACCGGCCTGCTGTCGCAAGGGTATTTACCTGCCGATGCTGCTGTGCTGGGAGTTTACCTGCATGGAGCAGCCGGAGACCTGGCTGCTGCCAGATATGGCATGGAAGCTATGATTGCAGGAGATATTATAGAAGCTTTAAAAGAGATTCGGGAATTATAACCACACAAGAACCGAAAAAACTGTTGAAAAATGAATTGCTTTATGCAGTTTATTTTGCCTTGTTTTCTTATTTTTGCCGCATAACTATTTATTACATGGAACCATTTGATGTAGAAAAGCTTAAGGAACAGGAATACCAAGAAAGTCTGGAAAAATACAAGAAAAGAGATTTCAGACAAAGTTGGGTTACATCTTCTGCTTATATTTTTTATTTAAGTATTGCTTGTTTCTTTCTCTTTACATGGGGAGGTTGCTACAGGTTATATACAAAGAGGTTTGAAAAGCCCCAGGTGCAGATACAGGAAAGCACTTTATACACTCCAAAGTATAAATAATCTTCCAACTTTTTTGTTACAAAACAAAAAAATCCCTTATTTTTGCATCCCCTTGAAATACAAAGGGGCCTAGATAAAAAAGTTCTTTATGCGGAAGTAGCTCATTTGGTAGAGCACGACCTTGCCAAGGTCGGGGTGGCCGGTTCGAGCCCGGTCTTCCGCTCTAAAAATCCTCTCTGCAGAGAGGATTTTTTTTGAGGCTTCGGCATCCCGATACCTATCGGGACGGCCTGGCAATACGGCCTTTAAAAGCGCTGCCCTGGTGGTGGAATTGGTAGACACGCAGGACTTAAAATCCTGTGGCCAGCAATGGCCGTGCGGGTTCAAGTCCCGCCTGGGGCACTGATTATCAATCAGATCAAAAGGTTCACGAAAGTGAGCCTTTTTGTTTTTTATAGAATTTGCACATAAAATTCTCCGGAGATATTAAAGACTGGCAATACAGTCAAGTGAACTATTTTTATTGGCGTTAGCAACCTGGCTTTTTCCCAGCTAACTGTTCTCCAAAAACAAAAAGCACCATTTATAGAAATAAACGGTGCACTCTCGAAAACTATCTGCTTAAGGAAAAAATTTATACAATTTTATAGTGGGCCTGCTCCTCAAAAAAATTCCTGTTAGCAACAAGAGAAAAAGCAGGAGAAGCCCTTAATACTTTTTAATAATTACAACACAAAAATATTGGTACTGTCGCCAAACGATTGTCGAAATCGGGAAAAACAGTTTACGAAATGCGGAAAAAATCAGAAATATAAAAAGGCTACTTCATTTACCCTGAAATAGCCTTTGCTTTTTGCTTTTTATTAATTGAATCAGCCAATTATCTTCTTCCCTCTCTGGCTCCGCTCCGGCCTCCTGCGGCGGCACTGCGTGAAGGGGCACTGTAGCTGCGTGACGGAGCTACAGCACTACGTCTATACTGTACGCTGCTTCTCGCTTGTGGAGTATATGATCCTGAATTATTACTTCTGGTTGCCGGAGTGTACGTTCTTGCGCCGCCGCCTCTCCGGGGAGGTGTACCTGCCCTTATTTTTCCCCGGTAACGGTTGTTATAATATGCCCGGTTATTATTATATACCCTGTAGCCGGGGTAATAGCCATAATATCCCGGGTAGTACCCGTATCCGTAACCATAATATCCGGGATAGTAGCCATATCCATCGTAATAATTATCTCTGTATGGATAATATGAAGGAGCGCAGGAAGAGAGGCCGGCGATCGCCAGTATCATAACCAATCCAATTAACGCAACTTTTCTTTTTTGAAATAACAGAATTTTCATCTTTAAAAAGTTGTTAAGGAAAATAAAAAATCAGGCAGACAGTGTTTGGGCAATACGCGCTATATTGAGGCTTCTGGCCGATGCATCAAAAATTTCCTTGTACACCCCGGGTTTTTTACTCAGTTCCTCATGCGTACCATATTCTACTACCTTTCCCTGCTTCAGCACATAAATAATGTCGGCATCAACAATTTGGGATATAGAATGAGAAATAATCACCACTGTCCGGTTCGCTTTAATCGCATCCAGGCTGTTTTTGATCTGTTCGGTTGCAATCGCATCCAGGCTGGCTGTTGGTTCATCCAGGAAAATAATGGGCGGATCTTTTAAGAAAAGCCGGGCAATTGCAATACGTTGTTGCTGTCCCCCGCTTAACAGCTGTGCATCACTTTGATATTGAAGCGGCAGCTCCATGATCTGATCATGCAGGTAGGCTTTTTTAGCTGCTTCAATGATCTCATCTGTTGCAGCATCTATCTTTCCGTACCGTATATTTTCCTCAATTGTCCCTTTAAAAATATGGTTCTTTTGCAGCACCAGTCCTATCTCGCTTCTCAGAGACCCGTTTTCATAATCCCTTAAATTGATGCCGTCCAACAGTATCTCACCTGTATCCGGCTCATAAAACTTATTCAGCAAATTCAGTATAGTACTTTTACCGGCGCCGCTTAATCCAACAAGCGCTGTAGTTTTACCTCTTTCTATTTTCAGGCTTACATTATGCAATGCTTTGGTTCCGTTAGGATACGTAAAATCCACATGCCGCATTTCAAATATACCATCTGCAACAGTTACTATGTGGGAACCGGTCTGCTCAATTTCCGCATCATCTTCAATGATCTGGAAATAAGCTTCGGCATAAACAAAAGCATCATTCACTTCATCATAGATCCTGTGTAACTGGCGTATCGGTGCCGACACATTGTTAAAGAGCATTATATGCAGCATAATGGCGCCAATACTGATCTGGTGGCCCAATACGAGGTAAGTAGTAAGTATGATGATCAGCACCACGCCTATTTGTTCAATAAAACTTTTTACCCCATCGTACGTAAAGTTTGTTTTACGGGTGTATAGTTGATCATTTGTCAGCTCCTGTTGGATCTCAAGTTGTTTTTTCTCTTCTATATCTTCACGAACAAAGCTTTTTATAACGGTCATCGATTCGATAAGATTCAGCAGGCCGTTACTTTTGTTTTCCCTGCCCCTACGCAACTGGCGCCGTACGCCCTGCAGTTTTTTTGCCTGTCTGGCGCTCACAAAAAAGTAAGCAGGCAGGATGGTTACGGCTATTAATCCTACATATACATTCGCCATAAACATAATCACAAGGGCCAGTATTGAATTACAAAAAAGAGGCAGAATGTCTATAAAAAAATTCTGCACCAGCTTGGTGAGGCTCTCAACGCCCCTGTCGATACGTGTTTGTAATTTACCCGACTGGTTTTCAGGTAATGCGAAAAAACGCATCTGATAAGCGAGGATTTTTTCTATGGCCTTTTGAGCCAGGTTGTTACCTACATTAATCCTGATCTTTTCGCCATAAAATTTTTGACCAAACTGGATAAAAATGTTTACTATTTCTTTAGCAAATAATATAATGGAAATAAATGTCAGCAACCTGACGCCTTCACTCATGGGGTTCGCTTCCTGTAATAAAGTGTCTACGTGATCAACTGTATATTTTAAAATGAGCGGATTTACCTGGGCTGCCAGTGAACCGATCAATGTAAGCGTCAGTGTGCCCAATATCATTGTTTTGTATGGCTTTACAAACGGCCATAATTGTTTTACAATGTTGATCAGGTTTAACGTTTTTGAAAAAGGTTTTGCCATTATAGAGATGTTGAAAAGTTGAAAACAAGTTACAGGTTGCAGGTTGCACAGGGTTGCCGGTTATTTGATGAAAACAACAGCCTGTAAACTACAACCTTTCGATCACTCCGGCAATACCCTGTCCGCCGCCCACACAGGCCGTCACTATTCCATATTTTTTGTGCAGCCTTTTCAGGTCGCCCAGAATCTGGATCGTCAGCTTAGTGCCGGTACAACCCAGCGGGTGGCCCAGCGCAATAGCGCCGCCATTAATATTTACTTTTTCAGGATCGAGACCGGCTTCCTGTATCACAGCAATTGATTGCGCAGCAAAGGCTTCATTCAATTCGATCAGATCTATATCACTTAAATTTTTTCCGGCCTGCTGCAACGCTTTAGGTATAGCCACCACCGGGCCCATGCCCATAACCCGGGGGTCTACCCCTGCCACTGCCGAAGCCATTAGCTTCCCAATCGGGTGCAACTGCAATTCATTCATCAGTTTTTCGCTCATTACGATCACAAAAGCGGCGCCGTCACTGGTTTGTGAAGCATTGCCAGCGGTAACCGTTCCACCTGCAGCAAATACCGGCTTCAGTTTCGACAGCGCTTCCATTGAAGTATCTGCCCGGGGGCCTTCATCAGTGTCCACAATAAAATTTTTCTGCTGTTTTTTTCCTTTATCATCAATATATATTTCTGTTACATCGACGGGTAAAATACCTTCCTTAAAATATCCTTTACTGATGGCTGCAATGGCTTTTTGATGAGAATTATAACTGAACTCATCCTGCGCCTCCCGGGATATACCGAAATCCTTTGCCACCGCTTCAGCAGTAAGCCCCATGTTTAAATAATAATCCGGTGCATCACTTGCGATATTGTAAGAAGGTACGGTTTTCCAGCCCGATGCAGGCACCAGGCTCATACTTTCGGTTCCGCCCGCAATAATACAATCCGCCATGCCGCTGCGGATTTTAGCGGTAGCCATTGCAATAGTCTCCAGCCCGGATGCACAATAGCGATTTACAGTAACTCCGGGTGTTTCAATACCTAAAGCCCGGGCGGCTATAATGCGTCCCACCTGTAATCCCTGCTCTGCTTCCGGCACTGCATTACCTACCATTACATCATCTACCCGCTTTGCTTCCAGTTGCGGAACGCTGGCCATCAATCCTTTTATAACTTCAATAGCCAGATCATCGGGCCGGTAAAAGCGGAACCCGCCTTTTTTTGCTTTTCCAACTGCAGTGCGATACCCGGCTACTATATATGCTTCCATACGATCGTTGTGTTTATTTTTCGAATTAGTTGCATAAACAACTTTGTTTTTCAAATTTACAATTTAGTTTATTAATACTTAGCGCTCCTTAAGAAAGATGATTGAGCGCAAGGGTCTTTATGCAACTCAAACCAAGTTAAACTATATTTGCGTTAATGTATTCCCTACTTCGCAAACTGTATTTTTTATTTCCGCCCGAGCAGGCGCACTATATGGCTATGAGCCAGCTGGGCCTTATCACAAAAACGAAAGCCGGCAAAAAACTGGTGCATACGCTTGCATCGCCAAAAAATAAAGATCTTGAAACGCGGTTTTTAAACCTTGTATTAAAAAACCCGGTTGGGCTGGGCGCCGGTTTTGATAAAAATGCGCGGTTTTTAAATGAGCTGGAAGCCCTGGATTTTGGATTTGTGGAAATAGGCACTGTAACACCGCTGCCACAGGATGGCAATCCGCAACCCCGCCTGTTCAGGCTGCCTAAAGATGAAGCGCTGATTAACCGTATGGGGTTTAATAACGACGGAGCGGATGTTATAGCAGAACGGTTAAAACAATGGCGCGACAAAAAATCGGGAATAAAAGAAAAATACCCGCTGATCATTGGCGGCAATATCGGAAAAAATAAAATTACACCCAACGAAGAAGCATGGAAGGACTATGCAACCTGCTTTAACAAACTGCATCATTATGTAGATTATTTTGTAGTGAATGTGAGCAGCCCCAACACACCCGGTCTGCGTGCATTGCAGGATAAGGAAGCCCTGAGGAAAATTATGTTCAATCTTGCAATGATCAATAATGGCAAAGCCACCGCTAAGCCCATTCTTTTAAAAATTGCACCCGATCTTACACAACCGCAAATAGATGATGTGATTGACCTGGCTATGGAAATAAAGCTGGATGGCCTGGTGATCAGTAATACTACCATAGACAGAAACGGTCTGAATACGCCTGTTGCAGAACAGGAAGCCATTGGCGCAGGCGGCCTGAGCGGCAAACCGGTACGCGCCAAAAGCACCGGCATTATTGAATATGTGCATCAGCAAACTGGGGGCTACATTCCGATCATTGGTTCTGGTGGTATTTTTACAGGCGTTGATGCCCGGGAAAAATTGAATGCCGGCGCTAAACTGGTGCAGGTATGGACAGGCTTTATTTACCGCGGACCTGCTATTGTAAAACAAATTTGCGAAACCTTATAAAATCAATATGAGCCTACTATTTATTTCTGTTTCTGAGTTATTTACAGCTGATTCACTGATCAGTTTTTTAATACTGGTAGTACTTGAAGTGGTGCTGGGTATTGATAACGTAATCTTTGTAAGTATTATACTAAACAGGCTGCCTGTTCATCTCCAGAAAAAAGCGCGTACTACCTGGATGATTACGGGTATTGTTACAAGATGCTTGCTACTGGCAGGCCTGAGCTGGCTGCTGGCACAAAAAGGAAAAGAGATTATTCCCGAAAGCTGGTTTGGTAAAGGATTTGACCTGGCCAGTATTGTAATGCTGGCGGGCGGGCTGTTTTTAATTTATAAGTCAGTAAAAGAAATACACCATAAACTGGAAGGTGAAGATCCCAATGCCGCTTCCAGGAACCAAAAACAGCTGGGCTTTGGCCAGGCTATTGCCCAAATACTGGTAATTGACGCTGTATTTTCATTTGACAGTGTAATTACCGCGGGGGGTACGGCTAAACATCTTGAAATAATGATAGCGGCTGTTATTGTTGCCATGATCATCATGTTTGCGTTCAGTCCCAAAATATCGGCGTTTATACATAAACATCCCACACTTAAAATGCTGGCGCTTTCTTTCCTCGTAATGATCGGCGTAAGCCTTATTATTGAAGCATGGGATGCGGATAAAGCCCATGAACTGCATCTTAAAAATTATATTTATTTTGGAATGGCTTTTTCCTTTATTGTTGAAATGCTGAACATGATCATGAGGAAAAAAACAAGCCCGCATATAGTGGAACTGAATGAACCGAGGCTTAACGAAAAAGAAAAATAGCTCAGGTTATTCTTTAGCGCCCTTGCCATTTATTTTGTGTTATACAGGAATTACTGAATGACTGATCCGATAGCAAATAATACTTTTACCAGCGCCAACTGGATCGAAGCGCTTTTTAATTATGCTACTATAGGCATTGTAGTTTCCAACAGGCAGGGAATCATTATCAATTTTAACAGGCAGGCCGAAAAAGATTTTGGATATACTGCATCAGAAGTGATCAACAGGTCCCTGGAAATCTTGCTGCCGCCGGATAATAAAACCGTTCATAAAAAGCACCGCGAAACTTTTTACAAACATCCCTCTCCAAGAGCGATGGGCGCAGGCAGGGACCTGTATGCCCGGAAAAAAGATGGCTGTGTTTTTCCTGTTGAGATAAGCCTCAGTAATTATACCATAAACAACGAGCTCTTTGTTATTGCCTTTGTTATTGATATTACCGTTCGGAAAGAGCACGAGCTTCTGGTTATTAAACAAAAGGAGGAGCTGGAAAAAGTTACTCAAAAGATCACACAGTTAAATATAGACCTGGAGAAAAAGATCGACGGCCGCACCAAAATGCTGCGGGAAACATTAACAGCGCTCGAACAATCCAAGCAGGAATTAAGTGAAGCATTAAAGACTGAAAAAGAACTGGGCGATCTGAAATCAAAATTTGTGTCAATGGCTTCCCACGAATTTAAAACGCCGCTGAGCACTATACTGTCCTCCTCTTTTTTACTCGAAAATTATAATGAAACAAATGAACCAAAAAAACGTGCCAAACACATTCACCGCATCCGGAATGCCGTGAATAATATGAAGTTGATCCTCGATGATTTTCTTTCCATAGACAAGCTGGATGAAGGCATTATCATTGCCAAACCCGTAAATATCAGTGCGCAGCAATGTTTTAACGAACTAAATGATACCGTGCAGGATATGAAAGTTCATTGCAAAGAAGGACAAAAGATTGAAACAAATTTTGAAGGCGATGCCGAACGCATTATACTTACAGATGAACAGTTGTTAAATAATATCTGCGTGAACCTTATTTCAAATGCCATTAAATTTTCTCCCGAAAAAAGCATCATCTATTTTAACTGCGTGTTGCAGGAACAAGAACTGGTTATCTCTGTAAAAGATACCGGTATCGGAATTTCTGAAGAAGACCAGAAGCACCTGTTCGAACGGTTTTTCCGGGCGGGGAACGCTGTTAATATTCAGGGTACCGGGTTGGGGCTAAATATTGTAGCGGGCTACGTTGATTTGCTGAAAGGAAATATTGAATTTGAAAGCGAAGTGGATAAAGGATCAACGTTTAGGGTTCGCATTCCGCAATAAAATCTGATATACATGAAAAAAATACTTGTTATAGAAGATAATGATGAGGTAAGGGAAAATATTGCCGAGATACTGGAGCTATCCGGCTATGAAGTAATTACAGCACCCGATGGGAAAGCCGGAGCTGCAATGGCTGTAAAAGAAATCCCCAACCTTATTCTATGCGATATCATGATGCCCGTGCTGGATGGATATGGCGTGGTGTATCTGCTGAACCAAAATCCTAAAACAAGCAGCATTCCATTTATATTTCTTACAGCCCGGTCTGAAAAAACAGATTTCCGTAAAGCTATGGAACTGGGCGCCGATGATTATATTACCAAACCATTTGAGGGTGTAGAATTGTTGAAAGCCGTTGAGATGAGGCTTAACAAGGCTGCAGCTATTAAGCAGCAATTATCCCGGAATAGCAGTGCCGACTCCCTGAACAGCTTCTTAGATAACGTAAAGGAGCTGACCAATGCGCCGCTGCTTTCAGACGAAAGAGAAATTTATCATTACAAAAAAAAGCATGAGATCTATGCAGAAGGGCAACGGCCCAAAGCTGTTTATTATATTAAAAGTGGTAGAATAAAAACCTTTAAAGTAAGCGATACCGGTAAGGAACTCATTACGAATATCCTGGGCAAAGGCGATTTTATAGGTTATACTTATGTGCTGGAAAATATACTGTACAAAGAAAATGCAGAAGTACTGGACGATGCGGAAATCATGACCATACCCAAGGATGACTTCCTGGCATTGATCGCTGCAGACCCGCGCATTGCCCGGCAATTTATAAAGCTCATTACTAATAACGTGCTGGAAAAAGAAGAAAGCCTGCTGAATATCGCTTACAATTCTCTCCGAAAAAAAGTGGCTTTCCAGTTAATTGCCATGCTTGAAAAATTTAAAACAGAGCTGCCCGATACCAAAGAAATAAAACTATCGAGAGATAACCTGGCCCAGGTAACCGGGATTGCTACAGAATCGCTGATAAGAACCTTATCAGACTTTAAATCTGAAAAGCTGATCGATATAAAAAGCGGCAGTATTATTATATTAAACGAAAGTAAACTGCGCAACCTGCCTTATTAGATCTGTGAAGTAATATACTATATCGTAACTGAAGCAAAAAGAAAAGTTCTGAAGCAATCAACCAGCGTTCAGCTCTGATTGGTTATTTCTTCTCCGGCACTGTTTTGTTCCTGAAGCGTCCAGTTATCAGTCAGGAGCGTTCCTACCCATACCTTACCGCTCTTTCTCAATACCCTTGCCGCTATTCCAAACTCCGCAAATTTATCTTCCAGCTGGGATACTGTTACAGCGTTGTTTATGGCTACAAAGCCTTCTTTACACAAGCCGGTAAAGCGTTTTAAGGATACCTCTTTTTTATGAAGCACATCCGCGTCCGCTCCCAGCGGATGCAATTCGATTTTCAAAAAAGGATAACAATCCGAGAACTTTTGTTTTATGTCTTCCGGACTGGATGCCTTTCCAATATATAATTTCATGCTGTTCAAGATGCGATAAAACTATTTTTAGTTTCTTACCCGATATTGCAAATTTCAGTTTAAAACTTACCAACAACGAGTGATCATAATCATCAGTGATAATGATTAACATCAACGTTAGTATTTGATGTGTGTACGTGCTTTGTGCCGGGCTGACCATACAAATCAGCCGCTTTTATTGTGAAAAATGATCTTACAGACAGAACAACCAGGTGTTACCACTGCGGAGACGAATGTGGAAAGGATCAGCTTATAGTGAATGATAAACATTTTTGCTGTTCGGGTTGCAAGCTGGTGTACGAGCTGTTGAATGAAAACGACCTCTGCACCTATTATAGTCTTAATGCACATCCCGGCAATCAGCAGCAGCCAAAAAGGAAAAACAAATTCGCCTATCTTGATAAAGAGGAGATCGCTTCTAGGTTAATTTCATTTGAAGACGAACAACAGGCGCATATAACATTTTCGGTTCCCCAAATGCACTGCAGCAGCTGCTTATGGCTATTAGAGCATCTGGGTGATTTACAAAAGGGCATACTGACAAGCCGGGTAAATTTTGTTCTTAAAGAAGTTTTTATTGTTTTTGATAAACAGCAGGCCACGCTAAGAGATATCGTGGAAGCCATGGCTGCCGTGGGTTACGAGCCCTGCCTGAGCCTGGATACAACAAAAGCAAAACAGGTTAAAACCCATTCCCGCACCGCACAAATTGCCGTTGCCGGGTTCTGCTTTGCCAACATTATGATGCTGAGCCTGCCGGAATATTTCTCGATGAGCAATTACCTGCAGGAGAAGATCGGTACAGCGTTCAGGTACACAGGCTTTGTGCTGACGCTGCCGGTTTTTTTTTACTGCGCACGGGAGTTCTTTTCAAATGCGCTAAGCTCTGTAAAAAATAAATATCTTAATATCGATGCATCCATTGCGTTGGCCATCCTGCTGACCTTTTTAAGAAGTATATATAACCTGTTCATACTCAACGGCAATACTTATTTCGATAGCATGAGCGGCATCGTTTTTTTTATGCTGGTTGGCCGTTGGGTACAGGATAAAACCCAACGTTCGCTGGTATTCGACAGGGATTATAAATCATTTTTCCCGATTGCCGTAAATGTAAAACGGAATAACACTACAGAACCCGTACTTATCAGCACACTTGCAGAGAAAGACATTATTGAAGTGTTTGATCAGGAAATAATACCCGCAGACGGGTTCCTGGTGAAAGGAAAAGCCCTGATTGATTACAGTTTCGTAACCGGCGAAAGCCTTCCCAAACAAATAGAACCGGGATCGATCATATACGCCGGCGGCAGGCAGATCGGGGAACAGATAGAGCTAATGGTTATTAAAAAATCTGACCGGGGTTATCTTACCAACCTGTGGAACCGGCAGGGTAAAAGCAACACCGGCTCCGGCAGGTTTCTCCACAAAGCCGGCAATTATTTTACGATCACTGTTTTTGCTTTAACCATCATCAGCGCGCTTTTCTGGTGTATGAAAGGAGAATATACCACTATGTGGAATGCCCTTACCACTACCCTGATTGTAGCCTGCCCCTGTGCCCTGCTGCTGGCGTCAACCTTTACCAATGGCAATGTGATGCGGATTCTAAGCCGTTCGGGGTTGTTTTTAAAGAACGCAGATCTCATTACTACCATGTCCCGGACCAATCACATCGTTTTGGATAAAACCGGCACTATTACCTTAAATAAAAATTTCAGGATTACTTATCTGGGAAAGCAATTGTCCGATCATGAAAAAATACTGATCGCCTCATTATGCAAACATTCCACTCACCCGTTAAGCAAGGCGATCTTTGATCATTTAAAAATAAAAAAGCTGATCGCTGTAGACAGTTTCAGCAATATTCCGGGAAAAGGTATTGAAGGATGGGTGGATGAAACCTATATGAAAATAGGCAGCAGGGAGTTTGTAGCACCAGCCCGAACAGACAAAGCAACAGACAGATCAAGCCAGGTATTTATTTGGCAGGACGGAACCATTCATGGTTTTTTCGAGCTTGAAAATGTGTACAGGCCAGGTCTTAGAAAAATGCTGCAGCATATCAGCAGACAATTTAAACTTTCGATACTCAGTGGTGATAACGATCATGAATATGGACGCATCACCGGAATGACAGGAACAGAAAGCGATATCCGTTTTAACCAGTCGCCGGAAGATAAATATAATTATATAAGCCGGTTGCAAGCTGCAGGCGCTGTTGTGCTGATGGCTGGAGACGGTTTAAATGATGCAGGCGCTCTACGTAAAAGCGATACGGGCATTGCAGTAATGGAAGGCAACAATGCTTTTACACCTGCCTCCGATGGCATTATTAATGCCGCAGCTTTTACGAACCTGGGCGCTATGATCGCTTTTACAAAGAAGGCAAAGCGGGTCATCACTACCAGTTTTATCGTTTCCATTTTATACAATATCGTGGGGCTATTTTTCGCCTTACAGGGATTGCTGGCGCCGGTAATAGCCGCTATCTTAATGCCGGTAAGCACTATCAGCATTATCCTCATCACCTTCCTGATGACGGAATGGTATGGGCGGAAACTGGTCCGCATTGCCACATGACAAATATCATACAGTCGCCTGCTTACGGTCAAGTGTAAAAGGCCCGCTTCAAATGACCTTTGCGTGACAAATGAGCATCATCATTATTACAGCTATTGTTAGTTTATTAATCGCCGGGGTATTTCTGGCAGCCCTCATCTGGAGCATCAAAGACGGGCAGTATGAAGATGATTTTGCACCGCCCAACAGGATATTATTCGACGAAAAAAATGCAACAAAAGATAAATAACCAAAATGTATGGAATTAGAAAAATTTAGTTACGACAACAGGATCCCGAAAATGTTTGCCATTGCCTGTATTACCTGGGGCGTTGTGGGGATGCTGGTAGGGGTGATCGCCGCTTTCCAGTTGGCATTTCCAGCTTTGAACTTTGGTATCCAGTTTACAACCTTCGGTCGCATAAGACCGGTGCATACCAACGCTGTAATTTTTGCATTTGTAGGTAATGCCATCTTCACAGCCGTTTATTATTCTATGCCCAGGCTGTTAAAAGCCCCTATGTGGAGCAATGCTTTGAGCAGGATCCATTTCTGGGGATGGCAGTTAATTATTGTAGCCGCTGCAGTTACTTTATTAGCAGGCTATACAACATCAAAAGAATATGCCGAGCTGGAATGGCCCATTGATATTGCCATTACTGCAATATGGGTAGTATTTGGTATTAATATGCTGGGCACTATTCTTACACGCCGAGAGCGGCATTTGTATGTGGCTATCTGGTTCTACCTGGCATCATGGGTTACAGTAGCGCTATTGCATATTGTCAATTCGTTTGAACTGCCCTTTTCTGCTTTAAAAAGTTATTCCTGGTATGCCGGCGTTCAGGACGCTTTGGTGCAATGGTGGTATGGTCATAACGCCGTAGCGTTCTTTCTTACCACACCGTTCCTGGGAATGATGTACTACTTTTTACCCAAAGCGGCAAACAGGCCGATATATTCTTACCGGTTAAGTATTATTCACTTCTGGAGCCTGATCTTTATTTACATCTGGGCAGGCCCGCACCATTTGCTGTATACCGCCTTACCGGAATGGGCCCAGTCTTTGGGTACCGCTTTATCCATTATGCTGCTGTTGCCGAGCTGGGGCGGCATGCTCAACGGCCTGTTCACCTTACGCGGCGCCTGGGATAAGGTCCGCGAAGATCCTGTTTTGAAATTTATTGTAGTGGCTGTTATCTGCTATGGGATGGCTACGTTTGAAGGACCAATGCTTTCCTTAAAAAATGTGAATGCCATTTCTCACTACAGCGACTGGACAGTAGCACACGTGCATATAGGCGCCTTAGGATGGAATGGTTTCCTCACGTTCGGTATGATGTACTGGCTGATTCCAAGACTATTTAATACCAAATTATATTCGACAAAGCTGGCTGGCACCCATTTCCTGATGGGCACATTAGGCATTATCCTGTATGCAGTACCTATGTATTGGGCAGCATTCCGAAGCTATTTTATGATGAGCGCCTTTACTCCGGAAGGACAATTGCAATACCAGTTTATAGACGTGGTGCAGTCTGTGGTTCCGTTTTACGCCTTGCGGGCTATCGGGGGTTCTATTTATCTCATTGGGGTTTTCCTGCTGGTTTATAACCTGGTAAAAACAGCAAAACAAGGCAGCTTTGTTGCAAGCGAAGAAGCCAGCGCAGCGCCCCTGGCCAAAGCTTATAAAGCGCCCGCAAAAGCGCACTGGCATTCCAAAATAGAGCGCAGGCCCGTAATGCTGCTGGTATTGAGCTTTATAGTAGTTGCCATTGGCGGCCTTGTAGAGATGGTGCCTACCTTCCTGGTAAAAGAAAACATCCCCACCATTTCAAGCATCAAACCCTATACTCCGCTGGAATTGCAGGGGCGCGATATTTATATCAGGGAAGGTTGTAATAACTGTCACTCACAAATGATAAGACCTTTTCGTTATGAAGTGGCCCGGTATGGAGAATATTCAAAAGCCGGCGAATTTGTGTATGACCATCCTTTCTTGTGGGGCAGCAAGCGTACCGGTCCCGACCTGGCGCGCATTGGCGGAAAATACCCGGATAGCTGGCACTTCAATCACATGCTCGACCCCACCTCTATGTCGCCGGGATCAATCATGCCTCCTTATCCCTGGCTGTTTGAACAATCAATTGATGTAGGTTCTACCAATTCAAAAATCTACGCGATGCGAAAACTGGGCGTGCCTTATAAAGAAGGGTACGAAGCCGAGGCGGTAAATGATCTGAAGAAACAGGCAACTGAGATCTCCGGCAAATTAGCCAAAGAGAAAATAAATATTCCGGGCGATAAAGAAATTGTAGCACTCATCGCTTACCTGCAAAGGTTGGGAACTGATATTAAAGCTTCTGAAAAAACAACTAAATAACACCTGACATGAAGTTTATTAACTATCTCGAAAAAATAAGCGGAGTAAGCATTTACCCGGTCATATCGCTGGTTTTATTTACAGCCGTATTCGTACTCGTTGTTATTTATGCAATGAAGACAAGCCGCGAAACGATTTCAGAAATGGAAAATTTACCTCTTGATGATCAATAAAACAGCTGCAATGAAACAATTAAATTCTATTCATAAATCAATATTATTATTAACCGGCCTGACAGGCTTTCTACCGGCTATGGCACAGGATCAGGCAAGTGCTACACCTGCCGCCGGCCCTGCTACATTCACCTTAGACGTTAATATCATTTTAATTGGGGTAGCCGCATTGCTTTTTCTGGTAATTGCCGCTTTAGGTTATACGCTGATCGCATCACTTGATCTTTATAAAAAAAGAAAAAATATCAAAGGCCCGGGTGAGCAGGTAATCAAATCAATGTTACTGATTGTTGTTTGCTTAGGCTCCCTGCAGGTATGGGGGCAAAGCGGCGACACGGTAACAGCCGTTTCAACAGGAAGCCCTTTTTCTGAAGCCAGCGTTTTCCGTTACCTCCTTTTAGGAATTATTGTGCTGGAGTTGATTGCCATTTTCGCGCTCGTTTACTGGATACGTTTTTTTACCGGTATTGAAGACCTACAAAAAGAAAAAGCAGCGGTAAGAAGGAAAGCCTTTAAAGGACTTCCTGCCTGGTGGGTACGTGCTAATAAGCTAAAACCCATAGAGGAAGAAGCGACCCTCGACGTGGGGCACAGTTACGACGGCATCCGGGAACTGGATAATGCGACCCCGCCATGGTTCACCATTGCCTTTATCACTTCTATTATTTTCGGGTTGGGTTATTTATGGCGTTATCATGTTGCAGAGTCAGCTCCCAATCAATACGAAGAATATGAAATTGCAGTAACCAAAGCCAACATGCAACTGGAGGCTTATATGAAATTAAAAGGAGATGCCGTGGATGAAAAGACAGTAAAGATGCTGGACGCCGCCGGTATCGAATCAGGTAAAAAATTATTTCTGAATAATTGCACCGCCTGTCATGGTAATGCCGGACAAGGTATTGTAGGGCCTAATCTTACAGATGATTACTGGTTGCACGGAGGCAGCATTGGATCGGTATTCCACACCATAAAATTCGGAGTGGTAGAAAAAGGAATGATGAGCTGGAAGGATGTTTTTTCTGCTGAACAAATCGCCGAACTCGCCAGCTATATAAAATCTATTCAGGGCACGCACCCCGCCGGGGCAAAAGAACCACAGGGAGCATTATATAAAGAAGAAGCAACTCAAACAGACAGCACCGCAACTACTATACAGGCAGACAGCGCCGGTATTGCAAAAAAATAAACGATGGATATAAGTGTTGACGATATCGGGCCGCAAAAAGTAAGCGACAGTTTCAGGGACAGGCATAGCAATGTTACAGAAAAAGGGAAACGTAAATGGATATATGCCTTACAGCCCAAAGGAAAACTATATCGTTACCGCAATACCCTTTCGCTTATTTATCTTGCTTTATTTTTTGCGACCCCGTTTATCAAAATACATGGCCAGCCGGCTGTGCTGCTGAATTTTACAGAGGCAAAATTCATTCTTTTTGGCAAGATATTCTGGCCGGATGATTTTTTCATCTTCGCCATCGCAATGATTGCCTTTATCATTTTCATTGCTTTGTTTACAGTTATATACGGGAGGGTGTTTTGCGGATGGATATGCCCGCAGACTGTATTTATGGAATTCGTATTCCGTAAAATTGAATGGTGGATAGAAGGAACGCCAACCCAGCAACGCAAACTGAATGAAATGGCCTGGGGTCAAAAAAAGATCATCAAAAAAGGCTTCAAACACGCAATATTTCTGGTCATTTCATTTTTGATCGCACATACATTCCTGTCTTATATATTAGGCGTACAGAAAGTATGGGTGCTTATCAAAAGCCCGATAACAGAGAATGCCGGGCTCTTTGCAGGGCTGTTATTCTTTACAGGTTTATTTTATTTTGTATTTGCTTTTGTAAGAGATATTGTTTGTACCACTGTTTGCCCGTATGGCAGGCTGCAAGGCGTGCTTTTTGATAAAGACACCATGCAGGTTTCTTACGACTATAACCGCGGCGAGCCCAGAGGCAAACGCAGGAAAAATACCGAACAGCAAACCGGCGACTGCATCGACTGTAAGTTATGCGTACATGTATGCCCTACGGGTATAGATATCCGGAATGGGGTGCAAATGGAATGCGTTGGCTGCACTGCTTGTATTGATGCCTGCAATTCGATAATGATAAAAATCAACCGCCCGTTGGGCCTGATACGGATGGCATCCGAAAACCATATCTCAAAAAAACTGCCGTTCCACATTAACGGCAAAATAAAATTCTATTCTGTTCTTTTAGTGATTTTGATCGGGTTAATGTCTTTTTTGCTGGTATCCAGGAAAAGTATTGACGCTTCCGTATCAAGAGTAAAAGGGCAGTTATACCAGGAAGTGGGTAAAGATTCTCTTTCCAATTTGTTCCAGGCCAAGATCATTAACAAGACGCCTAAAGAGGTGCAATACGAACTTAGAGTTGAAGGTGCGCTTCCGGGAACCGTGAAAATGATCGATGTAATGCACCATACTTTAAAAGCTGAAAGTATTAATGATGCTACTTTCTTTATAGTGGTGCCTGTAAATAAAATACATAAACGGTCTTCCGGGATCAGTATTGGTGTGTATGCCGGCGGCGAGAAAGTTGAAACCATAAAATCAACCTTCCTGGGGCCTTTCATTTAACAATAAAAAAATTTAAAAATGAGCTGGGGTTATAAAGTAATAATTACATTGGTTGTTTTCCTGGCAGGCATGTCGGCCATGGTATATATTGCAATGCGGCAAACAAACGAGATCATTGATTCTAACTATTATGAAAGAGAAATTAAATACCAGCGTGTTATTGATGCAAAAAACAATCTTCTTAAATTGAAAGACACCGTGTCCATGCATATCAGGGGACCATACGTACTTATTGGTTTTCCTGAATCTGCCGTGGGAAAAATAGACTCCGGCAAAATAGAATTCGTGAAACTATCCGACAGTAAAGCCGACAGGACATTTGAAATGAACACTACCAACGGACCTTCTTACAAAATTCCTGTAACAGCTCTTGAACAGGGATGGTATACAGTAAGAATGGAATGGCAGAACAATGGCACCGGCTATTATCTTGAACAGAACTTCAATGTGCAGTAAATGATACAGGCAGTATTTACAGGATTGATCATGGGGCTGGCAGGTAGCTTTCACTGCGTGGGCATGTGCGGGCCTTTAGCGCTTTCGCTACCTTTGAGCAATACTGATAAAAAGAGCCGGTTTTTTTCTGCTTTATTGTACAACCTGGGGCGCGCCGCTACTTATTTTTCAATGGGCAGCCTGTTAGGATGGACAGGGTCAAGATTAGCATTAATCGGCTATCAGCAATATTTTTCGATTGCAGCAGGTATTGTTATACTGGCATTGCTTATTATCGGGAGCCAACTGCCGGCGTTTAAACCCTTCACGGTTTTTCAAAAAAAATTAAAGAAATACCTGGCGTTGTTTTTAAAAAGAGAAAACAATGCGTCAGCGCTGTTTGTGTTTGGCCTTTTAAACGGGCTGCTGCCCTGCGGCCTGGTATATATGGCCGTTGCATCAGCCCTTATAATCGGCAGTCCGCTGCAATCGGGAATTTTTATGGCTGCTTTTGGTCTGGGCACACTACCTTTAATGATCCTGTTAATGTTGTCCGGCAGGTATATTTCTTTTCCTTTAAGGTTAAAATTAAAGAAATTTATCCCTTACTTTATTGCGTTCGTTGCCGTACTAATGATCATCCGGGGCCTTAACCTGGGGATACCTTATATCAGCCCCGCATTCAGCAGCCAGCAGGCAGGTTTACCTTGCGGTGCGAGTCACTGACCGGCTAAATCATTTTATTTTTTATTCCGAAAAATATACATTTGCATCCGATCTTAAAGCAGGTTTTACATTCGGGATGTAGCGCAGCCCGGTAGCGCGCTTCGTTCGGGACGAAGAGGCCGCTGGTTCGAATCCAGTCATCCCGACCATGTAATAAAACACTGAAAATCATGGTTTTATTACATATCAAAATGTATCACTTTTAATACCTTCTTGAGTATCCAAATTTTTAAAATTATGGATACTCAAGAAAAAAAATTTTTGTTGCCTGTAATTAGAACCTATGGCGACGACCTTACACGCCGTTGGCGCATTGAATGGGATGTGCCAATCTACAATGGATCAAAGTTTAAACGTAAAGTTCTTTACGGCGGTATTAATCGCGGTAAAACCATTGAAGAACGAATAGCCTATGCTTCCAATCTAATTAGTAAGTTGCTTAACAACGAATGTGATCTAACGGAAAAAAGGCTTCATTTTCTGATGATCTCGATCAGGTTGTCCAATTAAGTACAGTCAATTGGCGACCATCTTCACTAAGAGTTTACAAAACTGTTCTATCTGTTTTTAGAGTTTTTTTAAATGGGATAAAGCTCGAAGATGTTACAGCAGAAACTATGCGTGCTTTTATTCTTTACCTAAAGGATAGCGGAGCAAGCCAGCACAAGATTTATAAATACATTAGCTTACTAAAAAGCTTATTTGCAAAAGCTGTTGATTTAGGATATTTAAAAATAAATCCAGTACCTAAAACTGGTTTAAAAAAGGCACGATCAAGATCGCTACTATTCTTTACGGATGATCAAATCCAAAAGATAAAGAATGCAGTAATGCCCCGTGAACTATGGCTTTGTATTCAATTACTTTATTATTGTTTTATTCGACCTGGGGAATCAAGACTACTCAAAATCGGGGATTTGAATATCCAGTATGGTTTTATTGAAATACCTGCAGAGGTAAGCAAAAACAAAAAAACCCAGAAAGTATCAATACCAGTTCCTTTGCGTAGTTCATTAGAATATCTAAGTAAATATCCTGATAATTATTATTTACTCGGTTTTGAAGGAATACCATCAATAGACCCAATACCAGAAAAGAGATTATACCATATTCACAAAAGAATACTTTCTAATGTAGAAATTTACGGGAGGTACTCTTTATACTCATGGAAGCATACCGGCGTTGTAAAAGCCGTTAAAGCAGGAATAAATATTAAAGACTTACAAATGCAATTAAGACATCACTCGCTTGATATGGTTAGCCAGGTTAGCTTTTTTGACGCCTCTTCTGGCTGCAATACTTCGGTGTTTTACAGCCAGTACCGGATTGGTTTTGGAGTGCGAGGCAGCCCATGCCGCTTCAATGAGCGTGGTTTTAAGATACTT
>JASGEW010000134.1:0-15957 GCA_047606125.1 Niabella sp. | reverse complement strand
ACAATGGCCGCTACTGCCGGTGCACTTATCCTTCCGGGTTTATCGAAAGCCGCAAAGCCTGTAGAACGGGTAAACCTTGCCTGCATTGGAATCGGGAATCGTGGCGGAGAGATAATTGAAGCGTTTGCCCAAACAGGGCTGGTAAAAACTTTTTACTGGCCTGTAAAGGTTTGGAGCCGGCTCGCTCGCCATTCTCTGTAGCCGGGCCCTTGAGCCAGGTGTTCTGCCTGGGGGTGATTGCACAATGGACGGGCGATAAAATTAAATTCGACCGGGAGAAAAAAATAATCACCAATAACAAAAGAGCGAACGAGTTACTGGTAGGGCCACCGCCACGTAAGGGCTGGGAACAGTATTATTCTATTTAGGGATTTAATTGATTAAATTTACGACATCCGGTGACGATCTTCAATCTTAAAGGATACTTTATTTTCCCCGTATTCGGGATACTGCTGCTGTCGGGGAGCGGGCATGCTCAGAGCGCGGTGGTTCCCGTGGCGTTGCGGGTTGACCTGCTGCTGCATACGGATAAAGTATGGCAGCATGGCTTTGTGGTGAGCCAGACGCTGGAACAGGCCAGGAGTGATCCTCAAAATTATCAGGCAGCCCGGATCGGTAACTCAAATCCCCGGTTTTCCTGGGTGGTAAACAGTAATAAACAGGGAGCATCCCAGAGTGCTTACCAGGTACTGATCGCTTCATCTGCGCAAAAGCTTCAGGCCGGTATTGCAGATGTATGGAACTCTGGTAAGATTGTAACCAGCCAGCAATTGAATATTGAGTACAGCGGAAACAAACTCCGTCCCAATACGGTGTATTACTGGAGAGTGAAAATATGGGACAACAAAGGGGTGGCATCAGTGTTTTCAAAACCGTCAGCCTTTCTTACAGATAGCACATTAAAGCCCTGTGAGATAGCCTATACGCCCTTGATTAAAACCGTTCAGCAGCCCCTCACCCACAGGCAGCTGGATAATGGTAATGAGTTGTATGATTTTGGACAAGATGCATTTGGCCAGTTAAGCCTGCTGGTTCATGCAGCCGGAGAACGGGATACCTTGCGCATCCATGTGGGAGAGGCCGTGGATGACAGAGGCGCAGTTCAAAGAAATCCCAAAGGCACTATCCGGTACCGGTTGCTGGAGCTGCCCCTGAAGAAAGGGACAAACCGCTATAACCCCGTGTTTACGGCCGACCCTCGCAATACCGGGCCCAAAGCCATCCGTATGCCTGCCTATATTGGCGAGGTATTGCCTTTCCGGTATGCAGAAATAGAAAGCCAGGCATCAACGGTTAAGATTGCCGGAGCAGCGCGTTATGCCGTAAATTATATTTTTGATGACACGGCAACTGAATTTGAAAGCTCCGATACCCTGCTCAACCAGGTGTGGGCCTTGTGTAAATATACCATGAAGGCAACCAGTTTTACAGGGCTTTATGTAGACGGAGACCGGGAACGCATACCCTATGAAGCGGATGCATTGATCAACCAGTTATCGCATTATGCCGTAGATGCCGAACTGAATATGGCCAAACGGTCCCTGGAATATCTTATTTATAATGCTACCTGGCCAACAGAGTGGTCGCTGCAAAACCTGCAGATAGCCTGGAATGACTATTTGTACTCGGGAGATATCCGCACTGTAAAAAAACTTTATGGGGAGCTGCAACCGAAATTACTGCTGGCCCTGGCCCGGCCAGATGGTCTGATCAGTACGCGAACAGGCAAGCAGGACAGTGCATTCACCAGGTCTATTCATCTGAATAGCTTTGACGGGAAAGCCCTACTGAAAGACATAGTAGACTGGCCGCAGAAAGGCGGTTTTGGATTGCCGCCCAATGCCCCGGGAGAGTCGGACAGTTTTGAATTCACCGATTATAATTCAGTAGTGAATGCGTTTCATTACCAGGCATTGCGCTGCATGCAGAGACTGGCGCAGGCATTAGGAAAGGAATCGGATGCCGCATTATATCAACAGCGGGCCCTTAAAGTAAAGCAGGCTTTTCAACAGCGTTTTATAGACACCGGTCTGGGAATCGTAAAAGATGGGGAAGATACAAAGCATTGTTCCTTACATGCCAATATGATGGCGCTGGCATTTGGCCTGATCCCCGAAGAAAATAAAGCAGCGGTGCTGTCCTTTATCCGTTCCAAAGGGATGGCCTGCAGTGTGTACGGGGCACAGTTTTTACTGGATGCGCTATACGAGGCCAACGAAGCTGATTACGGGCTGCAACTGTTAACGGCCAGAGATAAACGGAGCTGGTATAATATGCTTAGTACCGGATCGACAATGACAACAGAGGCCTGGGATACCGAGTATAAAAACAACCAGGACTGGAACCATGCCTGGGGCAGTGCACCGGCTAATATTATTGTAAGAAAGCTGATGGGCGTAACGCCTTTATCGCCGGGTTTTGGAACCATTGCTATCAAGCCCCGGGCGGGCACACTGCACCGGGCGCAATTAAAGCTGGCGACTTTAAGCGGAAGAGTAGGGGTGGCCTTTGAGCAAGGGGACGATTCTTTTGATTTAGAGACGCGGTTGCCAGCTAATACAAAGGGAGTGGTATACCTTCCACGGCGGGCATCGTCGGATCAGCTGTTTAAAAACGGGAAAAGAATAACAGGCATACCTGACGGCGATTTTTGGGTGATTAAAAATGTTGAACCGGGAACTGCAGCCTGGAAAGTGCACTATCTTTCAAAACAGTAATTAGGTCTTGCTGTTTAACTCGAATATTTGTTGAATCTTTAGCAAACACACTAAATATTGCCACGGATACACGAATATTTTATAAAAAATGACTGAAATAATTCAAAACAAATATCTTTTTTTACATTGGTTGTGAGTGGACAGGATTTTACTGCAAGGGTTTTGCACTTTATTTACAAATACGTATGCAGACAAATAGCACTATCTGCTATAGTGTATTCCACGAAACCCTGTGCCCAAGGCTCATTCGTGTATTCGTGGCAGTTAACCAGCAAGCCCTAAATAAGTTCAAAGAAAAACTCCGGCTGTTAACCGGAGTTTACAATATATTCAATTGAACGATTATCCCAGATAAGATTTTAAGGCGCTGCTGTATCTTGCTTTTTGCAGGCGCTTAATAGCCCGCTCCTTTATCTGGCGGATGCGCTCCTTGGTTAAATCATATTTCTGACCGATCTGCTCAATGGTTACGCCATTCTCGCCATCCAGTCCAAAATAAGCATTCACGATCTCGGCTTCACGTGGCGACAACGATTTTAATACCCGGCGGATCTCATTGCGCAGAGAATCTTTCATTACATCATCGTCGGTATCGGAACCACCTTCCAGCAGATCGCCCATAGCCACGTCTTCCGCTTCATGCACGGGCGCATCCAGGGAAGTGTGGCGGGTATTGCTTTGAAAGATATTATTGATCTCTGTTTCGCTCATTTCAAGCAATTCAGAAAGCTCTTCGGTTGAGGGTTCCCTTTCATGTTCCTGCTCAAAAGCCATGTAAGCTTTATTGGCTTTATTATAAGTACCGATCTTATTTTGAGGCAGGCGAACCAGGCGTCCCTGCTCTGCCAATGCCTGTAAAATGCTCTGGCGGATCCACCATACGGCGTAAGAAATAAACTTAAAACCTTTGGTTTCATCAAAACGCTGGGCCGCTTTTATCAGGCCCAGATTGCCCTCATTGATCAGATCGCTCAGCGACAATCCCTGGTGCTGGTATTGTTTCGCCACCGAAACCACGAAACGCAGGTTGGCCTGCACTAACTTATCCAAAGCGCGCTGGTCACCCATTTTTATCTTCTGAGCAAGAGTAGTTTCTTCCTCCGGCGTGATCATAGAAATCTTTGAGATCTCCTGCAAATATTTTTCAACTGCCTGGGAATCTCTGTTGGTTATTTGTGTAGCAATTTTAAGCTGACGCATATCTGATTATATCTCCTTTTGGTAAAACTGACGAGTAGGTTCTTAATTATATAATAACCTGCAAAAGTACGTAGAAAATAGGATAAATCAATAATATTTAAATACGCTGCAATAACTTTTTAAAATGATTAGCAAATCAGTATCCCATAATAAACACTTTTAAACCGTATCAGGTTGCATGCGTTTATAATTTGTTTTAGCGTAAATAATCATACCAATACCCGCCAATATCAGTCCAAAAGAAATGAGCTGGGCCTGGGTCATCTCAATGCCTAAAAAGTGCATTTTTACATTTACGCGGATCCTTTCTATTAAAAACCTTTCTATTCCATTGAAAATAAGGTAGATGCCGAACAGTAAGCCCGGAATTTTAATTCTTTTCCTCATCATCCAGAGGATGCCAAACAGGATCAGGCAGGTAATTATTTCATATAATGAAGTAGGAAAAACCGGAATGGGTAAATGGTTACAAAATTGTGTATCGGTGCAGTTGACCAGCGGCACTCCTGTTTCATTTACGTTATGGGGAAAATCGTATGCAAAAAACCAGTTGGGCAGAAAATTTAAAAAGCCGGGTTTGGAAAAAAAAGTGTGATGCATTTCATGCACGGAAAAAAAATGAGCATTAGCTTTCAAAGCCGCCGGGAAATCTTCCGGTTTGGCAGGAAAGATACCGCCGCCGGGTGTTGTTTTGAAAGCAGCATTATAAATACCCCAGTCCCCGTCGCCCGAAACCTGGCATCCAATGCGGCCCAGGGCATAAGCCAACATCATTACAGGTCCCATTACATCGAGGAAATGTACAAAATGGATCTTATGTTTTTTAGTATACCACCAAAGAGCGACGCCGGCGCAGATGAGGCCTCCATAAAAAGTTAAGCCTGAAGCAGAAAAAATGGAAGAAGGGTCTTTTATAAATGAATCCCAGTTTTCAAAAGTATCAAATATTTTAGCGCCTACCAGGCCAAAGATCAGGGCGATCATGGTTATTTCGCCCACCCTGTCGTGTGGCCATACCCTTATAGTGCGGGTTTCAGGATTCGCTAATTTTTGCTTGTTTTTTTCGCGCCACTTAAGGCCCGTGAAAATCAATCCTAATACAATACCCGCCCAAAAATTCCCGCGGGATGAAAAGATATATTCCTGCGGATTTACGGTCAGGGAGTTTTTTACAATTAGCAGCCCCAGAACTTTATATCCCAGTAAAAAACCAAGTATAAAATTGGTGATCAACTCAACAGGTGAGGCGGGTTTCCCAACCGTTATTTTTTCTTCGGTAGGCTGGAAAAGGCCCTCTTTCCCTTTACGTTTCAGCTCATAAGTTAAAACAATAGAACAGATGATAAAGGAAACAGCAACAAAAAAGCCGAAAGAGTTTACAAAGTGCAGGAACTTCCAGTCTACTCCAAACCAATCTTTAAAAACATAATATAAATTAGGATACATGCAGCGAAGCGATTTAATTAATTTGCGGCAATATTACGATAAACTGAGGTTTAAATGTTGAAAAGTTAAAATGTTGGCAGATTGCTGGCAATTCAAGAAAGATGCGCGGCAAAGACCGCGCATTCCTGAAACTTTTTAAACCTGTAAACTTTTTGACGAAGCTCAACAATACTCGTCAAATGCAGCCAACAGGTTTTGGGCGATCATTTGCGCCGAACGGCCTTCTATCATGTGCCTCTCTATAAAATGCACCAGTTTACCATCTTTAAATAAGGCAACAGATGGCGAAGACGGAGGGTAAGGCAGTAAATGCTCCCGTACTTTACTAACTGCATCAATATCAAAACCTGCAAAGCTGGTAGTGA
Source organism: Niabella sp. (assembly GCA_047606125.1). Lineage (GTDB taxonomy): Bacteria > Bacteroidota > Bacteroidia > Chitinophagales > Chitinophagaceae > Niabella. The sequence goes on along the minus strand of JASGEW010000134.1, from coordinate 10,229 downwards.
GCTGGTCTGGTTTTTTTTCGGCATTAGCTACAGCCATCAGCACACCCGGACGGGCCGTGCCTGCTGAACAGCCACAAACAGAGTTGATCACTAATAAATTAGTACCTTCCTGTGCCAGGCTGGCTTCTACTTCTTCAGGAGTTTGCAGTTCCACAAACCCGTTATCTGTTAATTCCTCTTTCATAGGAATTACTATTTCTGCTGGATACATATACTATTTTAAATTTTAAACTGGATAATGCAATATTTTCAAAACGCAAAATTAACCAAAAAGTTCAGGAATTTGCCCGATACCTGTTACAGTTTTAAACTATTCACCTAATACCGGGTCATATACGTTTTGTAAATGCGGCGCCTGGCTGGTAACAAAAACTTAATCGCCGTGCGGAAAAACTTCTTTTACATTTATTGCTTCAACCAAATTGATCTTGACAAATGGATAACAGAAGGGAATTTATTAAAAAAGCGATGCTCCTTTCCGGGGCCGCGGGTATTTCGGCCGCAATACCCGATTCTATCAAAGCAGCGCTTGCTATAGACCCCCGGCCCGGCAGCACCTTTTTAGATGCCGAGCATGTTGTAATACTGATGCAGGAAAACCGTTCATTTGATCATAGTTTTGGCACCTTACAGGGGGTAAGGGGCTTTAATGATCCGAGGGCCATATCCCTGCCCAACGGCAATCCCGTATGGTTTCAAACCGATGAAAAAGGAGATACTTATGCTCCTTTCAGGCTTGATATAAAAAACACGAAGATTACCTGGATGGGCAGTCTTCTGCACTCCCGCAGCAGCCAGGTAGACGCTAATAACCTGGGTAAATATGACCGGTGGCTGACTGCAAAGAAATCGGGAAATAAGAAATATGCGACGATGCCGCTGACGCTGGGGCATTATACCCGCGAAGACCTGCCCTTCTATTTTGCAATGGCCGATGCTTTTACGGTTTGTGATCAGCATTTTTGCTCTGCTATGACGAGCACGACGCCTAATCGTTCGTTTTTCTGGACAGCTAATATCAAAAGCAAAGAAAACGGCATCGATAAAGTAAATATCCGGAATACGGATTTTGCCCATGCAAAATTTCAATGGGAAACTTTTCCGGAACTGCTTTCTAAAAACGATATTAAGTGGAAGTTTTATCAGAATGAAATTACCTGTGGTGGCGGTTTTAAAGGCGAGGAACGTTCCTGGCTTGCCAATTTTGGCTGTAACCTTCTTGAATTTTTTGCTGTTTACAATGTAAAATTCGCACCACAATACATCAGGGGGCTTCAAAAGCTGGCAGATACCCTGCCCGGTGAAATTGAAAGATTGCAGGAAGCCAGTCCCGGCGAAGTGGATGCGGACAAAACAAAAGCGGCCATCCGGAACAAGCAGAAAGCGCTGGATAATGCCAGGGAAGAGCTGCTGAAATGGAATAAGAAAAATTTTGACAGGCTGCCGGAGGAGGAGCGGCAGCTTTTCTACAATGCTTTTACTACGAACACGGGCGATCCGGATTACCGGAAGCTGGCCGGCTTAAAGTATAGTGATGGAGGAAAGGAAAGAGAACTGGCAGTACCTGCGGGAGATATTTTTTACCAGTTCAGAAAAGATGTAACAGAGGGGAAGCTGCCTACCGTTTCCTGGCTGGCCGGTCCTCAGAATTTTTCTGATCACCCCAGCGCGCCCTGGTATGGCGCCTGGTATGTATCGGAGATCCTGGATATCCTTACCAAAAATCCGGAAGTCTGGCAAAAAACGATCTTTGTTATTACGTATGATGAAAACGACGGGTATTTTGATCATGTGCCTCCGTATGCCATTTCGGATAATAAAGTGCCGGGTAGCGGTAAATGTGCGCCCGAAATGGATACCGAAATAGAACAGGTGCGGCTGGAAAATGAATTACTGCAGGGCATTCCCGAACATGAAGCCAGGGAAGGTGTGGTAGGACTGGGTTTCCGGGTGCCAATGATCATTGCTTCTCCCTGGAGCAGGGGCGGAAAAGTTTGTTCGCAGCTTTTTGAACATACTTCGACGCTGCAATTCCTGGAAACCTTTTGCAGCAAAAAATTTAATAAGCATATACGGTTCGAAAATATCAATCCCTGGAGAAGAGCCATTAGCGGCGACCTGACAGCCGCGTTCAGCGTTTTCAATAAAAGGGAAGACAAAAAACTTAATTTTTTAAACAGGAATGAATTTATTGAAACAATCTATAATGCAAAATTTACCGGGGAACCAACTGGTTTTAAAAAAGTGAACGAACAGGACCTGAAGCATAACCGGTTTGCACAATGGTTACCGAAACAGGAAAAGGGAACCCGCACTTCCTGTGCCCTGCCTTACGAATTATTTACTAATGGTAAGCTGGATAAAGATAAGAAAACCTTCAGGGTGCGTTTTGAATCAGCAAAAGGATTCTTTGGCGAAAATGCAGCGGGCGCACCTTTCCGGGTATATGCTGTGGGTAGTCATAAAGCGTTGGCGGACGATCAGCAATTTGAGCTGAACCGCGCCTGGAATTATACGGTTGCGGCAGGCCATTACCTGGATGATAAATGGGATCTGGCAGATTTTGAAAACGAAGGTTATCATTTACGGGTATATGCGCCTAATGGCTTTTACCGGGAATTTGAGGGCGATAAAAATGACCCTGACGTTGCAATAACCTGTGGTTATCAGAAGCAGGGCAATGTTATCCTGCTTCTAAAAAATACGGGAAATGCCGCCTGTACTATTGAAATAAACGATAATGCTTATGGTAATGCGGTAGTAAAGCAGTCCCTTCCTGCCGGCAATGCTGATAAACAGGTTATTTTAAACCTGGGAAAATCTTCGGGCTGGTACGACTTTACAGTGAGGATAAACGGAGCAGAGCGCTTCAGCCAAAGGTTTGCAGGACATGTGGAAACAGGCGCTGACAGCATTACCGACCCGGCAATGGGACAGCCTGCTTAGCCTGAAGATGGAAACAGAAAGCCGGAAAACAGGGTTTAAATGTGATTTTGATAAATTTTAAGTTATTGATTTTTAGTACTTTGTAAGTCTGTTTTCTAAAAAAAATCGCTGCAACACAATATTGTATCCGATTGATCGTTTTATACTATTCGAAAATGGGTTCCTGATCTGATTTTTGGTTGGATTTAATATTAAAATGGATTTGATTCTATTATGATAAGAGCGATTTTACTGGGACTGGTAGTTACCTTGCTTATGGCCAGCTGTTCAGCTCCTCTAAAACTAAACAATCAATATCAGGCAAATAATGTGCCAGCCAACACTGCCAATGCTCCTAAGGCCCAGGAGGCGGTAGCTATATCCAAATACAGTTTAAAATCATTTACGCGCGATAAGCATATTGCGGAGGTGATCAATGATAACAAGCTGGAAGATATGCATACTGTAAATGCAGAAGTGGAAGTTAAAAGCCTTGCTGCTCCAACCAAAGTGCAGATCAAATATGCGGCCTTATTAAATATGCTGCCTGCTATGCTTACAAATCTTAAGCTCCTGGAAGCAATAGATGACTGGTACGGCACCCGTTACAGGTATGGTGGTACCACCAAAAGTGGTATTGATTGCAGTGCTTTTGTAAGAGCGGTATATAAAGCTGCCTTTGGTATCGATCTTCCGAGAACAGCGCGGGAGCAGTACAGGGCTGCCAGCCATATTGCTTCGGCAGATTTAAAGCAGGGCGACCTGCTGTTCTTTAACACAACAGGCGGTGTATCGCATGTTGGGATGTACCTGGGGAATAATAAATTTGTACATGCCTCCACAGGCCGCGGCGTTGCTGTAAGCGACCTGGAGGAAAATTATTATGCAAGCCGTTTTTTAAGCGCGGGCAGGGTAGAATCCAATTATTACGCAGCTAATTAATTCTTGATTGATCATAGGTGATATTATAGGCTTAAGTTATAGGACAAAACTTTATTTCTAAAATAGAATATCAATATCAGAACAATTTCTCTTCTGGTTCATGAAGAATCTCTTTTAATCAACTCGCCTTTGCAGATAATCATTTCGGAAGCGTCTGCAATATTTTTCTTATTTAATAATTCAATAATTTTCTTTCCGGCAATTGTACCGATTTCATAAGGTCTTTGAGCATAGGTAGTAAGGCCAGGGTCAATTAAGTTAGCAGCTGGGTCATTGCCAAAGCCGGTCACGGCAATTTCATCAGGAATTTTTATACCTTTTTGTTTCAGTATTTCAATAAGCTTTACAGCGCCCGCATCATACACCGTGCAAATACCGTCCGGCGGGTTTTTCAGATTGAGCCAGTTTTCTAATGCTGTAGCTATTTGTTCATGCGAAAATTTTGTATGGGCTACCAGGGCTTTGTCATATGGAATATTATATTGCTGTAAGGCCACTCTATATCCGTTTACTCTTAATTTACTCGCCAGCAGGTTTCGGGGGCCTGCAAGAAGTGCGATTCTTTTTTTGCCCTGCTCAATGAGGTGTTCGGTAGTAGTATAGAGTCCGTTAAAATCATCTTCAACCACTTTAGGAACAGGAAGTTCGGGGCAAATGCGGGCGAACGAAACTAACGGATAACCCTTGCTATGCAATAGTTTAATATGCTCAAAATCCTTTGTATCGCGGGTATGACAAACAATAAAGCCATCCACCCGGATCAGCATCAGTGCTTTTAAATTGTCTTCTTCCGTTTTTGGAGATTCATCACTTTGTGCAATGATGATTCTGTAACCATACTTTGCAACCGCGTGCTGTATGCCGCTTACAATTGAAGCAAAGAAAGGTTTTTCAATATCAGGAATTATTACGCCAAGAATATTGGTTTGATTTTTTATCAGACCCAAAGCCAGCATATTGGGCTGGTAATTTAGTTCGGCGGCAACTTTTAATATAGCTTCCTTAGTTGCGGAGTTAATATTAGGATTATTTGTCAAAGCTCTGGAAACCGTAGATTTTGACACCCCGAGTTTCTTGGCAATATCAATAATCGTTACTTGGTGGGAGTTCATTTTATTTAATTATTCTGAAAAGCGAATATATAAACGATTTGGGAACGGTTGCGGGAAAGTTCCCAATAAATTTTTGCCCGAATCTATAATTATATGCTTCCTGACAACTTAGCTTCGTCCAGCATTTAACGCTTTTTAATTTGCCAAATAACGAACGATTCTTATGCCAGGGGTGCAGATAAATTGACATTAATGCCCTGTATGCTTAAAAACAAAAAATAAAACAAATGAAATTTATAGAAGAGCCTGCACGTAAAGTTACTGTATATGCAAATCCTGATGTATTGGTTGTTGGAGCCGGACCTGCCGGTATCGGAGCCGCTATTGCCGCTGCGCGTAACGGAGCGAAAGTATTGCTTCTTGAACGTTATGGTTTTTTGGGTGGTAATCTTACCAATGCTATGGTAAACCCTATGTTCACTTTTCATGATATAAAAGGAAAACAGGTTATAAGAGGTATAGCCGGTGAGCTAGTAGACAGGCTGGTTAAACTAAAATCTTCTTTAGGTCATGTAACAGACCTTACTTTCGATAATGCTTCAATGACGCCTTTTGACCCCGAAGGAATGAAATACCTGTTGTTCGATATGGTCAGAAAAGCCGGTATAGAATTGTTATTGCACACCTGGGCGGTAGATGCCATCAGAAATGGAAATAATGTAGAAGCCGTGATTGTAGAAAATAAATCAGGCAGGCAGGCTATTTGTTCCAAAGCCATCATTGACTGTTCGGCAGACGCCGATATTGTAGCAATGTCGGGCGCGCCTTTTGTAAAAGGCCGGGAAGAAGACGGCGCTATGCAGCCTGTTACACTCTTTTACCGCATTGGCGGAATTAATATGGACGAATTGAGAAAATGGATGAAAGAAAACAGGGCATTGCTGAAAGACGCTCCAACAGACGAAGAGATTGACTCAAGTGATGCTATTGCTTTTTTGGGGCTGAAAGAATTAGTAAAAAAAGGAATGGAATCCGGGGAGTTCCCTAAAGATGCAGCGCCGAGAATTTTATTTTACCAATTGCCCATGGAAGGCCAAATTGCAGTAAACGCCACTCGTTTGCAGGGCATAGACGGAACCAATGCGAATGATCTTACCAAAGCAGAAGTAGAGACAAGGGAACAGGCATGGATCATTCATAAGTTTTTGCAAAAGTATGTAGGTGGATTTCAGAATTCCTATATAGTTGATACCGGCGTGCAGGTAGGTATAAGAGAAACGAGGCATATCATCGGGGATTATAAATTAACAGAACAGGATGTGCTATCCAATCGTGCATTTGAAGACGGTATTGCCTGTGGCACTTTTGCCATTGACATTCACCCGCCGGAAGGGGAACAGCAAATCTTTACCGGTTCAGGAAAAGCAGTTTATGAGATTCCGTATCGCAGCTTGTTGCCGCAAACCCTGGACAATGTTTTGGTGGCAGGGCGCAGTATTTCTGCAACACATACAGCCTTCGGTTCGGCAAGGGTTATGGCCACATGTATGGCTATCGGCCAGGCAGCCGGTATCGCAGCGACTGAAATGGTTAAGCATGGGATTACGTCCCGCCGGGTAGATACATCAGGTTTAAGACATAAGTTAATCGAACAGGGACAGTATTTATTAGGGATGGAAAACGATACAATGGTTCCGGATATCAAATTGGTTTTGGACAAGAAAAACAGTTCCGGCGCAAATGCAAGTCACTTTAATCCGTTTGCTGACATTAATCATGGGTAGTAATAATAAAAATATCAGATGGGGAATCGGCGCAATGCTGTTTTTTGTTTCTGCATTGAATTATTTAGACCGGCAGGTACTTTCCGTATTGGCTCCTACCATACAGAAAAGATTGCATTTGTCGGATATGGATTATTCCTTTATCACTTCGGCCTTTCTCGTCAGCTATACGGTTATGTATAGTATCAGTGGCAGAATGATAGACAGCATCGGCGTAAGAAAAGGGCTGCTGTGGTTTGCCGGCGGTTGGTCGTTGGCAAATGCCCTTCATGGATTTGCCAGAACAGTTACCCAGTTTTCCGTTTTTAGGTTTTTGCTGGGCATTACGGAGTCTGCCAATTTTCCTGCAGGTATAAAGGCTGTTACAGAGTGGTTCCCTTTAAAAGAGCGCGCTTTGGCGATAGGATTGCTGAATGCAGGTTCCTCTTTAGGGGCAGCCATTGCCATACCTATGGTCAGTTTTGCAGCGATTAAATGGGGATGGCAGTCTGCATTTATGATTACGGGTGTTATGGGCTTTGTGTGGGTGTTTTTTTGGTGGAAATTTTATCGGACACCTACAGAACATCCCCGTATCAGCAAAGAAGAGTTGGCTTATATCGCTGGGGACAATACCCCGGAACGCAAAAACAGCAAGCCGGTACCTTTAATCAAGCTGTTGAAGACACCTGCTGTATGGGGCTGTTTTTTGCCCAGGATTTTAATAGATCCCTGCACTTATTTTTTGATATTCTGGATACCCAAATATTTACAGGATGTGCAGGGTATGAAGCTGAATGAATTAGGATACTTTGCATGGATACCTTATGTGTTCTTATCTGTGGGAACTATTTTGGGAGGTGCATTACCCAAAAGACTTATTAACAAAGGCTGGACTTTAAATAAAGCGCGTAAAACGACGATGCTGTTTGCTTCGCTGCTGATCCCCGCCTGCTGCCTGTTACTTTATATCTCGCCCAATATAGCAGTCGCCGTCGCTGCTATCGCGGGAGTGATGATGGGGCACGGTTTGTGGGGAAACATTACGATACCGACCGAGGTTTTTACAAAGGATGTACAGGGCACAATTACGGGCCTGGGGGGAACGCTGGGAGGTGCTGCTGCCATAGGAATTCAATTTTTGACGGCTTGGACAATTCATCATATTTCTTATATACCCATTTTTATAGGAATAGGGATAATTTACCTGGTTACCTATATCGGTGTAAATATGTTGGTAGGGAAGCTCGGGGTTATTCGCACTGTTGAATAAATGCCATAGGCTAAACAAACGGTTCCCCATAAACTATTTTGTCAAAAAATGAAAATTGTAGTTATAAAGGGTGCTTATTTTTCCAGACGCACAAGGAATAGCGGCAGTGTATAAATTAAATAAAGACGTATGCTTGTCATTGTAAAAACCATAGACAAACGATTAATAGATTGCTTTTCCCCGTAAATATTTGGCATATACCTCTTTAAATGTATTGCATCCATTCTATGGAACTGATGTAAATTGAAATAGCACATCGGCATTTTTAAACGAGCTTGTCTAATATATTTCAACTATACTGCCTGTCCGGCAATCACTATTTGATGATTTATGGTTGGGTGCAGGTAATACAGCAATTCAATTTTTTAAACAGGTACGACATCTGATAAATAGCACTTGTTATAAATAAATCTTAAAAACTAAACATTACATAATGGGCAATAAAATATGTTCAGTAAAGGATGTACTTTATGTTGGGATTGTTTTATTATTGAGCAATTTCGTACATGCGCAGCGAAAGGGCGCAACGATTACCGGAACAGTTACAGACGAGTCGGGAAAACCTCTTTATGGTGTATCAGTGACTATAAAGAATTCCAAGATAGGTGTCGAAACCGACAGTCTTGGTAAATATACATTAAAAAATGTTGTACCAAAAAGTGTATTGCATTTTTCAATGGTGGGGTTTATGGCCCAAGAGGTTTTAGTCGTTCCGGGCACAACTAACTATTATAACGTGAGGCTTGCATCCGTTGCTGCCGATATGGAGGAGATTCTCGTTGTTGGATATGGCTCTATCAAGAAGAAGGATCTGACAGGATCTGTGGGAACAGTCAATGTCGAGGCACTGCAAAAAGCACCCGTGCGTTCTTTTGATGAAGCGCTTGCGGGGCGCGTAGCGGGTGTACAGGTTGCATCACAGGACGGGCAGCCGGGCTCTGCTATTAATATTATAGTTAGAGGTGCCAGTTCTATCACACAGGAAACAGCTCCTCTGTATGTGATTGACGGCTTCCCTGTGGCGGCATCTGAATTTAATACGAACCAGCTGGATCCAAATGAGATTGAATCCATCACTGTTTTAAAAGATGCCGCAGCCACTGCAATGTATGGTGCGCAGGGGAGTAACGGCGTGATTGTGATTACTACAAAAAAAGGAAAGGCTGGTAAAGCCCAGATCAATTTTAATCCATGGTATGGATTTCAGCATAATATCCAAAAAATGCAAATGCTGAATGCAGAACAGTGGGCACAGTTGCAAGCTGACAACCAAACAGCAAACCCTCCTGCAGATTACGAGAATGCCGTCATCAGTAATAAATCTTATCGTTGGTATGTTGACAGCACGCGTCCGCTGGATATGCAGGATTTGTTGTTCAGAACCGGTTTGATGCAAAACTATTCCCTGAATATAAGTGGTGGAAATGTTCAGACAAAATATTCTGTTTCGGGCAATTACCTGAATCAATTGGGTACTATCATCAATTCAGGTTATAAACGATACCGGGGAAGAATCGATCTCGACCAGCAGATAAACAGCAAATTTAAAATCGGAGCAGATATCACTTATACCAATACATTGCAATCGGGGATTTCGCCATCAGTTGCTGATGCAGGTTCGAGTCAGGGAAGCCTAATGTGGAGTATCTTGGGGTACCGACCGTTTACAGGGATGAGTGATAGTGCCTATCAGGCTACATTAGAAGACCCGAGCGAGGAAGGGGTGACCGGCGCAACTGACTATACGTTCAATCCCCTGATAAATCAACAGCACCTTGTAAGGACTACCGAAAACAATATTTTATTGGCAAACGGTTATCTTCAATATACGATTACTCCTAAATTACAATTCAGATCTACCTTTGTGTACAATAGGAGTTTTACTCAGAAGATTATCTTCAATGACTCTCTCACCCTATATGGTAGCGATCGCACTCCCTTGGGTAATTCCGGACCTAATGGCTCTGTTTCAAACGCAACATCGTCGGTTTGGTCCAACGAAAATTATCTTACTTACAATAACCGGTTCAACAAGCGGCATAACCTTAACGTCTTAGCTGGTGTAAGTGAAAAATCGTACAAGATGTCGCTGTACAGTGTAAGCAACAAAGCACTTTCTAATCCAGAATTGGGTATTGCGGGCATTGAGGGTGTATGACAAATTGCATTATTAAGCGGCTGCTTTGATTAGATCTTGGACCCTTCGCCATTGCTTACTTTTTTTATATGCCCGTAGATTGACAATCTTTTGTGCGCCTTCTACACTCCATCTTT
>JASGEW010000133.1:0-8143 GCA_047606125.1 Niabella sp. | reverse complement strand
GGTGTATAAACTATTTGCATAGGTTTTCCAATTCTTCCAAAGACATTTTTATGCCTTTCCCGTCCTTCAGATCCTGTTCACCTTGTTTAATCATTGCTACAAAATCAGGGTTATACGGGCTTTCGGTCTCCTGTACTTTAGAAATACTGTACTTTATTTTAAACGCCTTAATAACCGCTTTGATAGCTTCTATTTGTGAGGCATCATCAGTATATGCGGTAATGTTGATCGCTTTCATTGCAAAATTTTATTTAGCTATATTAAAACGCTGCTTACTACAAAAATAGACAAAATATAGGCAGGTTAAAAATAATGAGTGTATAAAGCTTGTTCACAAGAATGAAGCCGCAAAGAATACACAGATGAAAAATGTCAATCAACAGATTTTTATCCTATTTTGAGCCATTAAAATATCCCGGTGAAAACGTTACAGGTTAAACATCTAATAAAAAAATATGGTGATCACGAAGTGTTGAACATCCCGGCACTTGAGCTGCAGCAAGGTAATTACTGGATCAAAGGCCCTAACGGCAGCGGTAAATCTACCTTTTTAAAGGCACTGGCCGGCCTGGTGCCTTTAAAAGGAAACATTATTCTTAACGAACAGATATCAATGCATAAAGCGCCGGTAGCGTACAGGGCCGCTATCAACCACGCTGCTGCAGAACCGGCCTATCCATCATTTTTAAGCGGGCAGGAATTAGTTAACTTCTATCTGAAAGTAAAAAATGGCACTGTTCAACAGGTGAATGAAATAAAAAGCATTCTCGGTATTGATCATTACTTAGATAACCCCTGCGGAAGCTACTCCAGCGGTATGCTGAAAAAGCTGTCGCTGCTGCTGGCTTTTACCGGCAACTCAGAATGGATATTACTGGACGAACCTTTTACAACGCTGGATGTGTCCGCTCAAAACGCCTTGCAGCATCTCATCCATTCAACAAAGAACAAGGGATTTATATTCACCTCGCATCACGATATTTCACCGACAGGAATTTCCTTATCCGGTATTTACCATGTACAAAATAAAACCATCGTTATTGAACCCGGTAAATAATATATTGTACAGATCCGTAGTAACGCCTTTTTACAGGCAGATAGCGGGCGCTTTTTATTTTCTCTTCTTTGTGGTGTTTGGCATACAGCACACTCCTAAAGACACGCTGGAAACGCATTATTATATTATCATCAGCATTTTAGAAAACAGGGGAACTTTTGTCATATATGCGATCTTGTGCATCTTATATTTTATTAAATGTATCAGCTTTTATGCTAACCGCGTTACAAAAAACGAGTATCATTTTCTGCAAACGCTGAATGGTCTTTCTGCTGCGAAAAGATTTACAGGATTTGCTTTTACAGGATTTTTATTATTGCTTCCTGTCATTATTTACACCCTGCTCATCATAATTGTGGGAGTAAGCGCTGGTAAACAGACAGGCTTGTATAGCCCCGTTAGCCTTGCATTAGTATTGATTGCTGTCACCATCTTTTGCCTTGATTATCTGAACAGGAAAGCCGCATTTTTATCCGCTCATACATTTTTCAGGTTAAAACGGCAGCCTGCAACGTTATGGTGGTTCCTGCTGAAATATATGTTCCGCGAGCAGTTCCTGGCGCTTGTTATTATTAAGCTCATCAGCTTTTGTTGTATTTACTTTTTTGTAATTACAGACGAATCTGTATTTGAGAGCAGGATGATGTGGCTGATATTCATGCTTTGCCTGGCGGCACACAGCGTTATCATTTACAAAAATTTTTATTTTATTGAAGATAAGCTGAATTTTTACAGGTCGCTCCCTTTGCAACCATTCGCCATTCTTGCATCGTTGTTTTTTTGCTATGCTATTTTATTGATACCCGAATATTGGGCGTTACGCGCATTAGCCGTTTCACATGGCAATATTTATGAGTACTGTTGCATTCTGATAGCGGCTCCGGCTATTCTTACGTTGCTGCATGTGCTGCTCTATACCGATGATTTAAAAATGGACGGCTATTTATCGCTGGTCTTCCTGGTGTGGATGCTGTTTTTCTTTGCAGGATTTACCCAAACAAAATGGCTGATACCGGCAATAGCCTTATCAGCGCTGACCATTGTCTTTTATACCTCTTTCAGGAACTTTGAAAAAGTAGCGGGTAAAAAAAATTAGCATCAATATGATTATTGAAAAAGGGATACTTGCTGATCCAATTTCTGCTTCCATTTAATCCGGTTATTTATCCTCATAATGTCCGTAGGCCGAAAGCACTAATACGGTTATGATTTCGTCCTGTATACGGTAAATCAAACGGTGCTCTTGTGAGATCCTGCGTGACCAGGTGGGAATTTCATAGTGTTTTAATTGCTCGGGTTTTCCGGTGCCTGTTTTGGGGTGTTCTCTAAGTTCCGCTAAAAGTGAACGCAGCTTTTTCAGTAGTTTTTTATTTCCCGACCGTTCAATTTTGTCTATATCTTCATTGGCATCAATCGTAAAAAGGACCTTATAGCTCATAAGATACTTTTAAAAAGTTTCTTTTCCAATTCGGGCGTGTACTCTACTACCTTCCCTTCTTCCGCTTGTTTTATAGACCTGTCTATTTTCGCATAAAATTCCGCCTCGGTCATTAGCGCATCGTCCTGTTTTTCTGTTTTGAAACGGATCTTCATTTCCTCTAAAAATGCTTTGATTGCAGAAAATTGCTTTTTGCTTTCTGGTATGATGACAATATTTTCCATAATCTTTTTTCGCTTTAATACTTCATGCAAAGATAAAAAATCATTCCGATTTCAGGCTGAATAAGCTATCCACAAACTCGTGCTTATCAAATACCAGCAGGTCTTCGGCTTTTTCGCCCACGCCTATAAACTTCACCGGTATCTTAAACTGATCAGCAATTGCCAGCACTACGCCGCCCTTGGCAGTCCCATCGAGCTTGGTTATGGCCATAGCGGTAACATCAGTAGCCGCAGTAAAATGTTTAGCCTGTTCCAAAGCATTTTGCCCGGTTGAGCCATCGAGTACCAGCAATACTTCATGTGGCGCAAAAGGGATGAACTTTTGCAATACTCTTTTTATTTTGTTCAGCTCATCCATAAGATGCGCCTTATTATGTAAGCGTCCTGCCGTATCAATAATCACTACATCGCTTTGACGGCTCACTGCGCTTTGTGCCGTATCAAAGGCAACAGCTGCAGGATCGCTTCCCATTGCCTGTTTTACAATAGGCACGCCCACCCTTTCGCTCCAGATGGTTAGCTGATCCACGGCAGCAGCCCTGAAGGTATCAGCCGCACCCAACAAAACATTTTTGCCGGCCTTTTTAAAATTGTAGGCAAGTTTTCCAATGGTAGTCGTTTTCCCCACCCCGTTAACGCCCACTACCAGGATGATGTAAGGTTTAGCAGGCATTTCGCTGTCAAAAGTGTAGCTAACCGCACTGGGTGCATCCACCAATATATTCTCGATCTCTTCTTTCAGCATCTGGTTCAGTTCTGCTGTGTCAAGGTATTTATCTTTTGCTACCCGCTGCTCGATACGGTCAATAATACGCACGGTTGTATCCACTCCTACATCAGCGCTTATTAAAGCGTCTTCCAGGTTGTCCAGCACTTCTTCATCAACAGTGCTTTTACCGGCAATTGCTTTGCTGATTTTACTCAGAAACCCTTCTTTGGTTTTCTGCAAACCCTGGTCCAGCGATTCTTTCTCTTTCCTTCCAAATAACTTTTTAAAAAGGCTCATCTATATTTATAATTAAATATTTTCAATCAGGATACTTTGTTTTGACTGGCTTTAACAGATAGGGCGTGGCCTCAAACAACAAAAGCCATCCGCAGTACGAATAGCTTTGTTGAATATTCTATCAGGTCAAAATTACTTTTGAGCTAAAAAATCTTTTACTTTTTCTTTGTGAACGATCTGCTCTTTAAAAGTATAAGCACCGGTTTTAGGGCTACGCACAGCGCGGATCACTTTAGTCCAGTTCTTACTTTCTGCCGCTGCTTTGGCATCTTTTACTTTCGCGTTCTTAGAAGCTGCTTTTGCCATTTCTTTTTAATTTGAAAATTTGGGAATTTGAAAATTTGAAAACTATCTGCCATTCTCAAATTGGCACATTTTCAAATCTTCAAATTAATTATTTAATTTCTTTATGAACAGTCACTTTCTTCAGGATCGGGTTGTATTTTTTCAACTCCAGTCTTTCAGGATTGTTCTTTTTGTTCTTTACAGTGATATAACGGCTGGTTCCGGGTTGGCCGCTTGTTTTATGCTCGGTACACTCCAGTATTACCTGAACCCTGTTGCCTTTAGATTTCTTTGCCATAATGGAAATACTTTAAAAATTATATTTTTTCGCCTTTTGCACGCAGCTCTTTCACTACAGAGTACAGGCCGTTTTTATTAATAGTGCGAATAGCGTCAGTTGATAACTTTAAAGTAATCCATTTGTCTTCCTCAGCCAAATAGAACTTCTTTTTTTGCAGATTAGGCAAAAAACGACGCTTTGTTTTAATATTTGAATGCGATACTTTGTGGCCTCCTATTGGCGTTTTGCCCGTAACCTGACATACTCTTGCCATAATAAAAAATTTTGGACTGCAAAGGTAAGGGATTTCTCAGGTAAATAATATCAATTATCGCAGTTTTTTTTACAAATTAATGAATAAATACATTGTATATAACCAGATCCTGGGGATTTTCCACTTAAATAACCGCATCCACTTCAAACCATTTACTTTTACCTTAAAAAATGCGCCCCACTCCTGCAGATTATCCGCCCTATTTTGAACCTTATATTTCCAGGGTACAAGGAAATGACATACAGGTCATTTTGCCATTTTCCGCGAAGGATTTAAAAAATTTTATTTTGCAAATACCGGAATCTCAAGCCGATTTCGCTTATACGCCCGGCAAATGGACCGTAAAACAGGTATTACAGCACTGTATTGATACCGAACGTATATTTTCCTACCGGGCGTTATGTATTGCACGGGGAGAACAGCAACCACTCCCCGGCTTCGACCAGGATGTATATGCCCAAAATGCTGATGTAAACAACAAAAGTCTGCAATTTTTAAAGAATGAGATGATCTTAATCCGGGAAAGTTCTATACTGCTGTTTACACATTTTGCAGATACAGAGCTTAACCGCATGGGCACCGTAAGCAATTATTCAACCACAGTTTTAGCGCTTGGGTTTAATATTGTCGGGCACTGGTTGCACCATTATAGTATACTGACAGAGAAATATGGTATTGCAAGCAAACATGAATAATCTTTGAAAAGAAATACCGACAAAAGATTATAACAGGCATTACTTTACACTGAAAATAAACCCCACTCCATATACATTTTCAATTTTCACTTTTTCGGATGCAGCCAACAGTTTCCGCAACCTTGATATAAAAACATCAAGGCTCCGGCCTAAAAAGTAATCATCCTCTCCCCATAGCTGAACCAATATATCCCCGCGTTTCAATACCATATTCTTATGCTGGTACATATATTCCAGTAAAGAAGCTTCCCTTACGGTAAGAGCGATGCTTCTGCCCGAACTTCCCACAGATATTTTGAAAAGGTCTTTTTTAAATATTACGTCACCGATAACTATAGTATCTTTTTCTTCCTGTACAGTACGGGTATTATTATTATTGCGCCTGATAATATTTGAGATCCGCAGCACCAATTCATCTACATCAAAAGGTTTATTGATATAATCATCAGCGCCCAGCTTAAGACCAGCAATACGGTCTTTCTTTTCGTTTCTGGCTGTAAAAAAAAGAAATGGCGTTTTTTCATTTATCTTTTTGATTTCCCCGGCCAGCTCAAAACCATCAAGTCCGGGCAGCTGCACATCCAATACGAGAATATCATAAAAATCCGGAACTTTTCGAAAAGTTGCCAGGGCTTCTTCAGCTGTAGTTTTCAGGTCTACTTCAAAATGCATTAATTGCAGGTATTGGCAGGGGGTGAAGATATTTTTCTCCGGCAGCTGGGCATATTTTTCCATAAAGATCTTTACAATCATGCTAATGAACCGGATATACAGGTACCCTCCATGTTCAACGCTACCCGAAACTATTCCTTATCGCAGTACTGGATGCATACTATAGCCGCAGATACGATCATTCAATATTACTTTAACGACAATAGCAGCGGTGTAGATCCTTATGTAGGCCCTGTTTATAAAAATCAGCCAAAGGCTTTATTGAGAACCATGGATGATGATGGAGGAGCTATGTCTTCCTGGTATATTTTTGCTGCAGCAGGTCTGTATCCTGCTGTTGTGGGCGAAGCAGCTATAAATAACCTCTTTCTGATATTTACCGAACGCCCTGAAACAGAATTGTAGTTTTAAATGTTTTCTGCTAAATTCGCAAGGTTTTAAATGATAGCAACCTGGCGGTGAGCAGGTAGTTAATGGGCATATCCAGAATAAAGCGAATACACCATTAAGATGCTGCATATTACTGAAGCAGGGAGCTATTAAAAAAACTTGGTTTCAAATTAAAATCTAAAAATTTATAAGACATGGCATACGATGTAGTAGTCCTGGGTAGCGGCCCGGGCGGTTATGTAGCTGCAATCAGGGCATCGCAACTGGGTTTTAAAACCGCAATTATTGAAAAAGAAAGCCTTGGAGGTATTTGCCTGAACTGGGGCTGTATTCCTACCAAAGCTTTGTTGAAAAGCGCACAGGTGTACAACGATATTAAGCATGCAAAAGATTTTGGTATTGAAGCCAGCGGCACTCCTCAGTTCGATGCCATTGTAAAACGCAGCCGCGGCGTAGCAGATAAGATGAGTAAAGGGGTTCAGTTTTTAATGCGTAAGAATAAGATTGATGTGGTTATGGGGTATGGCACTTTAAAAGCCAAAGGCCAGGTTGAGGTAAAAAGCGCCGATGGTAAAACCCAGATCGTAGAAGGAAAGCATATCATTATTGCCACAGGCGGCCGCAGTCGTGAGTTGCCGGCATTAAAACAGGATGGTAAAAAGATCATTGGTTACCGGGAAGCAATGGTATTGCCCCAGCAGCCTAAAAGCATTATTGTTGTGGGTAGTGGCGCCATTGGTATTGAGTTCGGTTACTTTTATAACAGCCTGGGCACTAAAGTTACCGTAGTGGAGTTTTTACCGCGTATTGTGCCGGTAGAAGATGAAGACATTTCTAAAGAGCTGGAAAAGAACCTTAAAAAACAAGGTATTGATATTTTAGTAAACAGCGAAGTAACTGCTGTAGATACTTCGGGCAATGGCGTAAAAGCCAAAATCAAAACCGAAAACGGAGAAATAGTGCTGGAGGCAGATGTGCTTTTAAGTGCGGTAGGCGTTGCTGCTAATATAGAAGGCATTGGTCTTGAAACAGTAGGCGTTAAAACTGATAAAGGAAAGATCAGTGTTGATAAATTTTACAAAACCAATGTAGATGGCTTTTATGCCATTGGCGATTGTGCTCCCGGTCAGGCCCTGGCACACGTAGCCAGCAAGGAAGGTATTATTTGTGTAGAAGCAATAGCAAAGGCTGAAGGAAAATATAAACACCAGCCCGAACCAATAGATTACAACAACGTACCCGGCTGTACCTATTGCTATCCCGAAGTGGCCAGTGTAGGTTATACAGAGGCTAAAGCAAAAGAAGCAGGCTATGAAGTGAAAGTGGGCAAGTTCCCGTTAAGCGCCAGTGGTAAAGCCAGCGCAGCCGGACATCCTGAAGGATTTGTAAAAGTGATCTTTGACGCCAAATACGGCGAGTGGCTGGGTACCCACATGATTGGTTATAACGTTACAGAAATTATTGCCGAAACGGTAGTAGGACGTACCCTGGAAACCACCTATCATGAAGTATTAAACAGCATTCATCCGCATCCCACCATCAGCGAAAGCGTGAAAGACGCAATTGAAGTGGCTTACGGAGAAGCGATACATTTATAATCAAAAAATAAAGTATATTTTTAAAAGCCGGAAGTTAGTTTCCGGCTTTTTTATCGGTAAACGCGAAATACTCAACAGCTGGTAATAACCAGTATTCACAGCGATTCAGAGTTTAGGTAATTTTTTGGATAAGTTAGTATCGGAGCGATCTAATTGAATAAGGGTGCTACAGCCGCTTAGGTGATGGAGCGACTGCATTTGTTTTGTAGTAAAGAGATTAAATG
>JASGEW010000132.1:0-70772 GCA_047606125.1 Niabella sp. | reverse complement strand
AAGTCCGAAAGACAGGTGAAACCTATTCAACAGCTGAAGGGTGCGACGCAAGATTGATGAGCAATGCACTGAAGCTGATAAACAAAAAATATTTCTAATTTACTAATTTGAAATTTGAGAGGATTGGAAACGAAAAATCTCAAATCTCAAACCAGAAATCATAAATCGAATTATGGCTACTAAAAAAGACAATCGTCCAAAAGCAGCGTTTTCAAAAATAACCATTGGCCTGGCTTCGCCCGACTCTATCCTCGAGAAGAGCTTTGGCGAGGTGTTAAAGCCTGAAACGATTAATTATCGTACTTACAAACCCGAACGCGATGGTTTGTTCTGCGAAAGAATATTTGGCCCGGTAAAGGATTATGAATGTGCCTGCGGTAAGTACAAACGTATCCGTTATAAAGGCATCGTATGCGACCGCTGCGGTGTGGAAGTGACTGAGAAAAAAGTACGCCGCGAAAGAATGGGCCACATTAAACTGGTGGTTCCCGTGGTACACATCTGGTACTTTAAATCGCTGCCTAATAAAATTGGTTACCTGCTGGGAATGAGCTCCAAGAAATTAGAGAGCATTATTTACTACGAGCGTTATGTAGTCATCCAGGCAGGTGTGCGTGAAGATAAAGGACAGAATTATGGTGATCTTTTAACTGAAGAGGAATACCTGGATATACTGGATGCTTTACCCAAAGACAACCAGTATTTACCTGACGATGACCCACAGAAATTCATCGCCAAGATGGGTGCCGAAGCGGTTCATGATCTGTTGCAGCGTATCGATCTGGATCAGTTGTCATTTGATCTGAGGAACAGCGCAGCTACTGAAACTTCACAGCAGCGCAAGGCAGACGCGTTAAAACGTTTGAGCGTGGTGGAAGCTTTCCGCGATGCCAATACAAGAATTACTAACCGTCCTGAGTGGATGGTAATGCAGTACATTCCTGTAATTCCGCCGGAGCTGCGCCCGTTAGTGCCATTGGATGGCGGCCGTTTTGCGTCTTCTGACCTGAACGACCTGTACCGCCGGGTGATCATTCGTAACAACCGTTTGAAACGTTTGATGGAAATTAAAGCGCCTGAAGTGATCTTACGTAACGAAAAACGGATGCTCCAGGAAGCGATCGACTCATTATTTGATAACAGCCGTAAATCTAATGCTGTTAAAGCCGAAGGCGGCCGCGCTTTGAAATCTCTTTCCGATGTGCTGAAAGGTAAACAAGGCCGTTTCCGTCAGAACCTTTTGGGTAAACGTGTGGACTACTCCGGTCGTTCGGTTATTGTTGTAGGCCCTGAAATGAAAATGCACGAGTGCGGTTTGCCAAAAGATATGGCTGCCGAGCTGTTCAAGCCATTTATCATTCGTAAGCTGATTGAAAGAGGTATTGTAAAAACCGTAAAATCTGCAAGGAAGCTGGTAGATAAAAAAGAAGCGGTTATCTGGGACATCCTTGAAAATATACTGAAAGGCCATCCGATCATGTTAAACCGTGCCCCAACATTGCACCGTTTATCCATCCAGGCCTTCCAGCCCAAGCTGATAGAAGGTAAAGCCATACAGCTGCACCCGTTGGTTACAGCAGCGTTCAACGCCGACTTTGACGGTGACCAGATGGCGGTACACGTGCCTTTGAGCAACGCAGCTATACTGGAAGCACAGTTATTAATGCTGGCTTCTCACAATATCCTGAACCCGCAAAACGGTACGCCTATCACCCTTCCTTCACAAGACATGGTGCTTGGTTTGTACTACATCACCAAGGGTAAAAAATCTACCGAAACAGAAGTGGTGCGTGGTGAAGGCAAAGCATTCTACTCGGCAGAGGAAGTGATCATTGCCTACAATGAAAAGCAGGTGGACCTGCACGCATGGATCAAGGTAAAGACCATCGTACGTAATGAGAATGGTGCGTTAGAAAATAAATTGCTTGAAACTACTGTTGGCCGCGTGATTTTTAACCAGCATGTTCCCCGGGAAGTAGGTTTTGTGAATGCCCTGCTTACCAAGAAAAACCTTCGTGAAATTATTGGCCACATTATAGAAATCACCAACGTTCCTAAAACAGCGAAATTCCTTGATGATATTAAGCAGTTAGGTTTCCGCACAGCCTTTCAGGGTGGTTTATCGTTCAGCATTAACGACCTGATCATCCCGGATATTAAAGAAGAGCTGCTGGAAAATGCAAAGACTGAGGTAGATGAAGTTTGGGATAACTATAACATGGGGCTGATCACCAACAACGAGCGTTATAACCAGATCGTTGACATCTGGAGCCGTGTGGATACAAGGCTTACAGAAACTTTGATCCGTGAGCTGGCTTCAGATAAACAAGGTTTCAACTCTGTATATATGATGCTGGATTCCGGGGCCCGTGGTTCCAAACAGCAGATCAAACAGCTGGCTGGTATCAGGGGATTGATGGCCAAACCCAGAAAATCCGGATCTACCGGTTCTGAGATCATCGAAAACCCTATCCTTTCCAACTTTAAAGGCGGCCTGAACGTACTGGATTACTTTATCTCCACACACGGTGCGCGTAAAGGTTTGGCGGATACAGCGTTAAAAACAGCGGATGCCGGTTACTTAACCCGCCGTCTGGTAGACGTTGCACAGGATGTGGTAATTACCGAAGAAGATTGCGGTACCTTACGTGGTATCAATATCTCTGCATTGAAAGATAACGAAGATATTATAGAGCCATTAGCTGACAGGATCGAAGGCCGTACCTCATTGCATGATGTATATAATCCTCAAACAGATGAACTGATCATTGAGGCCGGTACAGAAATTTCGGCAGCTGTAGCGAAAAAGATAGAAGACGCGGGAATCGAGTCTATTGAGATCCGTTCGGTATTAACCTGCGAAAGCAAAAGAGGCTGCTGCGTTAAATGTTATGGTAAAAACCTGGCGTCCGGTATCCTGGCCCAAAAAGGTGATGCAGTAGGTATTATCGCTGCCCAGTCAATCGGTGAGCCGGGTACACAGTTAACACTTCGTACCTTCCACGTGGGTGGTGTTGCCGGTTCTGCTTCAGTAGAATCTACATTGATCGCTAAATTCGATGGTACCATCCAGTTTGACGGGGTGCGTTCGGTAGTAACAACCAATGCGGAAGGGGAAGATGTAAAAGTGGTTATTGGCCGTACCGGTGAAGCCCGTATCATTGACACCAAGAACGACAGGCTGTTAATTACCAACAATATTCCTTATGGTTCTACATTGTTGGTAAAAGACGGGCAGAAAATAAATAAAGGCGATGCTATTTGCTCATGGGACCCGTATAACAACGTAATCGTTGCCGAAGCCGACGGGGTGCTGAAGTTTGAAAACGTAATTGAAGGGATAACCTACCGAGAGGAAGCGGATGAGCAAACCGGCCACCGCGAAAAAGTGGTGATTGAAACCAGGGACAAAACCAAAATACCTTCAATCGTTGTGGAAGGTAAGGTAAATAAATCTTACAACTTACCTACCGGTTCGCACATTATGCTGGATGAGGGCGATGAGGTGAAAGCCGGTAAAGTGTTGGTGAAAATTCCTCGTATATTAGGTAAGCTGAAAGATATTACCGGTGGTCTGCCTCGTGTAACCGAGTTGTTTGAAGCGCGTAACCCAAGCAATCCTGCTGTGGTTTCGGAAATTGACGGAGTGGTAACAATGGGCGCAGTAAAACGCGGTAACCGTGAGATCATTATTGAAGCGAAAGACGGTGTAACAAGAAAATATTTAGTTCCTTTAACGCGCCAGATACTGGCACAGGACGGTGACTTTGTAAAAGCCGGTACTTCATTAAGCGATGGACAAACCTCTCCTCAGGATATCCTTGCTATACAGGGGCCATTTGCGGTACAGCAATATGTTGTGAATGAGATACAGGAAGTTTATCGCTTACAGGGTGTGAAGATCAACGACAAGCATATCGAGGTAATTGTGCGCCAGATGATGCGTAAGGTAAGCATTGTTGATCCGGGCGATACCCGTTTCCTTGAAGATGATTTAGTAGATAAGTTTGAGTTTGTTGATGAGAACGACTATGTATATGAGAAGAAGGTGGTAACCGATCCGGGTGATTCTGCCAAACTGCGTGCCGGCCAGATCATTAGCCTGCGCGATCTCAGGGAAGAGAATTCGGTATTGCGTCGTAGCGACAAAAAACCGGTTGAATTCAGGGATGCACAGCCTGCAACCTCGGCGCCCACACTGCTGGGTATTACCAAAGCGTCGCTGGGTGTACAAAGCTGGATTTCTGCGGCATCGTTCCAGGAAACCACGAAAGTGCTTTCTTCGGCAGCTATACACGGTAAGTCAGATGATATGCTGGGACTGAAAGAAAACGTGATCACCGGCCATCATATTCCTGCGGGCACAGGTTTACGTGAGTTTGAGAACATGATCGTGGGCAGCAAAGAAGAGTACGAATTGTTGCAGACTACACGCGAAGCAATGGCTTTCGACGAGGAAGAGTAATAGTCCGTTTTTATTTTCCCGAAGGGGAGAAAGAAATTGAAATAGTTAAGGAGCAATCGTAAGGTTGCTCCTTTTTTATGTGTAGGCTTTTTAAAACTTTAATAATACGAGGGCTAACCTTAAAGAAATATAAGTTTTCCGTTAAGCCTTTCATAAGAAAACCGGGTATATTCGCTTTTAATTTAATTGATCCTTATATTGCAGGTTTAAAATACAGTGTTTATGAAGCAGGCGTTACTGATTGTTAATGTTTTACTGATCATCGCAGTTTCTTACCTTCTATACAAACAGTTTTCAAACAATGGTTCCTCCGCTGCTCATACAGCCGGAGCCAGCTTAAGAGGCAAAGATTCTGCTTTGAATAAAAAAGTACTGATCGCTTACATTAATATGGATTCTATTCAGAACAAATATACACTGGCCAAACAGGTGGCAGCGGAGGTGGACAGGCGCCGCAATGCCATTACTAATGAAATCACCAAAATGGAAACTGCGTATAAAAATAAAGTAGACGGATATCAAAAAAAAGGTCCTTCTATGAACGAGCAGGAAGTAAACGCAGCCAGGCAGGACCTGGATAACTCCATGCGTCAAATGAACGATCGCAAACAATCGCTGGATGAAGAATTTGGCCAATGGGTAAGATCTAAAAACCTGGGCCTGATGAAAGATATTCAGGATTACCTGAAAAAATACAATGCAGATGGCACTTATTCTTTCATCTTCTCTTATGAGCCCGGCTTGTTTTATTATAAGGATACGGCTTACGATATTACACGCGATGTGTTGCAGGGATTAAACGATCAGTATGAGGCTTCTAAGAGACAATAATACCTATAAGCCAAATTCAACAATGCTGTTTTCCCATTCGGTCTTGTAAGGAACGGTAACGCGGATATAGTTATCGGTATATCCTTCCATCATGCCATTTTTATTGTGATTTTCAAACAGTACTTTGCGCACTTGTCCTGTATGCTGATTTTCAAAATACTGCATCTTCATATAAGAAAGGTTGCGCAATGCTTTATTTCTTTCGTGCCTGATATTGACAGGAACTACCGGTTTTAGAGTCAGCGCATGGGTATTGTCTCTTTCTGAGTAAGTAAAAACATGCAGATAGGAAATATCCAGTCCGTGTAAAAAATCGTAGGTTTCTTTAAATTCAACATCTGTTTCGCCGGGGAATCCCACAATTACATCTACGCCAATCGCACAGTGGGGCATCAGTGTTTTTATAAGCCCTGCGCGCTCTGCATATAGCTCTTTTTTATATCGCCTGCGCATCATGCCCAGGATTTTATTGCTGCCGCTTTGCAAAGGGATATGAAAATGCGGCATGAACTTTTTGCTGTTTGCCACAAATTCAACAATTTCATTGGTAAGCAGGTTGGGCTCAATAGAGGAGATGCGATAGCGTTCGATACCCTCCACTTTTTCTAATTCCTGTATTAACGAATAAAAGTTTTCTCCCTTTTGCCTGTGGAGTGCTTTCACCCCTCCTTCGGAGGCGGGAGGGCGAAAATCGCCCAGATTAATGCCTGTCAGCACAATCTCTTTAGCACCACTGGCAGCAAGGCTTTCAGCGCTTTTAATAACATTGGCAATGCTATCGCTGCGGCTTTTGCCACGTGCCATCGGGATAGTGCAGAAAGAACAATTATAATCGCAGCCGTCCTGTACTTTTAAAAAAGTGCGGGTACGGTCGCCTAATGAAAAGGCGGTGTTAAAGCCGCTTACTTCTTCAATATCGCAGCTGCATATTTTAGCAGAATCACCTTTGGAGATCTCTTTAATATGCCTGGTGATATTGAACTTTTCGGCAGCGCCCAGTACCAGGTCTACTCCCGGAATTTCAGCAATTTCCTTTGGTTTTAGCTGAGCATAACAACCGGTAATCACTACAATACTTTCCGGTGCTTTGCGTTGTATGCGGCGCACCAGCTGGCGGCATTCCTTGTCTGCGTTATCCGTAACAGAACAGGTATTGATCACGTACACATCGGCCGTGTCAGTAAAATCACGTTTTTCAAAACCTTCATTTTCCATCAGCCTGGAAATAGAAGAGGTTTCGGAGTAATTTAACTTACATCCCAACGTGTGAAAAGCTACTGTTTTTGCGCCTTGCATAAGGGCGCAAAGTTAGGTTGAAAAATTGATAACTTGAAAAGTTGGCAGAGAGACATGATACCGGACCTGTTAAGTTGTAAACTTATCAGCCAATCACTACATTTGTTCAACTGATATGAAAATACTTCGTTTCTTTTTTAGCGTGTATGCAGCAATCGTGTTTATTATATTAATGCTTTTAATATTTCCTTTTGTAATGATTGCGAGTTTCTTCGGCAGGATAAGAGGAGGAAATATGATCTACAGGTTGTGTGTGCTGTGGGCCGATGTGTGGTTTGCATTAACCTTTATTGTTGTTAAGAAAATATATGAAGCGCCTTTTGATGAGCACAAAAAATATATTATTGTGGCCAACCATATTTCTTACCTGGATATTCCTATGCTGGTAAAAGTGTTCAGAAAGCCACTGAGGCCATTAGGTAAAATAGAAATGACCAAAGTGCCGGTATTCGGCTTTATTTATAAATATGCCATTGTAACGGTTGACAGAAGCGATGCGCAGCACAGGGCGCTGAGCCTGCGTTTGTTACGTTCTGTTCTGGGTAAGGGGATCTCTATATTTGTTTTTCCGGAAGGTACATTTAATGAAACCGGCGCGCCTTTAAAAGAATTTTACAACGGTGCTTTCAGGCTGGCACTTGAAACCCGGACAGCTGTTAAACCTGTTTTATTTTTGGACACTTTCAGCCGGATGCCTTACAGCAGTATTTTTTCTTTAAACCCCGGAAAGAGCAGGATTGTTTATCTGGATGAGGTAAGTGTGGAGGGGTTAACAATAAGCGATGTGAACCTGTTAAAAGAAAAAGTGTATCAAAAAATGGAACAGGCAGCGACAAAATATAAAGCACGCTGGCTTGCTAAACAATAAACAGTTAGTTGCACAGATGCATCATAAAATGGAGTTATATAAACAGCCGGAAGCGGGCCAGGTTTTTGCCGAAATAATCATTCCCCTGGCATTGCCGCTCAATTATACCTGGCAGGTGCCTGAGCATTTATTGGAAACCGTTAAAGTCGGGTGCCGGGTAGAGGTAAACCTGGGGCGGAATAAAAAATATGCGGGCGTTATAAAAAAACTCCATCATAATGCACCGGAATTTTTTGAACCGAAGGAGATCCTGAACGTCCTTGATGTGCAGCCGGTGGTATATCCTCATCAGTTGAAGCTTTGGGAATGGATGGCTGCTTATTACATGTGCAGTGAAGGAGAAGTGATGGCGGCAGCCTTACCCGCACATTTTAAATTAAGCAGTGAAACCATTTTGATCTTTAATGAAGAGGCCGGTGAAGATTTTACCGAACTGGATAATGAAGCGTACCTGGTTGCAGAAGCATTATCTATAAAAAAAGAACTAAGACTGGCTGAGGTGCAGCAGATCCTGGATTCGTCGCATGTGTATCCCGTTATTAACGGGCTGATACAGCAACGGATCTGTTATGTATGGGAAGCATTGAAAGAGACTTATTCGCCTAAAAAAGAAACTTATATACAGTTAAGCCCCGAATATACTACTGAAGCGGCTTTAGAACAATTGCTCAATGAAGATAAACGGTTGCAAAGAGCAGAAAAACAAATGGAACTATTATTAAGTTATCTTCATTTTCAGAGAACGGAAGGTGAAATAACAAAAGTCGCTTTGCTGAAAAAATCAGGCGCTACGGATGCGCAATTAAAAGGCCTGGTTGATAAAGGTATTTTAATTGCTGATAAAAGAGCAGTTGACAGGATAAAACAATTTGCCAAAAATATTGAGGTGAAATTTGATCTGTCGGCTGCACAGGATAAAGCATTGACCGGGATCAGGGCTTCTTTTGAAGAAAGAAATATTTGCCTGTTACATGGGGTTACTTCAAGTGGTAAAACGGAAATATATATCCGGCTGATAGAAGAATATTTAAAAACGGGTAAACAGGTTTTATATATGTTGCCCGAAATTGCGCTCACTTCGCAAACGATACGCAGGCTGCAGAAGCATTTTGGGGGGCATATCGCGGTATATCATTCCAAATTTTCACAAAACGAACGCATTGAAATATGGAATAAAGTGCGCGAAGGAAAAATAAAAATTATATTGGGCGCGCGGTCGGCTTTGTTCCTGCCATTTGAAGATATGGGCCTCATCATTTGCGATGAAGAGCATGATACATCATATAAGCAAATGGAACCGGCGCCGCGCTATCATGCGAGGGACGTAGCTATTTACATGTCTTCTTTATACAGCAATTGCAAAGTGTTATTAGGCAGCGCTACGCCATCGTTGGAGTCTTACTACAATGCCTCCAAAGAAAAGTATGGTTTGGTAAAACTGACGCAGCGTTATGGAGATGTGGAGATGCCGGCGCTTGAAATGATCGATACGCGCAGGTTCAGATCGAAAGATCCCAATGAGGCGATATTGACACCACCGCTGAAAGATGCTATACAACTGGCGCTTCAAAACCACAGGCAGAGCATCTTATTTCAGAACAGGAGAGGATATACGCCTTACCAGCGTTGTAATACCTGCGGCTGGGTACCACAGTGCCGGCATTGCGATGTATCGCTCACTTTTCATAAATACCAGAATAAATTAGTTTGCCATTATTGTGGCACTACCTATCCGCCCATGACCACTTGTGCAGCCTGCGGCAGTCACGATTTTGTGCAGAAGCAATTTGGTACAGAAAGGATAGAGGAAACCCTGCACGAGGTATTCCCGGAAGCGAAAACCGGCAGGATGGATATTGATGCTGTACGTGGGAAAAACGCACACGATCAGTTGATACAAACTTTTGAACAGCATAAAATTGATCTGCTGGTAGGTACACAGATGGTGGTGAAGGGGCTGGACTTTGAAAACGTAGACCTGGTGTGTATTTTAGACGCCGATGGTATTTTATCTTTTGCTGATTTTCGTGTAAACGAAAGGGCGTATCAGTTGATGGAGCAGGTGAGTGGAAGAGCGGGGAGAAAACATGGCAAGGGCAAAGTGTTGGTACAAACTTCGCAGCCCGAACATCCTGTTTTGCTGCAGGTACAACAGCATGATTATGATGCAATGTATAACAATGAAATAGCCAAGCGCGAATTATTTTTCTATCCGCCTTTTTCAAGAATCATAAAGCTGACCTTTAAGAATAAAATGAAAGAAGTGGTGCAGGAGGCAGCAAGGATCTTTGCCGGTGCACTGAGTAACCGTTATAAAGAAAATATTACCGGGCCGGCAGAACCGGTAATTAACCGGGTGCGAAACCAGTATTTAATGGAAATACTTTTAAAGCTGCCGCGCAACACAAAAATGCTGGAGCAATGTAAAAAAGATATTCTTTACCAGGTTGCTTTATTGCACCAGGAAAAAAGATACAGATCGGCAGTGGTAATACCGGATGTGGACGGGGTGTAGCAGGTCGATCAGGGTATTTTTCTCCTGAAAATTTATTATTATTTTTGGTTATGTGAAACCTCTGATATACTAAATTAAACCTATGCAAAAGAAAGCGCTGCTGACCCTGCTGGAAGAGCAAAAAATTTTGAACCGTATATATATTATTCGTGGTGAAAAAGTAATACTTGACGAAGGCCTTGCCGAAATGTATAAAGTAGATACCCGCCGTTTAAATGAACAGGTAAAGCGTAATATGAAACGTTTCCCCAAAGATTTTATGTTTACGCTTACTCAAAAAGAATACAAGAACTTGATGTCGCAAAATGCGACATCAAGCTGGGGTGGCAGAAGAAAGCTGCCTGCGGCCTTTACAGAACAAGGCGTAGCTATGTTGTCCGGTATTTTGAACAGCGATATAGCAATAGAAGTGAACATAAGAATTATACGTGTATTTACCGGGCTGAGAGAGTATGCTTTAACCAATAAAGATATTTTGCTTCAATTAGCCAGCTCAGGCTATTTCACAGCGCTTGTATCCACCTCCCAGTCATCAGTCCGGAAAGGCGCAACCGGTAACCCCTCTTTACTGAAAATGTTAGCTATGCCGTCATTACTGAATGAAAACCGTACCGCCACCGGATTTTTAACTTTGGGATTGGAGGCGATCAGTTTGTCTTTTTCTATTTTAATATTTGCCGGCAGAAAAACTTTATCATCTCCGGCAATATAAAACTCAGTGGCTGTTTTGCCCGTGCTTAACTTAAACCCGGTGGGTGCGTTGTCGAAATATAAACTGGCTTTATTGCCGCTGATTTCAATATGATTCAACATCGGGCTTTTATAAACGCCTGTATACTGCTGGTATGTTTCGGCTAATGCATAACCGGCGAGGCGAAGCGCCACATCTTTTTTATTATGCGGGTGAATGTCTTTTACATTATCAACCAGATCTGTAATAACCACCATCCCGGTATTGGGAAGGCTTAAAGATTTTGCCTGCTGCTCACGTATCAGGTTGCCCACATTGTAATTGCCATAAGTGAAAGGAGCAATCTGTACATAGTAAAACGGAAATTCCTTGTGCCATGCCTTTCGCCAGCCCTGTATCATGGTGGCGAATAATTGGCTATAGGTAAAGGGCGCAGCAGTATTGCCTTCTCCCTGGTACCAGATGGCGCCTGCAATAGACATTTGTGTGAAAGGGTAGATCATGGCATTGTATGTATAACCGGGAGTAATGGGCCACCAGGGTACCACTTTTTGCCGGGCAGCCGATTTTTCCAGAGCATCATCATTATGTACCAGCACCGCAGGTGTCCATACCTCCGCAGGGGTACCGCCCCAGCTGGAATTGATTACGCCTACCGGAACATTTAGTTTTTGCTGAAGTTCTTTTGCAAAAAAATAGGCAACGGCGCTAAAGCCCGGTAATGATTCCGGCCCGCATACCTTCCAGCTGCCATCCAGGTTATCCTGCGGGTAAGATGAAGTTACTTTTGCCACCTGGAACAACCGGATATTATTATTAGCGCTGTTAGGTATTTCATCTATGATCTGCTGAAGCTTTTCGTAGCTGCTGCGCTCCATGTTAGATTGACCTGAACAAACCCATACCTCGCCGATCATAATGTTTTCAAGCGTAATCGTATTTTTCCCCGCAAGCGTAATGGTATAAGGGCCACCGGCCCCGGGTGTTTTTAATTGAATGCTCCAGTGCGCATTCCCATCTGTTTTTACAGAATCTTTTTTATGATCCCAGGACGTGGTAATGTACACTATCTCCGAAGGGCTGCCCCAGCCCCATAAGGTGGTTGTACTGTTTTGCTGCAGCACCATATTACTGCCAATAACATTAGGCAGGCGGATGGCGGCAAAGGAAGCGGTACAGGTAAAAAGCAAACAAAAGGCTAAGCATTTTGAGATACTGAAAATCATTATATATATTAAATTTTAGAAGTGCTAAAGTAACAAACTTATAAAAACTCACCGTCCTTTAGGATAGGCTTCAAATAATTTTAGTAAATGTTCTTTCTGTGTTGTGTATTCAGGGTCATCAAACAGGTTTACTCTTTCTGATGGATCCCAGGACAGGTTATACATTTCATGTACAGTACCGCTGCTATCTGTTTTCGCAATTCTTAATTTCCAGTCCCCGTCTTTTACCCCTTCAGGAACTACATTGTGGTAATATATAGGCTTATGAGGTTGATTATAATTTTTTATGGTGAGGAAACCTGTTATAGACTGCCCGTCGAGCGTATTGCCGGGCAGCCTGGAATGTGTCCATGCTGCCAGGGTAGGTAAAACATCAATATTGGATATCGGGCTCATCAATATTTCGTTTTTGAGGGTATGGCCTTTCCAGTAAACAATAAAAGGTACGCGATGCCCTCCTTCGTACGATGTGGCTTTCCATCCCCTGAAAATACCTGCAGCGCCCACATGATAGGGTTTGGTTACCCCGTCGTCATATACACGTTGAGGCGCATGCATCCAGGGCCCGTTATCGCTGGTAAAAATAAAAATTGTATTATCTGCCTGCCCTGCTTCTTCAACCGCTTTCCACACTTCGGCAATACCATTATCCATGTCTTCAATCACGTTACCTAATGCGCCTCCGGCCGATTCCCGGTTGCGATGATGCATCGCTGCAAATGCAACCGGAAGGTGCGGCATGTTTTGGGCCAGGTATAAAAAGAAGGGTTTTTTGTCGTGAACAGACTTTTTGATGAAATTAATTGACTCTGCCGTATATCGTGAAATAAGGATACTGTCGTGCGGCTGATAGATTTCCGGCCTGGTATTCCTGAAAAGTTTGATAACGGTATCTGTTTTTACATAAGGTGCCCGGTAATCATGGCTGTACATCATTCCATAAAAGAAATCAAATCCCTGTTTATTAGGTAACCCCGAACCGTAATCGCCTACATGCCATTTTCCAACAGCAGCAGTGGTATAACCCGACATTTTTAATACTTCAGCAATAGTCACTTCATCGTCGGGCATGGTGATTGTATTACCCGGACCAATTACATAAGTAATACCCGACCGTGTGCAATACCTGCCTGTTAATAAAGAAGCACGGGAGGGGGAACAGATGGGAGAAGTGGTAACAAAATTGGTTGCCATTACCCCTTTGCGCGCCATTGCATCGAGAAAAGGGGTTCTGATTAAGGGGTTGCCATAACAGGAGATATCGCTGTAACCCATATCATCAGCCAATACCAGAACGATATTGGGTTTTTGCTGTCCCGAAATAGTGTTGCAAACAAAGTGTATAAAAAATAAAATTTTAAAGCGCATTTGATGCAGAGAAGTTTAATTTTAAATATCTGTATACGAATAATTACAAGCCGGCAGGATCCCGATCCCGGTTTTTCCGGATCGGGATCCTGGCTAAAATTACACAAAAGGGCATAAATTACCTCCCGATTTTTTCGGGGAGGCGAAATGTTAAAGATGCCCTGCCGGACAGACCGGCTCTTGACAAAAAATAATAAAAAATTAGAGGAGAAATGTAACCATGAATATTGAAACAATAAGGGACTATTGCCTTTCAAAACCGGGAGTAGCAGAAACCCTGCCTTTTGGGCCCGATACTTTGGTATATAAGGTGCACAATAAAATTTTCCTGCTGATGAGCATGGATAGCGAGCCGCTTTCTTTTAACGTGAAATGTGATCCGGGAAAGGCTTTGGAACTTAGAGAAATCAATAAAAGCGCAGTTCAGATGCTGCGCTTTTAGATATTTTTAAATGATCAAAGATGTCTGGATAAATAAATGATCTATTTACTAATAATGATTCTTGTAGGCACCGGACCGGCAATATTATTAGCGTCCCACGCATTTTTAACCAATTCCTGAACACCAAAATAAACATCCCAATAATCGGGCTGGGTGGTATAAGGTCTTATAGCCAGCGTTGTCATGCCGTCAGCTACCTGCAGCACGCTCACTTCCGGTGTTGGTTCGGCGAGCACTTTAGGATGTTGTTTCATGGCGTTTATAGCCACCTGCCTGGCCTTTTCAATATCCATATTGGGAGCGATGGCCATCGTAAGGTCCACCCGCAGGTTGCCATGTGTGGTGTAGTTGACGATATTACCGGTCGACAATGGCCCGTTGGGTAAAATAACCGTTTTATTATCAGCAGTAAGAATAATGGTGTTAAAGATGCCGAGCTCTTTTACAATCCCCGTTTGCCCCTGGGCTTCAATCATATCACCCACTTTAAAAGGCTTGAATAAAAGCATCATTACCCCGCCGGCGAAATTACCCAGCGAGCCGTTCAATGCAGCTCCTATAGCCAGGCCGGCGCCGGCAAGTAAAGCGGCAAAGGCAGTAATATTTACTCCCAGCATCTGAAATACAGTGAGCAATAACAGAACGGTTAGTACCGTACGCAGCATAGAGGAAAGAAAAGTACGTAAGGAGGGATCGTAGTTGCGCGCAATAAACATTTTATTCAGTAACTGCGCAATTTTTTTTACGAGCCAGGAACCGATAATATAGACCAATATCGCCCCTATAATTTTAGGTGCGAACTCAATCCCTATTTCCCTGGCTTTTACAAGGAATGAAGAGGCCTGCTTCGTGGCATCCTCAAATTGTAGCAAAAACATATTATAATTTTTGGTTGCTTAAAGATAAACCAATTATATAATGTTGTTTTATTTTATTTCGATGAATACGTATTAAATTTCTGTCAATGCCCCGAATCCTTATGTCAATCGAACAGGTCAGATGACAAATACCTGTCGCCCCTGTCGCAGATGATACATACAATAACACCGGATTCAAGCTCTTTTGACAGTTCCACGGCAGCATGTACCGCCCCGCCGCTGCTCATGCCTGCAAAAACAGCCTCTTCACGCGCCAGGCGCTTGGCCATTATACGTGCATCTTTTTCGTCCAGTTCAATAATCCTGTCAATGCGGCTGCGGTCAAAAATTTTAGGCAGGTAAGCCGCGGGCCATTTGCGTATACCGGGAATGTTCGAATTATCCGTGGGCTGGCATCCTACGATCTGGATATTACTGTTTACTTCCTTTAAATATTTACTTACACCCATAATTGTTCCCGTAGTTCCCATCGACGAAACGAAATGAGTTATTTTGTGGTTTGTGTCTCTCCATATTTCCGGCCCGGTAGTTTTATAGTGCATGCCGGGGTTATCGGGATTTGCAAACTGGTTCAGCATCAGATAACCACCTTTAGACACCTGGTCATTAGCATAATCGATCGATCCTTCCATGCCTCTGTCTTTGGATGTTAAGATCACTTTAGCGCCAAAAGCTTCCATCGTTAACACACGCTCGCGCGTAGCATTTTCGGGCATTACCAGCTCAATTTCTATTCCAAACAGGTTCGCGATCATTGCCAGGGCAATGCCCGTATTGCCGCTGGTCGCTTCAATTAATTTTGTGCCGGGTTTTAATTCGCCCCTGTCCAGCGCTCCCTTTATCATGCCATAAGCAGCGCGGTCTTTTACACTGCCACCAGGATTATTTCCTTCCAGCTTGGCATATATCTTAACGTTCTTATTTACTGCAATTTTGTTCAGCTCTACTAAAGGAGTATTTCCGATCTGGTCTAATATTCCGGCCATTTGCGTATATTTTAAAAATGGTTCAAAGATAAGTATGTTAATTTTATCGACTATCATGCTGTTACGTGATCTGATCGGGACGGTCTGATCACGTAATCATTTATCAAATACGCTCCTGTAAGCAAACTTCAAAAAAGGCTATATTTACAGCGATGGAACAGTTACACAATCATATAACAGCAACCATACTCGAATCATTTAAAAATATTGTGGGGAGCGAAAATGTATTTACGGATGAAGACGCTTTGCAACATTATGCACACGATGAAACAGAAACCCTGAGCTTTAAACCGCATGTTGTGCTCAAGCCCCGTTCATCACAGCAAATAAGTGAAATATTACAGATATGCAATGAACATCGTATTCCCGTAACGCCACGTGGTGCCGGAACCGGCCTGAGTGGCGGCGCTTTGCCTTATTTAGGTGGAGTGGTGCTGGCTACTGAAAAGCTTAATAAGATATTGGATATCGATGAACGGAATTTACAGGTAACTACCGAACCGGGCGTAATAACCGAAATACTTCAAAAAACCGTGGCCGAAAAAGGATTGTTTTACCCGCCCGATCCGGCCAGCAAAGGTTCTTGTTTTATTGGAGGTAATATTTCAGAAAACAGTGGTGGCCCGCGGGCTGTTAAATATGGTGTGGTAAAGGATTATGTGCTCAATCTTGAAGTGGTGCTGCCGACCGGGGAAATAATATGGACAGGTGCAAATGTTTTAAAAAACGCAACAGGCTATAACCTTACCCAATTAATTGTGGGTAGTGAAGGTACCCTGGGTATTGTAACCAAAATTGTTTTAAGGCTGATCCCTTTGCCCAAGCATGATCTTTTAATATTAGCACCTTTCAATAACCTTGAAAAAGCCTGCGAAGCGGTAAGCGCCATATTCAGGGCCGGTTTTACACCCAGCGCGTTGGAACTTATGGAAATTGATGCCCTGAAGATAGTAAGCAGCATGGTAGATAGCCATTCCGTACCGGTGAATGATAATATGGAAGCACATTTACTTATAGAGGTAGATGGTAACGATACAGAAGTATTATTTAAAGAAATAGAACAAATAGCAGTTGTGCTCGAAGAGCATGGGGCAGGCGAACTATTGTTTGCGGACGACGCACAGCAAAAGGAGGAGTTGTGGAAACTTCGCAGGAAAGTGGCTGAGTATGTAAAGATGGCAGGCTACACCATCGAGGAAGATGCTGTTGTACCACGCGCAGCATTACCGTCGTTGATACGGGGATTAAAGCAGCTGGGGAAAGAATATGATTTTGGGGTAGTGGCCTACGGACATGCGGGAGATGGCAACCTGCACATACGGATCAGGAAAGAGGGGATACCCGACAGCTATCGGAACCCGGAAATGGAGCGGATCATCCGGGCCTTGTTTGAACTGGTAAAAGAACTGGGAGGCACTATCAGCGGAGAACACGGTATTGGTCTTATTCAAAAAGGCTTTATGGATATTGTGTTTACCAACAGGCAGCTGCAGTTGATGCGTGACATTAAAAAAGTTTTTGATCCCAATGGTATCCTGAATACAGGAAAAATATTTGATTAAAAGAAAAGCTAAATATTAAGCGCCGTTACACCCGTGTATTTTGCATAAAAAATTAAGTCCTATTTTTATGGTTGTAAATTTTAAATCCATATTGATGAAGAAAGTATATTGTATTGCATGCCTGGTACTGACGCTGATGTTTGTTGCAAAGATGAAAGCTTTTGCCCAGGATGAACCGGTGGTTCGAAATGGCAACAATGATGATGAACGTATAGCGCCCGAAAATGGCTTCAAAAAACAGCATCTTTTTACAGGAGGAGGGGTAACGGCTTCTTTTTATAACGGAGGGTCAGTTTTAGGAATCAGCCCGGTATTAGGTTATAAACTGAATACTTATCTGGATGCAGGTGTAGTGCTAAACTATGTTTACAGCGGTGAAAGGGATGTATATGAGTATAATGATAAATTAAGGCAACATGTATACGGCCCTGGTGTTTTTGTTCGGGCCTATCCCATTCCGTTTCTGTTTGCGCAGGTACAGCTGGAAGAAAATTTTACGAATGTAAGATATACGGGTTCCGGTTCTGCAAGCCCCGATAGCAGGTACAACGCCAACGCTCCTTCCTTATTATTAGGCGGCGGTTATTCAATGGGCAGAAGTAAAGGCGGCACTACATTTTTTTATGTATCCATTTTAGCCGATGTATTGAAGAACCGGAACAGCCCTTATGTTGATGTTGATAACTGGGGCACTGCTGATGAGCGGGTAAGAATTATTCCGGTAATCCGGGCAGGGATTAATGTTGGATTATTCCAGAAACGATATGGCTATTATGATTAACAATTAAAAATTAATAATTTTTAATGGGGAAATATGGGCGTTTTCAAGCAATTGGCTGAATATCTTTTTCTGCGGAAAAAAGACCCCAACCGGCCGCAGAGCAGTTGGGTAAATTATATGCACGGTATTAACCGTATCAGTATTTTTTTGTTCATCATTTGCCTGATCATACTGGCGATAAAATTATTAAGGCGTTAAGCCTGTATAATAATCTCCGCTGCTTTTTCTGAAGCGTTGCCGCCTGCAGTAAGTATAGCTTTCAGTTTCTGGTAATCATTCTTTATTTGTTGCTGCTTTTTTTTATTGTTTAAAAGCAGGTTCAGTTCATAAGCCAGGTTCTCTACATTCATTTCGCCCTGTATCAGCTCCTTCACCACTTCTTTATCCATGATTAAGTTTACCAGCGAAATATATTTGATGCTGATCACCCGTTTGGCAATCTGGTAGCTGATCTCAGATCCTTTATAGCATACTACTTCCGGTACGCCAAACAGCGCGGTCTCCAATGTTGCCGTGCCGGATGTTACCAATGCTGCAGTGGATTGTATCAGCAGATCGTAAGTGCGGTTGTTTACCATACTCACATTAGGATAGCTGCCGGTAAAGGTTTCGTAAAAGGAGGCTTCAAGGGCCGGCGCCTGTGCTATTACAAACTGGTATCCGGGAAAAGCGTTGCTTACTTCCAGCATCACCGGCAGCTTTTTTTCTATTTCCTGTTTACGGCTGCCGGGCAATAAGGCAATAACCGGTTTTGTATTAACTGTACCATCCGCGTTCTTAATAACCAGATCGTTAACGGCGAGCTGTTTCTTAGCAATTTCTTCCATAAGCGGGTGTCCCACATAAATAACGTCCCAGTTCCATTTATCTTTAAAATAGCTCTTTTCAAAAGGAAGTATCACCAGCATTTTATCAATACACTGTTTCATCATCTTCACCCGGTTCTCTTTCCAGGCCCAAACCTGGGGAGAAATATAGAATACCACTTTTATGTTTTGCTTTTTGGCCCACCGGGCAATGCGCAGGTTAAAACCGGGATAATCGATCAATACTAAAACATCGGGGTTAAAGGCGCGAATATCTTCCTTGCAAAATTTAAGATTTTTTAAAATAGTGCCCAGGTTCTTCACTACTTCAATAAAACCCATGAAGGCGAGATCTTTAAAATGTTTTACAAGGATGGCGCCGGCTTCCTGCATTTTATCACCTCCCCAACACCTTATTTGAACGCCATTATCCTGCTTTTTAATAGCACGTATCAGGTTACTTCCATGCAAATCACCGGAAGCTTCTCCCGCTATCAGGTAATATTTTCTATGCTGTTGTTTCAAGTTGAGGATACCTGTTTTTCTAAGTTTTGAATCATATATTTTGCGATAGCCCTTTCCGAACTGCTATCGCGTTGTAACTGATAATAAATGGCAAATGTGTGGCAACAGGCAACTGATCCCTGCAATTAATAATAGTTGCAAAACTATACTGCTGCATGAACGCGAGTAGCTCAGCCTGATTATTTTCCTGATTTATTTTAGGTATATACATGCTGTTATTCCGATTTCCGCATACTTTCCTTTACTATTTTCTTTATAGGCTCCTGCAACGATTTCGTGGAAAGATCTTTCCACTCCTTTTCCAGTTGGTTCTTTAAAGTATAATTTGTGAGATCGAACTGAACAGGAACAATGCTCACATAATTATTGGCCAGCGCCCATACATCGCTGTCTCTGGCGTTGTCGAAGTTAATGAACTCCCCTGTAAGCCAGTAATACTTTTTACCGCTGGGATCTTTTCTTTCCAAAAATTTCTCATTGTATTTTGCATACGCCTGTTTACAGATCTTATACCCCTTGATCTCTGTTAAATGCTTATAAGGAATATTTACATTTAAAAGAATATGCTTGCTTAACTTACTATGCAGCATCTTTTCGGTGATCATGCGCACATAATATTGCGCAGCAGAAAAATCAGGGCTGGCGCTGTAATCCATTAAAGAAAATCCTATTGCAGGGATACTTTCAATTGCTGCTTCCATAGCAGCAGACATCGTTCCGGAGTAGATAACATTAATACTATGATTAGGCCCGTGATTAATACCGCTTAAACACAGATCAGGCTTGCGATGCAATATTTTATCTACAGCCAGCTTAACGCAATCAACCGGTGTGCCGGAGCAGGAATATGCATCAATACCTTCAAAAAGATTCGATTTCTGCAGGCGCAGGGGATGCCCTATAGTAATGGCATGCCCCATGCCCGATTGTGGTTTATCCGGCGCTACAATCACTACATGTCCAAGGTCTTTTACAGCCTCATAAAGCGCCTTTATCCCTTGTGCAGAAATGCCATCATCATTTGTGATCAGTATTACAGGTTGATCTTTTGTTTTATTTATCTTTGTAGCTGCCATAACCCGCAAATTTATGATTTTGTGAACTGATAACCGCTGCTATTGGTTGTTTAAAAGACTAATAGGGATTTCATAATAATTTGCTAAAGTGAAAGATGAAATCGAACCGGGGAAATATATTTGACGTCTCAATATCAAAGCGCTTTAGTAGAAAATTGTAAACATCAAAAACTTTAAAAAATGAAAAAGTTAATTATTGCATCATTAATCCTTGTAAGCCTGGCTTTAGGACAAAATGTACATGCACAGGTTCGTGTTAGCATTAACATTGGTAGTCAGCCAGCCTGGGGCCCTACAGGGTACGACTATGCCCGTTATTATTATTTGCCCGAGGCAAATGTTTATTATGATATAACAAGGGCCCGGTTTATTTATTTAAGCGGCAACAGGTGGATCTATGCTACCAGCCTCCCCCCCAGCTATGGCAGGTTCGATTTGTATAACACCTATAAGGTTGTTGTAAACAGGAACTATGCCCCGTATCGCGATAACCGCAGGGACAGGGTAAACTACGCCCGGTATAAAAATGTACACGACCAGGGAGTGATCCGCGACAGCCGTGAAACAAAGTATTACGAAAGCAAATATCATCCTAAACACGGTGAATGGGAGAAATCGCATCCGGGAACCCATAACGATAATCGTAACAACAGGCGTAACAACCGCCGTTAGCGCAAACGGTAATAATAATTAAAATAAATTGTAAAAGTAAAAAACCACCTTCCGGTGGTTTTTTAGTAAGAAATTATTTTGTGAGTTCGTTTGAAAATATTTACTTTGCTATTCAAAGTACTTTTTATGAATGATAATCTTAAAGATGATCTGCAGCATATAAGGAAGATGATGGAGCAATCATCAAGGTTTATTTCTTTAAGCGGTTTATCGGGAGTGGTAGCGGGAGTGGTTGCATTAACCGGAGCAGGCATTGCTTATTGGATTTTCAGGCAGCATCATATTGATTATTTCGGCGGGTATAGAAAGTATGAATAGTGCGAAATCAGTTGCAGGCAATGAGTATTATTGATCAGTTAAATAAAGATTTTGAAAGCAGGGTACGGCTGGGCATCATGTCGGTGCTGGTGGTAAATTCCTGGGTAGACTTTGTGGAGATGAGAGCGCACCTGCAGGTGACGGATGGTAACCTTGCCAGTCATATTAATGCGCTGGAGCAAAAAAAGTATATCGAAGTGAAAAAGGAATTTGTGGGTAAAAAACCAAGAACCTCATATAAAGTAACAAAATCCGGAAAAGAAGCTTTTGTAAGCCATATTAATGCGCTGGGAAAACTGCTGAATAAATAAGGATTTTTTTTGTCTGGTTACTTTGTAATTCAAAGAACTTTTAAACATAAAACAATGGAAACAACACAAACACCCATCAACCTGCCCCGCGGCTTTTTTGAAAGGAATAAAATTATTATTAAAGGATTTCTGATTGGCTTCCTGATGCTGTTAATGCTCATACCGGCTGTATTTTTACAAAACCTGGTAAGCGAGCGGCAGCAGCGGCAACAGGAAGTAATTAATGATGCTGAAAATACGTTTGCTGTAAACCTGAAATTAAAAGGATCTGAAAATTTATACTTTACACCTGTTGGCAAAACATCCATTGTTAATCTTTCATCCAAATGGAAAACCCCCGCGTTTGACGGGCAGTATTTGCCGGCGCCCTACAGTATCAATGACAATGGATTTACTGCCCGATGGAAAGTGCTGCAGGTTTCAAGGAATTATCCGCAGGCATGGCTTAGCGGCGGGTATGATCTTGAAAGTGCTGCTTTTGGGGTAAGGCTTATACAACCTGCTGATAATTATTCTAAAACCGACCGATCGGTAAAATATGCTATTCTTTTCATAGCCCTTACATTTACCGTATTTTTCTTTCTGGAAATTATTCAAAAACGACAGATACATCCTTTGCAGTATTTATTGGTCGGTTTTTCGTTGTGTATCTTTTATACGCTCCTCCTTTCTATCTCAGAATATACCGGTTTTAATCCGGCTTATTTGATAGCAGCGCCGGCAACAGTATCATTAATCGGTTTGTATGTATGGGGAATATTTAAAAAGGCAAAAGTAGCGCTTGCCTTTATAGTTGCCCTGGGTGGTTTATACACTTATATTTTCATCCTGATACAGCTTCAGGATTATGCTTTATTATTTGGCAGCATAGGTTTGTTTTTAATCATTGCTGTCTTAATGTACTTTTCCAGGAAGATAGACTGGTATGGCGGCACGCATAAATAAGAGATCATTTTCAACAAAAATACTTTTTATTTTGCCAAATGGGGATGTTTATTGCCGGATAAAAACATCTTGGGCATCATGAAGAATATTTTCATAAATATTTAATAATCATTTATTTGCGTATATTATAGAAAATTTCAGCTTCCTATCAGCACAAAAATATTGGTTTGCAACCCGTAAGATACCGGTGTATTTTTGTGTCAGAAATACATGATCAATACAATTTACCGGTAAAGATGTGTATGAGCTCACAGAACTAAAACGCCTCGCTTGTCTCGTTTGTTTGCCGCCCGGCGATTTGACCATTATGACGAGAAATAATTATTTGATGATTAAAAAAAGGAGACAATTATGAAAACAGTTCTTTTAAAAGCAAAAGAGGTAGCGTACAAACTGGGAGTGTTATTTGCAAACACCCTTACTACGCAGGCAATTTCTGATGCAAGCAAACACGGCACCTGGCATTAATAGCCTTGTGCTTTTAAAAAGTAAAAAAAGTAAAATTATAAATAAATTAAAATCGTATAAAATGAAAAATTATATATCAAAAACAAAAATGGTAGCGTTAGCATTAGTAACCCTTTTCACAACTGCTTTATCAGCTCCTGCATTTGCAACTAATGATGATGATAAAAAAGCAGAAGTAAGCTATATCGGTAATTTGAATGATATGCCTGTTTACAGGTTAGCATTAAAAAACAAAGCTAACGAAACCTATTTCGTTTCAGTTACTGATAACGATGGCAATGTTCTATACAATGAAAAAGTTAGCGGAACCAACATTGTGCGCAACTATCAATTTGATGGTGAAACTTACGGTGAATATGACCTGACTTTTACTATTTCTAATACAAAAGGTAAAACAGTAAGTGTTTACAATGTAAGCAAAAGCAAAAAAGTTGTTGATGAAGTTGCTGTTAACAAAGTAAAATAAACAACCAAACACATAAAAATGAAACCCCGCCATTGGCGGGGTTCTTAATATATATATGGGTTGCGGCTTTATTTTCTCTCATCTGCCATATCGGGGATTGCCTCAACCTTATAAGCGCCTGAATCGAGCTTTGCTTTTGTTGCTGAAAATGCATCCAGCGTTGCCTGTATATCTTCATCTGTATGGGCTGCTGTGGGAATAAGCCGGTAAATAATATGCCCTTTTGGAATAACCGG
Source organism: Niabella sp. (assembly GCA_047606125.1). Classification (GTDB taxonomy): domain Bacteria; phylum Bacteroidota; class Bacteroidia; order Chitinophagales; family Chitinophagaceae; genus Niabella. Next base: position 47,040 of record JASGEW010000132.1, on the reverse strand, counting down.
GTACACTACGATGGAGCAAAATATACGATAGTTTTCACGGATATCCATAACCATTGCAGTTGCCTCTTCCACACCGCCTTTCATATATACCGGGGTGACCACCGAATCTGTTTTGCCAATATCAAACCCACGTTCTTTAAGCCCGTTTTGCAGCTTGAGGGCATTTTCCCAAAGCTTTTCTTTTAGCTGTGGCTGGCTTTTTAATAACTGCAGTCTTTTGAGGTTGCCAATTACCAAAGGCATGGGCAGGCTTTTGGCAAAAATCTGGCTGCGGATATTGTAACGTATATAATCAATGATCTTTCTGTCGCCTGCAATAAATGCTCCAATGGATGCCATAGATTTTGCAAAGGTCGAAAAGTAAAGATCAATCTGATCCTGTACCCCCTGCTCTTCACCGGCACCGGCGCCTGTTTTTCCCAATGTTCCAAAACCATGGGCATCATCTACCAGCAACCTGAAGTCGTACCTGCTTTTCAGATCCGCAATTTCTTTTAACCGGCCCTGGTCTCCGGCCATGCCAAATACGCCTTCGGTAATAACGAGGATGCCGCCTGCGTTCTGCCTTTCAATTAAAGAAGTAGCTCTTTGCAATTGTTTTTCCAGGTCTTCAATATCATTATGTTTAAACACATATCTGTGACCGGCATGCATGCGTAAGCCATCAATGATACAGGCGTGGCTTTCTGCATCGTATACGATAATATCATGACGGCTGCATAATACATCAATAAGGCTGGCCATGCCCTGGTATCCAAAATTTACCAGTATGGCATCCTCTTTACTAACAAATGTGGCCAGTTCGGCTTCCAGCTGCTCATGGTAGTTACTATTGCCACTCATCATGCGTGCGCCCATTGGCAGCGCAAGACCAAATTCTTTTGCACCGTCAGCGTCTGCTTTTCTTACTTCCGGATGGTTGGCCAGGCCAAGATAATTATTAAGGCTCCATACAATCATTTCCTTGCCGCGAAATTTCATCCTGCTGCCAATTTCGCCTTCCAGTTTCGGAAATGCAAAATATCCATGTGCTCTTTCTCTGTGCTGGCCAATGGGGCCATAATTTTTCAGTAACCTTTCAAAAATATCTGCCATAATTAATTATAATATGTTATATGAAATTTTTGCAAATTTAGCAGATTTTAAAAGATTATCGATGTTTCCCGCCTTGCTTTGTAAGTATAACCTGCACAATAACTTAAGCCCGGTCTGAAGACAATATTAACGGGCCGATATAGCTTTGGTAAGTAAGATTGGCAAGGGCATAGGCCCGGGTATGTGCGTATTTATCCTTATAAAAATCATAATTGCGGATAACTGCTTCTATTTTTTCATATAATGATTGAGTTGAGGAAGGAGTGAAGGACAGGGACAGCCTGTCTTGATCATTTAACTCCATCACACTGCTGAAAGACCCGTTCAATACAATTTTGCCGGATAATAAAGCGTCGAAATATTTTAAATGCACAATCATTTCTGAAAAACCATTTTGCTCATCAGGACATACAATTAAATGGGCCAGACTTTGATAGGTTGCTATATTCCTGTAGGCTATCCGCCTGACAGTATAAATTTTTTCTTTCCATTTCAGAGATTGGATCAGCGCATCGCACCTGGCTCTTACGGGACCATCACCTACTAAGATTAATTTCAGGTGAGCGTAAGTATTGCAAAGCCTGTCAAACACAGTTATAAGCCTGTCCACTCCCGATGTATTTTTATAAGTGCCTGTGAAAAGTATCACAAAATCGTCCGGGCTTATATTAAATTGTTTTTCCAGGAGATTTTTTAACGAATCATTTACTGCCCGTTCCGCTGCATAACTATCAATTACATTTGGAATAATATAGCTTTTGGCAGCGGCTATGGGATAAAGACCCGAAAAGTATTTGTACATGGTATTGCTGCTAAAGATAAATCCTGCGGCATTACTAAACACTTTCTTATCAAGCTTTTTCGCAAGGAAAAGTTTCGTTTTATTAATAGCCCGGTCTTTTATGTTGCCGGCAGTTTTGATGTTAGCTTCAAATTCCAGGTTGGCAATACCATGTATATCATTGATGTACCCTGCAATAAATCCTTTCTTTTTTAAAACATACCCAATGGAATTATCGAGATAATCAAAAAAAAAGGTCTCTTTGTGTAAAGCGCCCGCAGCTTTTAAGATAGCGTGGATCTTGCCGAACAACAGCCTATAGATCTTATAAACTACAGTTGCCGGCAGCAATGCGAGCAGTCCCTGGAAACTTTTTTTATGTTTGAAAGAGTGATTCAGGTTAAAATGTTTAATGCCCTCCCGGAACATTGTATAGTCCGTTGCATTCGAAATAAGAATGACCTTTTCGCCTGCTTCCGCCAGGCTGTTTGCAAGGCCATATATACGCACACTCTCTCCAGCATCTTTTCTGAAATTATTTAGAGTAAAGAATATAAATTCCCTGGGAGCCATTTGTTTATTTTTTGCTACTGCTCTGTATACATTTTGTACAGGCAGCCGACGGTTGTGTTAAAGTTAAAGTATTCTGCAGCCCATACTTTTGCCGATCTGCTAAGCAAAATATACTCATCCGGCTTATCTAAGATCTTTTTGATCGCATTTTCTGTAGCCGTAATATCATTATTGGGAACTAACTGCGCCATTTTCCCGTAATCCGTTATTTCTGCAGGTCCGCCGCTGTTTGTTGCAACCAATGGTATGCCGTAAAGCAAGGCTTCAAGGCAAACAAAGCTGAATGACTCTGATGAAGACATGTTTAAAATAAGATCATGTTCCTTCATGGTATGCTCAACGTCATTGGTTTTATGATTAAAAACAACATGTGCCGAAAGGTGATGTGTGTTGGTATAAGCTTTTAGTGCTTTTATATAATCTACAGATAACTGTCCTTGGGTATCCCCATAAAAATGTAAGCTGATGGCAGGATACCGGCTAATAAGATTTTTTATTACCTGCAGGGCCAGCTGTTGTCCTTTGCCGGGAATATAATTGCCTAAGTACAGTATTTTTGCTTTTTGCGGGTTATGTAAACCATCCCACGAAGCGTACTTATGCGTAATAGCAGGGCGGTCGTACAACACGACAGCTTTTTTCCCGCTCCCGATATCTTTATAAACTGCTTGTGATACGCAAATAATTTTATCAGCGTAGGTATTGATCATTTTTGAAAATAAAGAGTAGAAAGTGGAAATATAGGAGTTTTTTAAAAGCCTTACATGATAAATAACTTTGATTGCGGGCTGCTTAAATTTTACGGCACAGCCTAATTGATTATAAATATCATTTACATGCAATATGTTGACAGCATGCTCTTTCATAAATTTTATAATATAACGGGCATTTTTAAAAAGAACGGGCAGGTAAAAAAAAGTTTTTAACTGTTTGGAGATTTCGAGCATGCGCAGTTCCTCAACAGGATATTGTGAAGATTGCAATACCGTTTTTACTTTACTGCCTTTGGGAATAACATAATAAAATTCAATTTTATCTTTCAATGCCTCTGTAAGTGAAAAAATAGCTTTAAACCCGCCGGTTATATATTGCGAGTTTTCGATGATCAGTACTTTTTGTTTTTGCGACATTGGATTGAGTATTACCGCAGTTTCTGAAACGACAAATCTAATAAACAATCAGGTCTTTATAAGAATCGTACCGGCATAGTCTTTTTCTTACGGATAATTTACTTTTTTAATTTATTAGTTTTTTTAAATACAAATAGCCGCAACTGAACGTCCGGCTATTTTGACAACTACTGTTAAATTAAGTGTGAGTTGTCAGTGGTCAATAGTGAGTATTTGCGGATACATACTCACAACTGACCATTCACTACTCACTTTAAATGTGATAATTCTTCATTAACATAACACTACTTTTGTAATATATTCTACTATACCAATGCGATTTTTAGCACATCTTCCATTTTATCAACATAATGAAATTTAAGTCCTTTAATAAAACCGGGCTCTACTTCAGTAACATCTTTTTCATTTTGTGAGCAAAGAATAATTTCTTTCAGGCCTGCACGCCGGGCTGCCAGGATCTTTTCTTTAATGCCTCCAACAGGAAGCACCTGACCACGTAAAGTAATTTCGCCTGTCATTGCCAGGTAAGGCTTTACCCTTTTGCCGGTGAGTGCCGAGGAAATAGAGGTCATCATGGTAATACCGGCGCTGGGCCCGTCTTTGGGTGTTGCTCCTTCCGGTACGTGTATGTGTATGTTCTTTTTCTGGAACAGTGTGGAGTCAATATTGTATTTTGCTGCATTGGATTTTAAGTAAGTCAATGCAGTAGTGGCGCTCTCTTTCATTACATTACCCAGATTGCCTGTAAGGTTCAGATCTCCTTTGCCATCGCTCAGGCTGGATTCAATAAACAATATATCCCCGCCAACATAGGTCCATGCAAGTCCAACGGCCACACCGGGCATATTAACTGTTTTGTAAATATCGTTATTAAACCTGGGCTTGCCTAATACCTGTTGCAGCTCTTCAATACTTAGCGAAGGGCTCAGCGGCTCGTTCATGGCAATTTTTTTGGCCCTGTTGCGCATAATACTGGCTAATAGCCTGTCCAGCTCCCGCACACCGCTTTCGCGTGTATAGTGGGCAATTAAGCGCTCAAGTACCTTATCGCTGATTTTAAAGCTGCTTTTAGCAATACCATGCAATTCCTTTTGCTTGGGTACCAGGTGGCGTTTGGCAATTTCAATTTTCTCCTCAACTGCATAGCCGCTTAAATCGATAATTTCTAACCGGTCTCTCAACGCCGGCTGAATATTTTGCAGGCTGTTAGCTGTAGCAATAAAAAGCACTTTGCTTAAGTCATATTCCAGCTCAAGATAATTATCGTAAAAAGCACTGTTTTGCTCCGGGTCCAGCACCTCCAGCAAAGCGCTGCTGGGATCGCCGCGAAAGTCATTTCCCACTTTATCTATTTCATCCAGTACAATTACAGGATTGCTGCTCTTTGCTTTTCTCAGCGATTGAAGGATACGCCCGGGCATAGCGCCTATATACGTTTTACGATGCCCGCGGATTTCACTTTCGTCATGCAAACCGCCCAGGCTTAAGCGGATATATTTGCGGCCCAGGGCGCTGGCAATGCTTTTGCCCAGCGATGTTTTGCCAATACCGGGAGGCCCCAGAAAGCAGAGGATCGGGCTTTTCATATCACCCTTTAATTTTAAAACAGCAAGGTATTCTAAAATGCGTTCTTTGATCTTCGCCATTCCATAATGATCACGATCCAGTGTCTTTTGGGCATTTACTAAATCATAATGGTCAATGGTATATTCATTCCATGGAAGATCCAGCATCAGGTCCACGTGGTTATATACAACAGAATAGTCCGGAGTGCTGGGATGCATACGTTCCAGCTTTTCAATTCCTTTTTGAAAGGCTTCCTTAGCGCTTACAGGCCATTTTTTGGCTTCGGCCTTTTTTTGCATTTCTTTTATTTCCTGTGAATTGGTATCGCCTCCCAGCTCTTCCTTAATACTTTTCAGTTGCTGTTGCAGAAAGTACTCCCGCTGCTGTTTATCCAGTTCGGTGCGGGTTTTATTAGTAACTTTGTTCTTTAATTCAACAAACTGTAATTCCTTTTGCAACAACTGCATCAGGTTTACAGCCCGCTGTTTAATATCTTCTACCTCTAATAACTTTTGTTTTTCCTGTATGGATGTATTAAGGTTGCTGCTTACAAAATGGATCAGGAAAACAGGGTTTTCTATGTTTTTCAATATCAGGGTAGCCTCTGAGGGTATATTAGGTGATTGCAGGATAATGTTGCCGGCAATATCTTTAATATTGGATATGTATGCTTCAAAGTCGCTGTCCTTTGGTGTATCGTTTTCGGTAATTTTCGTAATGCGCGCTTTAAAATAGGGCTCATCCACAGTGATCGCATCAATCGTGAACTTGCTGCGCCCCTGTATAATTACTGTAGTACCGCCATCAGGCATTTTAATGAGCTTGATGATTTTGGCAACGCTGCCAATACGCTCAAGATCGTTAACCGAAGGTTCTTCCACTGCACTATCCTTCTGTGCCACTACGCCGATCAGTTTGTTGCCTTTATAGGCATCGTTTACTGCCTGTATGCTTTTATCCCTGCCCACGGTAATGGGTAAAACCACTCCCGGAAATAAAACAGTATTCCTTAACGGAAGCAGCGCTATTTCTTCAGGTAAAATATCCTCGCTGTCGTCTGTATCATTTTCATTCAACGGGAGTATTGGCATAAAATCCATGTCATCCTCAGGTTTCAAAAACACTTTATTAAAATTCATAACTTTATTTTTTGAGACAATCTGTCATTATCCTTTAATACTGTTAAGCTTAAGCGCTTAATAATAAAACGGGATATTATTTGACAATATTAATGCCATCTGCTCCATTTTGCAAACTTGTCGTAAAAGGAAATAAAGTTATGACAAATGTTTATGCCGTCTCAGGTCTTTCAAAGGCCCGCTAAAAGGCAACTCCCACGCTGAGTTGGAGGGCCTGGTTTTTCCAGTTCTTATCCTCATCTATATCGGTGCTGTTAACGTTGCTTAGTCCTGCCACATATCTTGCCGAAATCCTGAGAAAATTGAACTGGAGCGAGGCGCCGCCTACCAGGGAAAAGTCGCCGTGGTTAAAAGCGTCTTCGCCATTCTGAAGCAACTTCTTGTCTTCATTCATAAGAATTCCAAATTGCGGACCTGCTTCCAAATGCAGCGGCCCGATAAGCCGCATATTAATAAGAATGGGAATGGACAGATAACTGAGCTTTGCCTTTCGTTGCTCGTTCTCAAAAAATTGGGAGACCGTATTTGTAAAAGAAGTATCTGTGGTGGCAGTAGTTTGTGAAAATAAAATTTCGGGGTTAATGCTCCATTTATCACCAAGACCTATTTCGGCAAATGCGCCGGCCAGGTAGCTGTAATTGAATTCTTCTTTAAAACTTTTTCCTTTTATTTTACCGGCGTTCACCCCTGCTTTCACGCCTATGTGAAACTGGGCATTTACTGAATGAATGAGCATTAAGAAAGCAAAAGCAAAAAAAAGTTTACGGAAAAACATATTATCAGTGGTTTAAAAGTTGACTAATAAAAAGACTTTGTAAAAATAAATCATATTTTCTAAGTGAGTTCAATTACTGTTATTTCGGGCAGGATACCTACACGGCCAGGGTAACCTATAAATCCATATCCCCTGTTCACATATAATTTTTGTTTCCCCTGTTCATACAAGCCGGCCCATTGTTTATAAACATACTGAACAGGGCTCCATCTGAATCCGGGGATCTCCACCCCAAATTGCATGCCATGAGTATGGCCGCTCAGCGTCAGGTCTATATCCGTGTATTTTGTGTTCACTTCTTTATCCCAGTGGGAGGGATCGTGGCTCATTAATATTTTAAAAGGATAATTTTCAGCGCCTTGCATGGCCTTAGCTAAATTTCCGTAAGTATGAAAGCGAGCCTTGCCGCTAATATTTTGCACACCGATCAATCCGATCTCAGCATTTCCCTTCTTTAATGGTAAATGCTCATCTAATAAAAGGCGCCAGCCCATAGCGGCATGAACCTGTTTCAGCTTTTCCAGGTTTTCGGCTTTAGCGGTTAAGCTTGTCCATTCAGCATAATCACCATAATCATGGTTTCCCAGTGTGGAGTAAACGCCCATAGGCGCCTGCAGCCTGCTGAATATTTTCTGGTATGCGCCCACCTCGTCGCTTTTATTATTTACCAGGTCGCCGGTAAAAAGAATAATATCCGGTTTTTCATTTAAAATCATATCCACTCCTTTGGCAACGGCATTAAAATTGGTAAAACTGCCACTGTGGATATCAGAAATATGAATGATCTTAAGACCTTTAAAATCAGCGGGCAGATTATCAAACGCCATTTTTACCCTTATCAGGTGATAATTGTATTTATTGCTCAGCCCATAAACAAACGTTGAGAAAATGCCGCCGCCGGCCATAACGCCCAGCCAGGTAAGAAATGAGGAACGGGAAATATGCTCCCCGCTGGCCCCGGCTACTTCGCTGATCTCGTTCTGTTCCGAAAATAATTTACCTGAAATCCACTGTACACCGCGCCTGATGTCGTCTATCAGGAAAAAAAGCGCGGCAATGATCTTTGCGAAAAACAGTGCAAAGACAAGCGCAAAAATGGTACTGCGCATCAGCTTGTTTTGTCCGCTGAAATGAAAATAAGGTAATAACAATAAAATGATCAATGCAATTACCGACAACGACCAGTAAATAATTGTAAAAAGAGTTCTGCTTTTAGTGGAGCTGATATTGATCAGCGATCGTGCAGCAAAAAAAACATAAATATCGATCAATATCATGATGGCGATGATGAGCCACCATACCGGACTATTACGCATAGTATTTTAAAATGTTAGGTTACCAAAACTAAGCGTAAATAGGCAATGAAAAGTAAAAAATTATGTTTAGCGGGCTATATGCTTATAGCGGTTCATGGTTCAAAAACTTTACATTTGCGTTTCACTGCGGTTTTTATTATTAATTTCCGGAAATCCTAAGATCGCGGTTCATTATATTATGGCAAAAATAATCGGAGTAGCCAACCAAAAAGGTGGCGTGGGTAAAACAACTACGGCAATTAATCTTGCTGCCAGTTTTGCCGTGCTGGAGTATAAAACGTTGCTGGTGGATGCAGATCCCCAGGCAAACAGCACTACCGGCGTTGGTTTTGACCTGCAGAATATTATCCAGAGTTTGTATGATTGCATGGCCAACCAGACACCGGCAGAAAATGTAATATTGAAAAGTGAGATACCCAACCTGGACCTGATACCCTCTCATATTGACCTGGTGGGCGCCGAAATTGAAATGATCAATTATCCAAACCGGGAAAATGTATTAAAAGATATTTTAAGCGCTGTTGAGGACCGGTATGATTTTATCGTAATAGATTGTTCGCCGTCCCTGGGCCTTATAACTGTTAATGCGCTAACTGCCGCACATTCGGTAGCCGTACCCGTTCAATGCGAATTTTTTGCATTGGAAGGATTAGGAAAACTGCTGAATACTATTAAAATTGTGCAAAGCCGGTTAAATACCGGTTTACAGATCGAGGGTATTTTGATGACGATGTATGATGCACGCCTGAGGTTATGTAACCAGGTTGTAAACGAGGTGCGCCGGCATTTTGATGAATTGGTGTTTAATACCATTATTCATCGTAATTCCAAATTAAGCGAAGCGCCCAGTTTTGGCAAACCGGTTGTTTTGTATGACGGCACAAGCAAGGGTGCCGTGAATTATCTGAATCTTGCCAAGGAAATCCTGCAAAAAAATAATATGACTAAAATTTCAAACGAGGAGAAGATTCTTGAGTAACATATCAACAAAAAAAATGGCTACACAAAAATCAAATAAAGATGCGCTGGGAAAAGGGATCAGGTCCCTGCTGGGAAGTATTGATGCGGAGCTGAAAAGCGGTGCGGGCGAACTGAAAAAAACAGTAGTGGAAGCAGCTACCAATATCTCGAGGATCCCGGTTGCCGATATAGAAACCAACCCCAAACAGCCCCGTACCGATTTTGAAGAACAGGCTTTGCAGGAGCTGGCGCAATCTGTTAAAACCCACGACATCATTCAGCCGCTTACGGTTTCGAGGCTGGCGAATGGGAAATACCGGTTGATTGCCGGAGAGCGCCGTTTGCGTGCTTCAAAGATCGCCGGCCTTAAAGATGTTCCCGCTTATATACGCCAGGCCAATGATGCAGAGCTGCTCGAGTTGGCTTTGCTTGAAAATCTTCAGCGCGAAGATTTGAATGCAATGGAAGTAGCGCTTAGCTATAAACGTATGATGGACGAACTGGACTATACACAGGACCAGGTAGCAGAGCGGATGGGCAAAGACCGCAGTACTGTCGCTAACTTGATCAGGCTTTTGAAACTGCCCCCCGATATCCAGATGGCGGTAAGAAATAACACCATCAGTATGGGCCATGCAAGGGCATTGATCAATGTAGACACGGTAGACCGGCAATTATTTATTTTTAAAGAAATAAAAGAAAAGGGTTTGTCTGTAAGACAAACCGAGGCGTTTGTACGTAATTTGTATAAAGAAAATGGCGGTAAGAAACCGGCTAAAACAGGTGGTTTGTCTTCACCTTTTCAGCGTATTGAAGACAAGCTTGCCTCGCAATTTGATACGCGTGTTAAACTAAAACATAATACGAAAGGACATGGCCAGATAACATTCGATTATTACTCAGTAGAAGAGTTAAATAAACTGTTGAATAACTTTAACGTGTCGATAGATTAATCTGTGCTTTATTTGCAATATGTATCGGGTGTCAAAATTTTTTATGTTTTTGCTGCTGCTGATAACCGGCAGCATGGGTGTAGCCCACGCGCAAACTGTTGATACTGCCATTGCCCGCCAGGTACCGGCGGCAAAAGATACTGTTGTAAAGCTTGCCGAAGATTTTCCTGTATTTAAAGAAACGGATAGCACCGTGCCAAAGGATCCGAACGTAAGAATACCCCGCGTAGCCGCTATCAGGTCTGCCATCCTGCCGGGATGGGGGCAGATATATAATAAAAAAGCCTGGAAAGCGCCTATTGTGTGGGCTGCCTTGGGCACTACCGGTACTTATTTTGTAAACAACCTGGTATGGTACAAGCGTACCCGGTTTGCTTATAAAGTTGCTTATAATATACAGTCGAGTGGCGATAGTACCGGTTATACTTCTGTAAATTCTTATCTTCAGCGCGTTTTTTTTATTAATAATTTTTCTCCTTCGGGTTTAAAAGAAGCGCGGGATTATTACCGGCGGTATGTTGATTATTCCGCCGTATATTTTGTTCTTGCCTGGGCTTTAAATGTAGTAGACGCCACAGTGGACGCGCACCTGAGCGGTTTTGATATTTCTCCCGACCTGGCATTTAAGATACAGCCCGGTTACAGCGAAATGGCCCGAACGAGCGGGATCAGTTTTGTGCTGCAGTTTAAATAATCCAACTAATTTTGTAAAATGAATATAGCATTGATCGGCTATGGAAAAATGGGAAAGGCCATAGAAGAAATAGCTTTGGAAAGAGGCCATAACATTGTGTTGAAAATAGATGAAACCAATCTTTCAGATTTCAATAAAGAAAATATTGATAAGGCAGATGTGGCCATCGAATTTACAGGCCCGCATACCGCTTTTGAGAATGTGGTAAAATTACTTGAATCGGGGGTACCCGTAGTAAGCGGCTCAACGGGCTGGTTAGCTAAACTGGATGAAGTGAAGCAACGCTGCAACGACAAAAATGGTTCTTTTATATACGCAAGCAATTTCAGCGTAGGCGTTAATCTTTTTTTTGAATTGAATAAAAAACTGGCGGAGCTTATGCACCCTCATAAGGAATACCGCGTAACCCTGGAAGAGATCCATCATACCCAGAAAAGAGACGCACCCAGTGGCACCGCCATTACGCTTGCAGAAGGCGTATTGGATACTTATACCGAGATGCATAAATGGGTAAACGATGTGACCCCGGAAAACGATGAGCTTTTAATCGTGAGTAAAAGAGTTGACCCGGCACCCGGCACCCATTCCATACATTACACCTCTGATATTGATGATATAACCATTACCCATACGGCCCATAACCGGAAAGGATTTGCACTGGGAGCAGTGGTAGCAGCCGAGTTCCTCAAAGGTAGAAAAGGTATTTTTACCATGAAAGAAGTGCTGGGGCTTTAACAGACGGCTTTGAACACAGGTTGCCGATTGCAAGCTGCACACTCAACGAAGGAGCGGACGCTGGATACAGGATTCAGGATGCTGGCTGAAGGCTTAAAGCATGCATTTCTTTACGCCCTGGCTGGCACGATCATCCTCCAGGCCTGATTGAAATATATACAGTTGGCAGAATACACAACCGGGGCAAAATGTATTTACGGTCTCAGGTTGGGGTCTCTTTTATTATGAAAGCACGCTAAAATATTGATTATTTTAGCATCTTCATTTACGGTAAAGTATAATAAATACGGAAATCTTTTTAGTTTTAATCCTCTTACTTTTTTATAAAAAAACCTTGTTGGTGGTTGGGTAGCCAAAATCCTGTAAGCAGTTTGTAATTCTCCTGTAAAATCTAATGGTGCTTTGGCGCTATACTGAAAATAGTAATCTATAGCATCTTCAATCTCTTTTAATGCCCTTTTTGAAATAAAAATGCTATATGCCATATTTTTTATTGAGAGCGGTAATGGATGCCTCTGCCGTAATATATTCACTGTCGGCCATGTTTAAACGCTCTTCCAGAATGGAAGCCAGGTTTTCATCCAAATCATCAAGGCTGTCTTCTGTAATAATTATTTTAATAGGCTTTGATTGAAATGCAGCTTTAATGGAATCAATAATATCGATAGTAATATCCTGCGCTGAATCTAAATGATATGTTGTGTACATGTTATTTTTATTTTACCTGTAAATTTAAGCCTTTTTATTGAGGCTGGTACCTGCGGCAATTTTATTAGCTAACTCGTTACGCCCTGGCTGGCATGATCATCCTCCAGGCCTGATTGAAATATATACAGTTGGCAGAAGACACAGCCGGGGCAAAAATTATTTGTTTATAAAAACATGTTCTTTTACAGCGTGAGCCAGCTTTGCAAAAGCCTGCTTACTTACCTCATCATCGCTCAGCATTACAGGCACCCCAATATCGCCGCCTTCGCGGATGCTTTGTACCAGCGGAATTTCCCCGAGGAAAGGAAGTTCGTATTGTTCGGCAAGTTTTCTGCCGCCCTGTTTACCAAAAATATAGTATTTATGATCGGGCAATTCCATCGGTGTAAAGTAACTCATGTTTTCAACCAGTCCCAATATCCTTGCGTTTAATTGCGCCTGGCCGAACATGGCAATACCTTTTTTGGCATCGGCAAGCGCCACATCCTGCGGGGTGGTCACAATTACCACGCCGGTTACCTTTATGGTCTGCATTAAGGTAAGGTGAATATCGCCGGTGCCGGGCGGCATATCTACCACCAGGTAATCGAGGTTACCCCAATCCACATCAGTAATAAACTGCCGGATAGCGCTGCTGGCCATAGGTCCCCGCCATACAACGGCTTTACTTTCATCCACCAGCAGCCCGATACTCAATAGCTCAATACCAAACCGCTGCAACGGCACAATCATGCCTTTCCCGTTCACCTCTTTCATCAGGGGTCTTTCCCCCCGCACGCCAAACATAATAGGAACACTGGGCCCATATATATCGGCATCCATAAGACCCACCTTAGAGCCGTCCGCTGCCAGCGCCAACGCCAGGTTAGCCGCTACCGTACTTTTACCAACACCTCCTTTGCCACTGATCACGGCAATAATATTTTTAACTCCTGAAAGCGGTTTTGAAGGATCGTTTTCATAAGTGGTTTCAGCGGCATGCCTGTGATCAAAACCTATTTTGATCACCGCAGCCTTATTTACATGATCTTTTATAGCTTTGATCGCCTCACTTTTTACTTTTAATCTTGCATCTGCATCAGCAGTATTCAAGATCAGATTAAAAGAGATATAATATTTTTCAATATTCAGGTCCTGAACGATGCCGGCTGTTACAATATCTTTTTCATCTTCCTTATAGTGTATCTTTTTTAAGACTTCCAATACATTTTCCTTCGTCATTATTAAAGCTTATGTTAAATTAAAAAACAAATTGCAAAGTTAAACACCTGTAACGCCAAATTGTTGTTTTTATTAAGATTCATGTACTTAATTTTGGCGCAGTGAAGAAAATTTTACCGATTATACCTGTTTTATTGTTTTGCGGCATTGCAGCAAATGCACAATTTGAAAAAGCCAGGGACTCTGTAGTTCAGTTGTTTGGTATTGTAATGACGGCTGACAGCCTGGAAGCTATTCCTTCAGTAAGCGTTACTGTAAAAGGAACAACGAGGGGAACCATTACCAATGATGCGGGTGTGTTTTCCATTGCCGTTTTAAAAGGAGATGTGATCGAGTTCTCTCATATCAGTTTTTTGCCCAATAGTGTTCAGGTACCGGATACCTTAAAAGGAACACAATACAATATTGTGAAAACAATGGTAAGGGATACCGCTTATTTGCCTGTTGCCATTATACGGCCCCGCCCGTCTCCCGAACAGTTTGCGAGGGACTTTGTGAACGTAAAAATGGCAGACGATGAGCTGGAGATTTTACGCAAAAGCAATACCCGGGAGGCGCAGAAGGCTTACCTGGCCAGGCTGGCTTATGATGGCCGGGAGATGGCTGCCAGGCAGGCCAGCAGCGCTTTTCAGCGGGCCAGGTACCAGGGCCAGGTGCCCCCTATGAATATATTTAATCCTGCTGCCTGGGCCGAATTTATCAATGCCTGGAAACGGGGCGATTTTAAAAATAATTAGTTTTATAAACCTTTCAGCACGTTTTTTATCAGCTCCTCCAGCGGCAGGTCTGGTGCTGCCTGTAGTATTTTAGCAATATTTTGCTCTGCCAGCTGCCTGTTAATACCCAGGGCCATCAGTGCTTCCAGGGCGTCCTGCCGGATATTGCCGGTTGTATCTTTTTCAGTGGCAATGGCATGAGCATCGGCAGGTTGTTTGCCTATTTTATCCTTCAGTTCCAAAATGGCTCTTTCAGCAGTTTTTTTGCCAATGCCTTTAATGCGTTCCAAAGCCTTGCTGTCGCCACGTGCAATGGCCGAGGCAACTTCTTCGGGTCTCATATAAGAAAGGATCAGCCGGGCGGTATTTGCGCCGATACCTGAAACGCTGAGCAGCAATAAAAAAATTTCTTTTTCCCCCGTATCTGCAAATCCATATAGCAAATGGGCGTCTTCTTTTATCAGCAAATGCGTATGCAGCAATCCTTTTTCAAGGTGCTGAATTTGCGAATAAGTGTTCAGGCTGATGTTCACTTCGTATCCCATTCCCTGCACATCTATAATTACAGATGAAGGAGTGATACTGACGAATGTGCCTTTTAAATAGTTGATCATATTTTACGAATGTAAAATTGAAAATTGAAAATTCAGCATTTAAAATTCCACTACCTTTGGCATCCCCGGAGAGGTCCTTCGGAAAATCTTTTAAGAAGCAATGGCGAATATAATTACAGCGGCAATTACAGCGGTTAGCGGCTATGTTCCTGAAGACAGGCTTACCAATTTTGATTTAGAGAAAATAGTAGATACCAACGATGAGTGGATCCGGACCCGAACCGGCATTGAAGAAAGAAGAATATTAAAGGGAGAAGGGAAGGGTATCAGCGAAATGATCGTACCTGCAGTAAAACAACTGCTTCAAAAGCGTGGCATCAGCGCTGCAGAAATTGACTGTATTATTGTGGCTACGGTAACCCCCGATATGATCTTTCCTGCAACAGCAAATATTGTGGCCGATAAAGTAGGCGCTGTAAATGCTTTTGGTTTTGATGTTTCTGCCGCCTGCTCAGGCTTTTTATATGCGCTTACGCAGGGTACTGCTTTTGTTGAAAGTGGCCGTTATAAAAAAGTGATTGTTGTGGGAGCCGATAAAATGAGCGCTATTGTTGATTATACCGACAGAGCCACCTGTATTATTTTTGGGGATGGCGCCGGGGCCGTATTGTTAGAGCCAAACGAAGAAGGCCTGGGCGTGAAGGACAGCATCCTGAAAAGTGATGGCAGCGGTGCTAAATATTTACGTATGAAAGCGGGCGGCAGCGCCTACCCGGCCAGTGCAGAAACGGTAGCCCGCCGCGAGCACTATGCCTACCAGGAAGGACAAACCGTATTCAAATTTGCGGTAAAAGGAATGGCCGATGTGAGCGCTGAACTGCTGGAAAAAAATAAACTTACCGGCGATGATATCGCATGGCTGGTACCCCACCAGGCAAACCTCCGGATTATAGATGCAACAGCTAACCGCATAGGGTTGCCTAAAGAAAAAGTAATGGTCAATATTCAGCGGTACGGTAATACTACGGCCGCTACTATCCCGCTTTGTTTGTGGGAATGGGAAAATCAGTTAAAAAAAGGTGATAAATTAGTGCTGGCGGCTTTTGGCGGAGGATTTACCTGGGGCGCAACACTTGTTGAATGGGCGTATTGATTACTATACGAAGGGCTGCAGCGGCAGATTGCCCCCGGATTTTAGAACTGGTGCAGGAACTGGCAGACTATGAAAAAGCACCGCGGGAAGTAACGGTATCCCCTGAGCATTTTACAGAAAGCGGCTTTGGTGCCAATCCTGTGTGGTGGGGATTTGTAGCAACCTTATCCTCCAACGCTCTCTCCGGAGGAGAAGGGGAGATTGTTGCTTTTGCTTTGTATTACATTCGTTTCTCTACCTGGAAAGGACAGGCGATGTACCTGGAAGATATTTTGGTTACCGAAAAAATGCGTGGAAAGGGTATTGGTAAACATTTATTCGACCGGCTGGTTAAGGAGGCAAAAGACAAGGGCCTGAAACGTATTTGCTGGCAGGTGCTCGATTGGAACCAACCTGCTATTGATTTCTATAAAAAATACAATGCAAGCTTTGATGGGGAGTGGATCAACTGTTCCATTGATATTTAAAAAAAGCTCCGCCATGGCGGAGCTTGTATAAACAGTAAGCGTAGTATTAAAAAGAATATACGGCAGCTACCAGGAACGTTCCTGTGCTTTTTGTTGAAGAGCCATCGTTTTTATAGAAGATCGGGTCTTTGGCGCTGTCTAACCTGAACTCAGGAATAATATTCAATCCGCTAACCGGCTTAATATTGAAAGATAGCGTGCTTTGTATAATGGATGTGCCATGCAGATCATCATCAAAGGTACCAAATACAAAACCTTTGTCTTTATCATCAAAATACTCACCACGCAAAGTAATACCAAATTTTTCAGACGGGTCAAGGTTTAGGTATAACGCCGAGCCCCACCATTTTCCCGAGGAGCCTTCGCTGGGGTCAATGAACTTTACAGTACCATCGTAGCCCAGGGAAAATACATCGCTTACTTTACCAGTTGCAGTAAGACCTATCTGGTTATTATTATTATCGGACGGGTCTTTACCACCTACATAGTTTAAGTAAACATTTACATTGTCGGATGTTTTGCTGAATTGCGCGATCACATTCTTTTTAGCAAAGGAATATGATAAATAATCGGTGGGGTTGGTAACGCCGGCCATTAAACCAAATCCGTCACCGATGGTATAGTCAACTTTTAGGCCTGTATGTGAAAAAGGTCCGTACGAGAACATATAACTCATGCTGTAATTGCGGTTGAGTTGCGGATCGAGTACTTCATATCCTAAATGCGTGCCCCATTTACCGGCAGATATTTTTACATTGTCGGAAGGGTTGTATGTTACATAAGCTTGTTTAACAGCCTGTAAAATACCTTCTTCCGCATAAGAAAATTCTGTGGCCCTGGTACCAAATCCCAGGTCAACCACTACACCGGCCTTACCTTTGGTATAGCTGGCTTTCAGGGAAGCCATTCCCAGCTCAATAGAATTCTGGGAGTTGGTAAAGCTTGTATAATTATTCGTTGCGCCTGCTGATTTAACATTGGCAAAGTTGTAACGATAATAGGCATCAACTGACCCGTTAATGGTTAATTCTCCTTTGGGCTCTTCTGCGGCAGGTTCGGTTTGGGCAAAAACAGCAGATGAGATCAATAAAGCTTTGGTAGCAAAAAGTAGTTTTACTTTCATGTACATTGGTTTAATGTTAAAAAATAGCGTTTATAAAAACGCATGGTTCAATTTAGATAATGAAATATAATATATGAATATATTATATCGTATTTGTAAAATACATAGCATGCTATATGTATTTTACGTAAATGTAACATTATTTTTAACAAAATATTTTATTTAAAATAAAATATATAAATATTTATTATTTTAATATGTTTGTTGAAAACAAATCTTTAAAGCAGTTTTAGCTATAAATCAAATTTGCCGGCGTCCAGCACTGCTGCGGCTATATTTCTGCGGGCTGCTTTGGTATTAAAAGGTTCGGCTTTTGTAAAACGTTTTAGTCCCATTAATATCATACGCTGTTCATCTCCTTCTGCGAATGCATTTACTGCATCCTTACCGCTCTTGTTAATCATGTCAGCTGTGTCATATAAATAGGTATGCAGGATGTCGAGATAGATGGATGCATGATGCGGGCCCCTTTGTTCAGTAATTTTCATCACCCGTAATAATACACTTTCTGCGTGAAAGAGGGCAATAGCCATATCAGCAATATTCATTAATATTTCCTGCTCAGCTTCTATTTTCGTCATTAGTTTTTGAACGGCAGCACCGGCAACCATTAAAATGGCTTTTTTAAAACTGGCAACCAGTTTGCGCTCACTTGCGAAGGGTGTATCATCGTCATTTCCAAAATCGGGAATGCTCATCAGCTCTTTCTGTACTTCCGTTGCCGGCCCCATCAGGTTCAGGCGTCCCTGCAGGGCACGTTTCAGTGTCATATCCAATATCAGCAACCGGTTGATCTCGTTAGTGCCTTCATATATCCTGTTAATGCGGCTGTCGCGGTAGGCGCGGGAAATATTATATTCTGCGCTGAACCCGTTGCCCCCGTGTATCTGTACCCCTTCATCTACAACGTAATCCAATAATTCGCTGCCATACACTTTTAATATGGCGCATTCGATCGCATATTCTTCGGCTGCACCCAATAAGGCTTCGTTAAAAGGTTTACCTTCTGAGAGCAATTTTTTCTCGGTATCATCGATCCATCTGGCTGTACGGTATAATGCAGACTCGGCGGCAAAAATGCGGATAGCCATTTCTGCGACTTTATGCTTAATAGCGCCAAAATTAGCAATGGGTTGCTTAAACTGCTCCCGTGTTTTGGCGTATACTACACTGGTCTCAAAAGCTTTTTTTGCGCCTCCCAATGCTGCAGCGCATAATTTCAGCCTGCCAATGTTCAGAATATTGAACGCGATTTTATGTCCCTTGCCAATTTCTCCCAGCACATTTTCTGCAGGTATTTTGGCATCCTGGAAATAAAGTTGTACCGTGGAGGACCCTTTAATCCCCATTTTATGTTCTTCCGGTCCGTTGGTAAAACCTTCCATTCCCCGCTCTACAATAAAACCGGTAAATCCTGCCTGCCGGTCAGGCAGGTTCTCTCCAACGATTTTTGCAAATACGGTGTAAACCTGCGCAAAACCACCGTTAGTGATCCAGCATTTCTGTCCGTTTAAAATATAGTACTTTCCATCTTCGCTCAGCTTCGCGGTGGTTTTTGAACTTAAAGCATCGCTGCCTGCATTGGGTTCCGTTAAGCCATAAGCCCCGACCCATTCTCCCGTAACCAGTTTCGGAATATATTTTTGTTTTTGTGCTTCGGTACCAAAGTAGAGGATCGGTAAAGAACCGATACCGGTATGCGCTGCTATGGCCACGGAAAACGAATGTCCGGCGCCCAGGTATTCATTTATAATGGTTGCTGTGATGAAATCTTTTCCCAGCCCGCCGTATTCTTCAGGAAAAGCGGCTGCTAAAAGCCCCTGTTCACCGGCTTTTTGTACCAGCGATTTCATCAGGCCCTCCTCGAGGGAGTCGATCCGGTCTAAAGCGGGCCATATTTCTGTTTCCAGGAACTGTGTGCACATGTCGCGTATCATCAGTGCTTCTTCGCCAAAATCTTCACTGGTAAAAATTTCAGCAGGTGCTGATTCTTTAATAAGCCATTCGGCTCCTTTTGTTATGGTGGCGGCTGCAGCGGTACTCATGATATTAAAGATTTATTGTTAAATAATATTATTATCTGTGCCGGTTGTTCATTGCTCATAGTCTATAGTCCGTGGATGATCAGCTATTTCAGGTTATCGTAAACCTGTTTCAATACAGCCCGGCAAACCTCAATGTCTGCATGGCTTACACCTACCAACGCTTCATCCACGGTTTCAGATGCAAAGGCATGACAGGTTTCCTGCAGTTCCTTTGCCTTATCGGTAAGCGTAATCAGGTTTTTTCGCCTGTCGGTTTTTGATGCTACCCGTTTTACCAGCCCTGCTTTTTCCAGGTTATCTACCAATCTTGTCATGCTGGGCTTATCCCTGAAAGTAGCCTGGCAAAGATCCTGCTGGCTGATGCCGTCCTCCTTCCACAAGTGGTATAAAACACTCCATTGCTCAATGGTCAGGGGCAGGCCCGCGTTGTTGAACTTTTTCTGCAACCGTCGTGCGATGGCTGTGCTGGCAATACCCGTGATAAAGCTGTACAGCTCACTTTTTTTAAATTGGTTGTTTGGCATATAGTTGTTTTGACAACCAATTAAAGTTAGCAAGATTTCAGAAATAGAAAAACATAATTTTTTTTATTGATCAAATAAATCATAAAAATCCCGTTCCGGACTTTAGTTTTGCGACATGGTATTTGTATGGATCCTGGTATTGCTGCTTTTTACTTTTTATGCTGTTGTAATAAAATATTATAGCACTAACTGGCGCATAATGCCTGAATATGAACCTAAAAGCATCATGATCCCGAATATTACTTTCTCGGTTATTATCCCTGCAAGAAACGAGGCGCGTAATATTCAAAAACTGCTCGACAGCCTGCTTGCCCAAACTTACCCGAAAGAGCTGTTTGAAGTAATTGTGGTGGACGATCATTCAACTGACGATACAGCGGCAATAGTAAAGCAATACGAAGCAGTACAATTACAGCAGTTAAAAGAGGCCGAAATCAATTCTTATAAAAAGAAAGCGATTGAAACGGGGATTGCCGCTGCTAAAAATGAGTGGATCGTGTGCACCGATGCCGATTGCGAGGTACAGCCTGACTGGCTGTTTACCTATGCCTCATTAATTACGGAAAAAGAATGCGTATTTATCGCCGCTCCCGTCAACCTGATACCGGCGCCGTTCTCAAAAAAAAGCGGGGGAATACTGTATATCTTCCAGGTATTGGATTTTCTCACGCTTCAGGGTATTACCGCAGCATCTGTGCATAATAAAAAACATAATATGTGCAACGGGGCCAACCTGGCATATAAGCGTGAAGTGTTTTACGAGGTGGACGGATTTAGGGGAATTGATACTATTGCTTCGGGCGATGATATGCTTTTGATGCATAAGATATGGAAGCGGTATCCCGAAAAGATCGCTTACCTGAAATCAAAAAAAGCAATAGTAGCCACAAACGCTGCCGCTACCTGGAGGGCTTTTATCAATCAGCGCATCCGGTGGGCAAGCAAGGCAAAAAGCTACGAGGATAAAAGAATTTTTGCGGTATTATTATTAGTGTACCTTTTTAATTTTTCTTTCCTGGGTTTGCTGGTTGCATCATTTTTTGATCCCTATTATTTATATGCGCTTATTAGTTTCTGGATATTAAAAACAGCCATAGAATGCTCTTTTGTATATGCCGTAAGCAGGTTCTTTGATCAGCAGAAACAGATGAAATATTTTTTCTTTTTTCAGCCGTTGCATATCGGTTATACGATAGCAGCTGGTTTCCTGGGCAGTTTTGGAAAATATGAGTGGAAGGGCCGCAGGGTA
This sequence comes from Niabella sp., assembly GCA_047606125.1. Classification (GTDB taxonomy): domain Bacteria; phylum Bacteroidota; class Bacteroidia; order Chitinophagales; family Chitinophagaceae; genus Niabella. The sequence goes on along the minus strand of JASGEW010000132.1, from coordinate 25,563 downwards.
AAATGATGGCAGTAACTTAACTTTATGTTTTCCGATAATGTATGAATATAGCAGATCCTCAATATAAAAAATGGCTGGCGGAACTAAAGCGCAAGATCCGTTCAACTCAAATCAAAGCGGCAATTGCTGTCAATACGGCTTTGATTGAATTTTATTGGGAATTGGGCAAAATGATTTCACAGAAGCAACAAAAATGGGGAAGCCGGTTTTTAGAAGCGGTTTCAAAGGATCTGAAAGAAGCGTTTCCTGAAATGGAAGGTTTTTCTGTTACGAATCTGAAATATTGCCGTTTATTTTATCTCTATCTTAATCGTCGTCCCCACATTGGGGACAAAAATAAAAAAAGTCCTCAGCCTGGGGACGAATTACGAAGCATCCAAACTATTCAACAGTTAATGGTGCGAATGCCCTGGGGCCATATTAAGATTCTGGTAAGTAAAATAAAAGATTTGAATGAGGCCCTTTTTTATATACAGCAAACCCTTGATAATAACTGGAGCAGGGATATGCTGGCGCTTCAGATAAAATCAAATGTATATAAGCGAAGCGGAAATGCAATTACTAATTTTTCTAAAACCTTACCGGAGCCTCAGTCTGACCTGGCGCAGCAAACGTTGAAGGATCCCTATATATTCGATTTTATGACATTGGCATCAAGCGCTAAAGAAAAAGACATAGAAAATCAGCTAATCGAACATATTACAAGGTTTTTATTGGAGTTGGGCAAAGGCTTTGCGTTTGTTGGAAAACAACAACATATTGAAGTTGCGGGAAATGATTATTATCTTGATTTATTATTTTATCATACACGGCTCAAATGTTATGTTGTGATCGAATTAAAAAACACAAAATTTATTCCTGAGTATGCCGGTAAACTAAACTTCTACCTTTCTGCCGTAGACACATTTATAAAACAAGATGATGACAATGCAACAATGGGTATCCTGCTTTGCAGAGAAAAAAATAACATTGAAGCGGAGTTTGCACTGCGCGATCTGAATAAGCCTGTTGGCGTAAGCGAGTTCATGATCACGGAAATGCTACCGGAAAATTTAAGAAGTAGCCTTCCTTCTATTCAGGAAATAGAAAATGAATTGAGTAATTTATAGTTAAACCTGTATTCCATTATAATGGCAGTAATTATTAACAACCCTGTATGGCGGAGGCTTAAAAAAAATAAAGGCGCAATGGCGGGTTTGATTGTAATATGTATATCTGTGATTGTTGCTGTATTTTGTTATTTCATCGTGGCTGACACATCTCCGTATTCCAACAGGATCATTCTGGAAACCGGTGGAGAAAAGCCGGGCTTTACAAAGCAATATATAAAAGTAAAAAAGGATAATGTTCCGGAAAGGGCGGGTTTTCTTGAAAGACTCCTCGGCGGCCGGCCAGATGAGTATAACTATATTCCTGTTAATGGATATAAAGATGCAGGCGATAGTATTATTGCGGATAAGTATATAGATGAGACAGTAAGCGAGCAGGTGCGTTTTGCAAAAACATCTCTTGCAGACATGCCTGTTGTAACAAATAAATATTGGTTGGGAACGGATAGTTACGGGCGCGATATTTTAAGCCGTTTAATAGTGGGTACCCGTGTAAGCTTAAGCGTAGGCATGATCACTGTGCTCATTTCTGTAACGATTGGATTGATACTGGGATCTCTTGCAGGGTTTTACCGTGGGAAAACAGACGATATCATTATGTGGTTCATCAATGTAATATGGAGCATTCCAACATTACTGTTAGTATTTGCTATTACACTGGCTTTGGGTAAAGGCTTTTGGCAGGTGTTTATTGCCGTGGGGCTGACGATGTGGGTAAATGTGGCGCGCCTGGTAAGAGGGCAGGTGCTTGCGGTGCGTGAGTTGGAATATGTAGAAGCCGCCAGGGCGCTGGGATTTAAAGATATGCGGATCATTGCCCGCCATATCTGGCCAAACATTGTAGGGCCTGTATTGGTAATTGCCGCCGCTAACTTTGCTTCGGCGATTGTAATAGAGGCGGGGCTAAGCTTTTTGGGAGTAGGCGTACAGCCGCCGATGCCGAGCTGGGGGTTGATGATCAAAGAAAATTATAACTTCATTATTACACAAAACCCGATGCTTGCTTTAGCGCCGGGCTTTGCGATAATGATATTGGTTTTGGCTTTTAATCTTCTGGGCAATGGCCTTCGTGATGCGCTGAATGTGAAAGGACGGTTGTAATGTAAGATATTAAATGTAGAATGTACAATGATAACTCTCCGCCAGCAACCAGCAAAATGTACGATGTTAGGTGCGCGATGTACGATAAGAAAAGTTGAAAGGTTTAAAAGTTAATGGGGAGAATGGCTATAGACTATGGACCATCGCAAATGGACTGAAACAGCTATAAACCATGAACTATTGAACCTGAAACTTGTAAACAGCATCCAGTATCCAGTAACCCCTGTCATCTGCCATCTGTCATCTTTTAGTATAGTCCTTCAATACTTAAATACCTTTCCCCTGTATCATAGTTAAAAGTAAGGATACGAGCGCCCGCAGGTATTTCAGGAAGTTTTTTTGCAATAGCAGCCAGTGCGGCACCTGTCGAAATACCGGCAAAAATGCCTTCTTCTTTAGCTAATCTTTGTGTATATTCAAATGCTTCATCTTTTCCGGTGGTAATGGCGCCGTCTAATATTGTAGTGTTCAGTATATCCGGGATAAAACCTGCACCCAGGCCCTGTAAAGGATGCGGACCGGGCGCCCCGCCACTGATCACCGGTGATAATTCGGGTTCAACCGCAAAAACCCTCAGGTTGGGAAACCTTTCTTTTAATATTTCTGCAACGCCTGTAATATGGCCGCCCGTACCTACCCCGGTAATCAGATAATCGATGCCTTCAGGAAAATCGTTTAAAATTTCCTGTGCTGTTGTTTTTCGATGCACTTCCGTATTGGCCGCATTGCTGAATTGCTGCGGCATCCAGGAGTTGGGAGTTGTTGCGGCCAGTTCTTTAGCTTTTTCAATAGCGCCGGTCATGCCCCGCTCGCGGGGTGTTAATACAAAGTTGGCCCCGTAAACACTCATGAGCTTTCTGCGCTCCACGCTCATGCTCTCAGGCATTACTAATATTAATTTATAACCTTTTACCGCTGCAACCAGCGCCAGGCCGATGCCTGTGTTGCCGCTTGTTGGTTCGATAATAACAGCATCTTTATTCAGCAGGCCTTTTTGCTCCGCATCTTCTATCATTGCTACTGCAATCCTGTCTTTAATACTGCCACCGGGATGCGCCTTTTCGAGTTTTATCCATACTTCATAGTTATCTCCAAAGAGCTTATTAATTTTTACATGAGGTGTATTGCCTATTGTTTGAAGGATGTTTTGTGCTTTCAATTTATAAAAGTTTATGAGTTTATAGCTGAGTAATGAAATGCTATTAAAACTTTTCAGTACAGGCACGTAAAAAGGGATGCCAGGAGATTGCTGAAGCAGGTTTGCACAATAAAATCTAAAAACAGTTCTATCTGAACCTGCTGATCAGATTACAAAGTTTAATACACTTCCATCGGGCGGTAAAAGATCTTTTACGCCAATCTCACTTTTATGATAGACTACCGAATTATGCGGTACACTATTGGTGAGCCATACATTTCCGCCAATGATGCTGTCTTTGCCTATTACCGTATTTCCCCCGAGTATGGTGGCTCCTGAATAGATCACAACATTATCTTCAATAGTAGGGTGCCGCTTCGTGGTAGCAAGGTCCTTTGCAACACTTAATGCGCCAAGCGTAACGCCCTGGTATATTTTTACATGATCGCCAATAATGGTTGTTTCACCTATCACTACTCCTGTACCGTGGTCTATGCTGAAATATTCGCCAATAACGGCGCCGGGATGAATGTCGATACCGGTTTTGCCATGCGCATATTCGCTGAAAAGCCTTGGGAGCACAGGAACATTAAGAAGATGCAGCCTGTGTGCCAGGCGGTGCACTGCTACCGCATAAAAACCAGGATAGGCTGCCATTACTTCTTCGAGGGATTTCGCCGCCGGGTCTGATTGCAAAAGGGCGTCTGCATCTTTTAGAAGTGCGGCATAGATCCCGGATAGCCCTTCAAAATATGTTTGGGATACCGAAGCCGCCTGTGTGCCGTCCTGTATTACATCGCGCAGCAAATGCGAAAACCTGGTTTTAAGAGACGCAAACTGCTCTCTAAGCTGGGTTTCACATTTATGATCAATGTCGTTGGGAAGGAATAAGAGGGTATATAGTTCGTCAATAAAACCTTCTACAGCTCCCTTGTCGGGAAATCCGGAAAAACATTTCGAGTTCCTTTCGAAAAGCGATTTTATAAAATCTTCATTCATGGCTATCCTGTTAACACAGCAGACAAAAATAATCGATTAACCGGGAAAAATGAAACTTAATCCCTATAAGAAAGATTATTTGGAATATTGAGGAAGTATGCTATATTTGTAGTGTACTATTTATATAGTACACTAAATCACTAAATATGATTAATATTGAAAACCTTCATTTTTCGTATAAAAAAAAGGCAGTGTTTAAAGGCTTATCGCTGTCATTTGCCGGTAACCATATTTACGGCCTGCTGGGGAAAAATGGTACGGGCAAATCAACACTGTTAAAAAATATTATAGGCTCCCTCTTTCCGGAGGCAGGTAGCATTAAGGTATTGGGTTTTATACCCGGGAAAAGGCAGCCCGCCTATCTGCGGGAGGCATTTATCGTACCTGAAGAATTTTATTTACCCGATGTGCCTATAAAAAAGTTCATTGCCTGTAACGCGCCGTTTTATCCCAGGTTTAATAAAACGCAGTTTGATACCTACCTGAAAGAGTTTGATATACCGGTCGAAAACAGCCTGCAGCAAATGAGCTATGAGCAAAAGAAAAAAGTACTGATCAGTTTTGCGCTGGCATGTAATACTGCCGTTTTATTAATGGATGAGCCTTCAAATGGTTTGGATATTATGAGTAAAAGCCAGTTCAGGAAGGTAATTGCCGGGGCTGCAGATGAAAACAAGTGTATCATCATCAGCACCCACCAGGTAAAAGACCTGGAAAGCCTTATTGACAGGATCACTATTATAGATGAAGGGCAGATTTTGTTTGATCAGCATATTGATCAGATCAGCTCGAAGCTGGATTTCAGCATATCTTACGACAACGATGATGACGGTGTTTTATATAAAGAAGCATCGCTGAAAGGCAATGCCATTGTTACCGGAAATATCACCGGAAGGGAAGGAAAAGTAGACCTGGAAATGCTGTATAAGGCTGTTGTTACCAATGGCGCAGCAATCAATAATATTTTTAGAAACTAATCATTAAACCTATGTATATGACTGCAAACTTCAGCTTTAAAAGACTACTTCAGCTTATCAGCAAACAATGGATAGAAAACAGGCGTATGTACAGCATGTCAGTGCTGGCATTGCTGGGTGCTTTGAGTATTACAATAGCCTTATGGCTTGCGGCAAGCGGAAAACATTACCAGGAAGATAATTTATATGCCATCGGCCTTATCGGATTGTTTATTACAGGAGCCATTTTTGCAAGCACATCCTTTAATATGCTGAATGCGAAAGATGCCGGCATTTACTGGATTAGCTTTCCGGCCAGCCACTTGGAAAAAATGCTGGTTACGCTTTTCTTTAATGTTATTGTGTTTACCGCAGCATATATGGTATGCTTTTTTGTGCTGAAATTCTTGGCTGAAATATATATACAGGCGCTTATTGACCATGCAGAGTATCCAAACCAATATGGCTACGATAAAATTCGCTGGGACAGAGTACACGGCCTGGGGCCAAGTTTGCCATACTTTCTATCTGCTTTCTTTGCTGTGCAGGCGGCTTTCGTATTGGGCTCCGCTTCATTTAAACGGTTTTCATTTATTGCCACTCTTATCATTATTGCTACAGTATTGCTTTTAACCATTTTTTTTATTGCTAAACTATCAAAAAGTATGATCTCCCGGGGATATTACTTTGAGCTTACTACTGTTAGCTCAAAGGATGTTGTTAATGGCACGTATAAACAATATGCGATAAACGGGTATTTAAAAATCTTTATCGAAGTATTCTTATATTATCTTTTAGCGCCATTCCTGTGGGTGGTAACCTGGTTCAAGCTAAAGGAAAAAGAAATGTAATTTATTTAAAAACAGGAATGTAATTATTTATGCAATTCAATAATAATGCGCAGGCTATTTATTTGCAGATAGCAGATTATGTGTGCGAAAAAGTACTTTTAAAAGAATGGCCCCCCGATGCTAAAATACCCAGTGTACGGGAAATGGCCATACAACTGGAAGTGAATCCTAATACAGTTGCCCGCTCTTACGATTTTTTAAAACAGCAGAAGGTTATTTACGATAAGCGCGGTATTGGCTATTTTATAACTTCAGACGGGTTAAAAAATGCTGCCGCATACAGAAAGCAGGAGTTTTGGGAAAAAGAAATGCCTGTGTTTTTTAGAAATATGTACCTGCTGGGCATAGAGCCGGAAGACCTGAAAGCCAAATATGAGAAATTTAAAAAACAATATTCATGAAAACCAGTAATACATTATTGATAATACTGATAGCGCTGATATTTTCTATTCCATTAATTATGGTAACGGCGTTCAAATCAGCAGTCAAATAATGCCGAATTGCAGATCGGGAAAAACAAAAGGGATGAGGATGTATATAATCCAGATAGTAATGTTGCAGAACTTAGTAAATATAGTTATAAGGTTAGCACAGTCAACGCTAATGTTGATATAGGACATGCTCATATCCAAAATTTAGAGATCAACATGGAGGGGAAATCGCAGTTGCGTATATCACCCGATGCCGCAATTGATGCTCTTACTGGCAGCATCTCTCAGTATGCCCTGATAAATATGCCCTATCAGTACGTTAAAAAATTAAAGCCGGTTGCAGGTAATTAGCAAATAGTAAATTCAGAGACAGGTATTGTACATTCTGCTTAAATTAGCCTGAAATTATTCAGCTATGTTACAACCGTCTACCCTTAAATTCTTAAAAGATCTTAAACTTAATAACAACAAACCCTGGTTCGATAACAACCGTAAAAGATATGAAGCGGCAAAAGATGATTTTGCGGGCTTTATTGATACCGTGATGCTGCAGTTCGCAAAAAATGATCCTTCCGTAGTGCATTTAAAAGCCAAAGACTGTATGTTCCGCATCAACAGGGACGTTCGTTTTTCAAAAGATAAAAGTCCGTATAAAACAAATTTCGGAGCCTATATTAATGGTGATGGTAAAAAATCAATGACGGCGGGCTATTATTTTCACCTGGAGCCGGGAGATAGTTTTACAGGCGGTGGCATGTGGCAACCACCCGCAGATATGCTGGCTAAAGTGCGTCAGGAGATCGATTATAATCTTGCGGAATTTCAGAAAATAGTCACGGCAAAAGCTTTTAGAACCACGTATGGCGGACTTTCACGGGAGGATGGTTTTGTGCTGTCCCGCGTACCTAAAGGGTATGAAACCGACAACCCTGCTGCCGGGTACCTGAAGTTTAAGAGTTTTATCGGGGTGCAGCCGATAAGTGATGATGATCTTACCGGAAAGTTCCTGGTTGGTAAAACCATATCCGCTTTTAAAGCGCTCCTGCCGTTAAATCATTTTCTTAACAAGGCTTTAGAATAATATACTGTGTCAGATCGCATCCCCCCGGTCTGGCACAAAACATTGGCATTTCCTTTTAAAAAAATTACCGGAAACTTAATCTATATTAATGGGCAGCGTAACAAAGAGTATTAGTTTTGCAGCATAAACCGACATGATCCCGATAGCTTTCGGGACATCAAAGGTTCCCTGCCTGCCGGACAGGCAGGCTCTTGGCTAAAAATAATAATAGATAAATATACAAGAGAAATTAAAAAATAAAAATTATGGCAATCTGGAAAATAGACCCTGCACACTCCGAAGTTGGATTTAAGGTAAAGCACCTGGTAATTTCTACCGTATCCGGAAAGTTTAAAAATTTTGAAGGAACAGCAGCGGCTGATAACGACGATTTTTCTGATGCAAAGATTTCTTTCAGTGCAGATGTGGACAGCATTGATACCGGTGCAGAACAAAGGGACGCACACCTGAAGTCAGCCGATTTTTTTGAATCTGATAAATATCCAAAACTTACATTTGAATCTACCTCAATTGCCAGGGATGGGGATGATTATAAACTTACAGGATATCTTACTTTAAAAGGTGTTACGGCTCCTGTTACTTTAAAAGTTGAATATGGTGGCGCAGGCCCCAATATGTATGGCCAAACTGTTGCCGGCTTTGAGGTGAACGGCAAAATCAATCGTAAAGACTTTGGCCTTACCTGGAGCGCCGTTACCGAAACCGGGGGCATTGTAGTGAGCGATGATGTAAAGCTATATGCAAATATTGAGCTGGTAAAAGAAGCTTAACGTATTTCTTAAACCGACATGAAATTTTTCATTCATAAATTATACAAAGAATGAATGAAAAATTTTTATGGAAGTTGCCCATGGTCCAATACAATAATAAATATTCATAGGAAATTTATTTAAAGAGGTTGTCTTAGGGCAATCTTTTTTTTAATTGGCAACCATAAAACATAGCCTACCGGGTCACTCACCTTGCAGTATCCTTTTCATTCTGCATATTCTCAAGCTATCCTAACTTCGCAATAACTGGTCGGACCGGGACGGTCAGACCTCGTGTGTAAAATGAAATACTTTAGCATAAAAGAAAATTCATTTATTGCCAGGTTAGCCGCAAAGAAGCTGCATAGCAATAATGTAGCAATTGTAATGGGCAATTGCATTCATTTGCACGGAGCATCAAAAGAAGCTTTTTTAGCAGATAAGCGCTGGCTGAGGCACGAGCTGAAGCATATAGAACAATACCGGCGGTTAGGATTTCTCCGGTTTATTTTTACCTATTTATGGCAAACAGCCCGCGTAGGCTATTACCGGTGCGGATTGGAGTGTGAAGCGAGAGCGGCAGAAAATGATGAGACGATTATGGGACGATATATACTTAAAGATTAGGTAATAGTATAGATGGTATTATCAAATCATAAAAAAACATTTTTTCTGTTTAAGTATTGCGGGTATCTCATAAATTCGCTGTATGAAACGCCCATATAAAATTTTACAAGCAGGGAGGATGTATATAGGGCGTTCCCTGTCGGCAGACAGGCAGGCATCCGACCAAATTTTAAAATAAAAAATATACGGATGAAATATTTATTATTTTTTATTGCGATTGCATCAGCTTTGTTAAGCTGCTCTTCTTCTCAAAAATCAGCTACAACCACACAGCTGCCATTTGCCAATAAGGTTATTGCCCATCGCGGCGCATGGAAAAATACCAATCTGCCGGAAAATTCTATTGCCTCCCTGAAAGCTGCTATAGCATTAGGTTGTGGAGGATCTGAATTTGATGTACACCTGACCAGTGATGAAGTATTGGTGGTAAACCACGACGATAAGTTTATGGGGTTAGATATCGAAACCAGCACTTACAGCCAATTGCTTGAAAAAACAATGGCCAACGGGGAAAAGATCCCCACGCTGGAAGCCTACCTGAAGGAGGGCCTGAAGCAAAAACACACCAAACTGGTATTAGAAATAAAAAAATCCACCATCAGCAAACAACGCACCATTGTACTTACTGATAAGGTGCTGCACATGGTGCAGCAATTGAATGCGTCGCCCTGGATCGTTTATATTTCCTTTGATTATGAGGCCTGCAGGCATATCAGGCAAAAACAACCTGCAATGCCCGTACAGTATTTGGATGGGAATGTGGCGCCTGCCCAGTTAAAAGCTGATAAGTTGGGTCTGGACTATCATTTTAGCGTTTTTGAAAAAAACAGGGATTGGCTGGCACAAGCGAAAAAACTGGGTGTTGCTACCAATGCCTGGACAGTAAACGACGAGAAGGTTATGGACACTTTATTGGAACAGGGTATTGATTTTATTACAACTAATGAACCGGAACTGTTATTAAAAAAGTTGGGAAAATAAAAATCTATATTACCCAGCTGATTTCTCCAAAATGAAATCGCAGTTCCGTATCTGTCTGCACAACCAGTTGTCCGTTGGGCAGCACCTCTTTTACAACCGCTTCAAAAATGTTCCCTTCTTTTTGCAGCAGTACTTTTTCATCTTTCTTAAAAAGAAATTGATTGTACAGGGAAATAACATCTTTGCCGGTCCTGCATAGATCTTCGTATGCCATTAATATTTCATCCCGCAACGCTATTGCCAGCTCGTAACAGTTAAAATCTTTCCCGGTGATCTGTTTAAGCGATACCGCTTTTTTAAAAAGAGCGCCTTCAAAATGAGATTGATTAATATTTAAGCCGATCCCGGCTACCGCCCATTTCCACTCATTGCCGGTGATGATATTCTCAATCAGAATGCCTCCTGCCTTTCTGTCCTGGAAATACATATCATTGGGCCATTTTATAAAAATATCACTATGTGAAAGATTCGCTAAAAAAGATCGGACTGCCAGCGCCACAACAGCAACCAAATGAAACTGCAATTGAAGGGAAAGCGCTTTAGGTTCAAGCATTACGCTTAAATGAATGTTTTCTCCCTTGTTGGAAAGCCAGGTTTTCCCTCTTTGCCCCTTACCGGCATATTGGTCATGTGCAAAAACAGCCAGTCCGTGCGGTATGGCTCCCTGCCGCTCCGTCAGGCGCTCCGGCTTTAAAAGACTAAAGGCATAATTATTGGTGCTGTCTACCGATAAAAGTTCAATTACAGGCGGAAAAGCCTGCCCTTCCGGCAAATGGGCATAATTATCTGTTAGTTGTTGTGCCAATATTCGTTATTTTTGAGCAAAATAAACCCTGAAACGGCAAATGACCATATAACGTTTCTACATTATTTAAAATGTCTTACTTATCATTAAAATAAAATCTTCTATTTGGAACCATTGGCTTCGCTAACAAAACGCAGGAACGCTGCATCCGTAAAGCTCACTAAAAAGTCTAAAATATTTAAAATAATTATTTCCGCCATTTTAGAAAAAAAAGGAGAAAATATAGTTTCGCTGGATTTGAGAAAGATCCCCGAAGCGGTATCTGATTTTTTTATTGTATGTGAGGCCGGCAGCCCGCCGCAGGTAAAAGCGATTGCAGATAATATTGAGCAAAAAGTAAAGGAAAACTGCCTGGAGAACGTTTTTCATAAAGAAGGTTTTCAAAGCATGCAATGGGTTTTAATAGATTACGTTAATATAGTAATACATGTAATGCAGCCCGAAACCCGCAGGTTTTACAATCTTGAAGAAATGTGGAGCGATGCGGAGGTAGAGCAGCACCAATAATTTTTTGATTTAATTAATAAACATTCAGAAGGTTTTTACCTTATATATCAAACAGAAAAAATGGCGAAGCAGGAAAAGAGAACTAATCCGTTTTCAACAAATAACAGGGCGACAGCCCCGGGCGATCCTAAAAAATCTTCTAAGTTCGGGAGTTATTGGGCCTTGATTATCATCCTTGCAATCATGTTGTTTTTTCAGTTCCTGAATCCATTAGGTGGATCCCGGACTGAGATCAGTCTTGCTGAGTTTAAAACAATGGTGGAAAAAGGAGATGTTGAAAAATACAGTGTAATTAACAATAAAAATATTGTCAGGGTCTGGATTAAAAAAGAGGCGTTATCCCGTTATCCAAATGTAGATAAATCGCTGGTCAAGGCCGGCGATGAGATGCCGCAACTCTATTTTCAGATCATTGATGGCGATACTTTTGTAAAGCAGATGGACGAATTTTACAAAGCGCATCCAACGCTGGTCCGCATGGAGCCCGGGGTAGATAATGACAGCGATGTAGTTGGGAAGGTAATCGGTTACCTATTGCCTTTTGTGCTTTTATTGGGTGTATGGATTTTACTGATGCGCAAAATGAGCAGCGGCGGCGGTGGCGGCGCAGGTCCCGGAGGTATTTTCAGTATTGGCAAGTCGAAGGCAACCCTGTTTGATAAAGGCACGAAAGTGAATATTACATTTGCCGATGTAGCCGGGCTGGATGAAGCCAAGGTGGAAGTGATGGAAATTGTAGACTTTCTCCGCAATCCCAAAAAATACACCAGCCTCGGTGGTAAAATTCCCAAAGGGGCTTTACTGGTGGGCCCTCCCGGTACGGGTAAAACATTGCTGGCAAAAGCAATGGCAGGGGAGGCGCAGGTGCCGTTTTTCAGCCTCAGCGGATCCGATTTCGTGGAAATGTTTGTGGGCGTAGGCGCCAGCCGCGTGAGAGATCTGTTTAAACAGGCCCGTGAAAAAGCGCCTTGTGTGATATTTATTGATGAAATTGATGCCATCGGTCGTGCGCGTGGCAAAAATGCCATGATGAGCAACGATGAGCGCGAAAGCACCCTCAATCAAATGCTGGTAGAAATGGATGGTTTTGGAACCGACTCCGGCATTATCGTGCTGGCGGCAACCAACAGGCCGGATGTATTGGATTCGGCACTGCTGCGCCCGGGCCGTTTCGACAGGCAGATATCTATTGATAAACCTGATCTTGCAGGTCGTGAAGCTATTTTTAAAGTGCATCTGAAAGAGATTAAGATTTCCCAGAACCTGGATGTTCATAAACTGGCCGCCCAAACCCCTGGATTTGCCGGTGCTGATATTGCCAATGTATGTAATGAAGCGGCATTGATCGCTGCCCGGAACGGAAAGGCAGAAGTGGACATGCAGGATTTCAATGATGCTATCGACCGCATTATCGGAGGTTTGGAGAAGAAGAATAAGATCATTTTACCCGACGAAAAACGGGTGATCGCCTACCATGAAGCAGGTCATGCCGTTACCGGCTGGTTCCTGGAACATGCGCACCCTTTATTAAAAGTAACCATTGTTCCAAGAGGTACGGCTGCTTTAGGTTTTGCCCAGTACCTGCCCAAAGAGAAATATTTAACACTTACAGAAGAGCTCGAAGATGATATGTGTATGACGTTGGGCGGAAGGGCCAGTGAAGAAATCTTCTTCAAAAAGATATCTACAGGCGCCCTGAGCGATCTGCAACAGGTGACCCGTACCGCTTATGCCATGGTGAGCATTTATGGCATGAATGAACGTATTGGCAATATTTCCTTCTACGATCCTCAAAATGAAAACGGGTTTCAGAAACCATACAGTGAAGAAACGGGTAAGCTGATAGACGAAGAGGTTAAAAAGCTTTCGGATAAAGCGTATGCAAGAGCCAAGGCCTTAATAGAAGAGAAAAGAGAACAGGTGAAAATTATTGCCGAAGAACTGTTAAGGAAGGAAGTATTATTTAAAGATGACCTGGAACGCCTGATAGGAAAAAGACCTTTTGAAGAGAAAAAAGTGCTTACCGATATTGCATTGCCCTCTACCAGCGGGGATGCAGATATAAGCGCCCTGCCTCCTTTCAACACGTCTAATTCTGCAAGTTCTAACCAGGAAGAAATAAGTGCAAACAGCTAAAGGAAATATTCTCAAACGAATAAGAGAGGCGTTGACACAAACAACACCGGTTCCATTCCCCGGAAGCGAAGGGCAATCGTCTGTGTTTGTGCTGCTTTCCCAGGATATTGATGTGGAATTTGCAGAGAGGTTTACTGAGCTGAAAGGAAAATTTGCTTTTTGTTTCGATCAAAAAGATCTATTGCAACAGTTTAAAGCGTTGATAGCGGAGCAAAGGTGGACCTCTGTATACTGTATGGATACCAGGTTACAGGGCATGCTGGAACTGGAAAATATTTATAAAGATCTTTCAACCTGTGACGTAGCTGTAACAGGGTGCGAATACCTGGTTGCAAGAACCGGCAGCATTGTAATGAGCGCTGCCGAACAAAGCGGGCGTAGCACCAGCGTATATGCCCCCGTTCATATATGTATTGCTTATACCAGCCAGCTGGTTTACGATATAAAAGATGCCCTCGAGGGTGTAAAAGAAAAGTATGGTAAACAATTGCCTTCTTTAATAACTTTTGCAACCGGCCCCAGCCGTACTGCTGATATTGAAAAGACACTGGTTGTGGGGGTACATGGTCCTAAAGAAGTATTTGTTTTTTTAGTGGATGATCAATATTGACAAGAGCTTTTAAATTAAAGTTTATGCAACCCCATAGTCATTTTCTGTTTGTTTACGGGTCCCTGTTGAGCGGCTTTAAAAGTCCCGCTTATGAGTATATTTCAAAATATTTTAAATTAAAAGGGGAAGCAACGGTGGTTGGCACTATTTACGATATGGGTACTTACCCCGTAGGTACTGCTATTAATACAGGCAGGAAAATAAAAGGCGAATTGTACGAGATACGTAATCCCAAAGAACTTTCTTACATACTGGCCCAGCTGGACGACTATGAAGGATTATATCCCGATGACGGGGAAGAAGTTTATTACAGGCGTGAAATAACAGAGGCTATAGATAGCAACGGAGAAAAAGTGATGGCCTGGATTTACTGGTACATCAAGGATGTAAGCGATAAACCTGTTCTCGAATCGAATAACCTGCTGGACTATCTTGAAAAAAAACAGGGACGCTAAAAACGGGGAATATGCATCGTACCATTGCAAGTTTCTTTTTTAAAACCCGCCGTTTATTAAACTGATTGTAAAGGTTGAGCACCTTGTTGATATAACGATTTCACGCAAGTTTTAATTCAGAAACAACTTTTTCGGTTTCTTCAAAGATGTTATTATTAAGTTTTAGGGAAAGCGTTTTCATATTTTTATCTTTTTTCAAAGGTATAATCACAAAAAGTTACAAAATGTAACCATGGGTGTAATCTTTAATTGCCGTATTTTGCAATCATGCAGTTTAAAGATGTAATTGGCCAGCAAATCTTAAAAGAGGAGCTTGTTGACCTGATGCAGGAAAATCGCTTGGCGCATGCTATACTTTTTTTAGGAAAGGAGGGCAGCGGTGCCTTACCACTGGCCATGGCTTTTGCACAATACCTGCTATGCGAAAAGGTAAATATGCCTGTAAAGGAAGCAGGCCCGTCCTTGTTTGGTGATCCTGATCCGCAGGAGACAACAGAAGTACTGACCGACTCCTGCGGCACCTGCGCTTCCTGCCTGAAGGCGGCAGCATTAGCACATCCTGATATCCATTTCAGTTATCCCGTTGTAACAAAAAAAGCAGGCAGCCCTCCTTTAAGTACAGATTACATTAACGAATGGCGGGAATTTATAAAAAGTTATCCCTACGGTAATGTGTACGACTGGTTGCAATTTATAGGCGCAGAAAACAAACAGGGCAATATTACAGCTAATGAATGTAATGATATTATAAAGAAATTAAATTTAAAAAGCTTTGAAGGAGGGTATAAGGTTTTATTAATGTGGTTGCCGGAATACCTGGGCAATGAGGGAAATAAATTATTAAAACTGATAGAAGAACCACCCGAAAAAACGGTATTCCTGCTGGTAGCAGAAAACGAAAGCCAGATATTACAAACAATTTTAAGCCGCTGCCAGCTGATCAAAGTGCCGCAACCGGGTGATAGTGAGATCAAAATGGCTTTAATGAACCGGAATAAAACGGACGAACAAACAGCAGCAAGGGTGGCGGCTATCAGTGAGGGAAATTACAGGGAAGCGCTCCAGGTAATGCAGCATTCCGACGAGGACTGGCAGCACCTGCTGCGCGACTGGCTGAATAGTATTATGAAAACAGGGCCGGTTACCCAGGCAAAATGGGTGGATGAGATCGCGCAATTAGGCCGGGAAGGGCAAAAGCAGTTTTTGCGGTATTTTA
Organism: Niabella sp.; assembly: GCA_047606125.1. Taxonomy (GTDB): domain Bacteria; phylum Bacteroidota; class Bacteroidia; order Chitinophagales; family Chitinophagaceae; genus Niabella. Next base: position 9,811 of record JASGEW010000132.1, on the reverse strand, counting down.
ATCATCTGCTGCAGCTGGCTTTAAGGATACAGGTAATACCCCATCTGGCAGATCAGTACCCCGGAAAAGAAAAAGATTTCGCTGTGCGTCTTAATAAAATAACCAGCATCGGGCAGCAACAGGCAATAGTGGAAGAGCTCGATAAGGCAGCTTATTATATTGAGAGAAACGCACACGGTAAAATGCTCTTTATGGCACTTACCATTAAAATTTATCATATCATTCAGGACAAAGTCGTATTTTTGAACGATTGAGGATAAAAGATTTGTGAAGAAATAACAATATTTTTGGGGCGAAAGAGCTGTGTGGTTGTGTGAAATATGCGGTAAACAATAAGCCTTTATTAAGCATAAAGGACTCTATAATAAACTGGTATTCAGTTTTTTATTTGTAAACTAACAGGGATATTTTCTGTTATATACACTATTATACGCCATAGTTCCGCCTGCACTTTTGCCTGCATTTTTTAAGAAGATTACAAACATGGGTTGTACAAGTTGTGGTACCGCTACCGGTGGTAAACCAAATGGTTGTAAAAGCAACGGCGGTTGCAGTACCGGGGGGTGTAATCGTATGAACACATACGACTGGTTGCGCAATTTACCAATTGCGGATGTGGACAGCGCCTGCCATGTTGTAGAAATAAGTTTCAATAAAGGCACACGTAAAGATTTTTTCAGGAACAGTACGTTACATTTTTTCGAAAAAGGGGATATGGTAACGGTTGAGGGCGTAAGCGGTTTTGATGTAGGAGAAATATCCCTTACGGGTGAAATTGTGCGCCTGCAAATGAAGAAATATGGAGTAAAAGAAGGCAGCCCCGATATGAAGAAAGTATTGCGCCTGGCAACTGAGCGCGATCTTGAACAAAGAAAAACAAATAAAGAACGGGAGCCGGAAGCCGTTATCCGGAGCCGGGCCATTGCACGGCAATTAAAACTGGATATGAAAATAAGCCAGGTGGAAATGCAGGCCGATGGAAGAAAAGCTACTTTTTATTATATAGCCGATGGGCGCGTGGATTTTCGGGAGTTGATCAAGGTATATGCTTCTGAATTTAAGGTAAAGGTGGAAATGAGGCAGATCGGTGCACGCCAGGAAGCCGGAAAAGTAGGAGGCATTGGCAGTTGTGGCCGGGAATTGTGCTGCTCCACATGGCTTACAGAATTCAAATCGGTTAATACATCAATCGCACGATATCAGAACCTGTCCATCAACCAAACAAAATTAAGCGGACAATGCGGCCGCCTGAAATGCTGCTTGAACTATGAATTGGATACTTACCTGGATGCTTTACAAGGGTTTCCCAACGATTGTGACCAGCTTGAAGTAGCCAAAGGCAGGGCCTTTTTGGTGAAGAAAGATATTTTTAAAAACCTGATGTGGTATTCTTTACCCGACAGCAATAAACAATACCCCTTAACCATTGAGCGTGTACGAAAGATAAAATCGCTTAACCGGCAGAATATTGTGCCTGATGAGCTGGAGGCGGTAGAAATTGTGTCTAACAAGCCTAAAGAGGTGGAGCCCGAATTCGTAGACGTAGTTGGACAAATTTCTTTGAAAAGCCTGGAACGGGCAGACAAAAAACGGAAACAGCAAAAGAGAGGAAGTGCTGTAACACAGGCACAGTCATCTGGTAATAATAAGTCTAACAACAACCCTAACAGGCACCAGCCATCATCGCAGCCTCAACAGGGTAATAACAGGCCAGCTAACTCACAGCATAAAAAAAGAGAACAAAGACCAACGGGTAATAACAATAAGCCATAACCTGGCAAAACAACTACGCTTCTATTATTACAACTGCGGCGGCAATATTTTTAAGATGACTGATAGATATCCTTATTTTACCGGAGGTAATGTGCCCGAGTGTTGCTGCGGTTTGCCCTGTAAAATGAAATTCCGGCTTGCCGGTGTCATCACCTAAGATCATTATTTCGTTATAGGCCGTTCCGTTTGTCCACCCTGTGCCCAATGCCTTGAAAAGGGCTTCTTTGGCAGCAAAACGTGCGGCATAGTGTTCGTATTTATGTGTTTTGGGTTCGCAATATTCGATCTCCTGGTTACCAAAGACCAGCTCTCGAAACCCCTGCTCTTTTTCGATCTTCTCTTTAACGCGTTCCACTTCAATTACATCCAGGCCAATTCCTGCTATCATTATTTTAAGTTTTACATTGTTAATATAACTTCTAACCCCTGATTGGAAAGCAGGAAGTGGTAAATGGCGAGTGGGAGCATCATATAATCGTACATCCGAAATGCTATATCAGATATTGAGGTTCATAGCCCATCGTTCCGCCCATTTTACATTCAATATTTTACATTTATCAGGGCACCGGATCATATCCGCTTCCTCCCCAGGGATGGCATTTTGAAACTCGTTTGACCGACAGCCAGAAACCTTTAAAGACGCCGTATTTTCTGAATGCTTCCAGTGCATAATGAGAACAGGTTGGCGTGTACCTGCATTTGGGCCCCAGCCATGGCGATATTACCCATTGATAAAATTTTATGAATGCGATAAACGGAAAGCTAAATATTTTTTGCAGTATCTGCGCCAAGAGCGGTCAATAATTTCTGTAAAGCTACTTCAACATTTTTATACAGGCTGTTATAGTCGGGTAAATCTTTTCCGGAAAAAAGGAAAAATACCGACAGCTGCCGGGGGGTATGGGCAATATGCTGTTGTACGGCGTGTTGCTGCAGCCTGTACGCCTCCCGCAATAAACGTTTAATGCGGTTTCGGTCGGTAGCGTTCTTAAAATGCCGGGAGGGTACGCCCACCCCGCATTTAACATCGGCAGTTAAGGCTTCTTCTGTTAAATAAACCAGGCGTATGTTACCAGTGCGAATGCTCTTTCCTTCGCTGAAAAGCTGTTGCAGCTTTTTGCGGCTCTTTAATCGGGAGGATTTAGTAAAAGTATTCATTTTCATAACAAAAATAGCCCCGGAAACGGAGCTACTCTTAAAATTTTAAGTACCTTAAAAATTACTTCAGTCGCTTCTCGTCGGAAACTGTAAGTTTTTTACGGCCTTTTGCACGGCGGCTTGCTAATACTTTGCGGCCATTAGCAGTTTGCATACGTTTACGAAAACCATGAACAGTTTTACGACGACGACGGTGCGGTTGAAAAGTACGTTTCATAATATCTTTATTTTTTCACTGTTTGAATTAATAGCATGGGAGAACATGCCTGTTTAATTTTCATACAGAAGATCACCACATCTCCTGTTTGTGAAAGGACGGCAAAGGTAAGATTAATTTGTGATTTAGATTTAAGATTTGAGATTTATTTTCGCATTACAGGCTTACGTAGGCACTTTTTATAGGCTTTCCGTAAAAAAATGAGCCTTTTTCATCAAAATCTTCGGCCGAATCGGTGGTAAAAAAGGTTAATTGTCCTCGCTTGCTGCACTTTTCATCTATTTCAGGGTGTCGTTCAAGATAGTTCTCCAGGCTCCTGGCCACAATTTCGCCCTGGGAAAGCAGCTTCACCTGTACAGGCAGGTACTCTTCTATTTCTTTACGCATCAGCGGGTAATGAGTGCAGGCCAGTAATACTACATCAATGTTTTCACCTTTTTCAAAGAGTGCGTGCAGATTTTTTTTGATGAAATAATGCGTACCCGGGTTATCCATTTCATTGTTTTCAATAATAGGCACCCACATCGGGCAGGCTTCCTGGCAGGTCTTTATATCCGGAAAAAACTTTTCTATTTCAATAGGGTAGGATTGTGAGGCCACAGTGCCTTTTGTTGCCAATATACCCACTTCCCTCGTTTCGGAGTACTTACCTATAATTTCTGTTGTGGGGCGGATAACACCCAGCACTCTTTTTTCGGGGCCTATATGAGGCAGGTCGTTTTGCTGTATGGTACGCAGCGCTTTTGCAGAAGCGGTATTGCAAGCCAGTATTACTAACTGGCAACCCTGGCCGAAAAACCATTTTACGGCATCTAAGGTATAGTGATATACAGTTTCAAAAGAGCGGGTGCCATAGGGTGCGCGTGCATTATCACCTAAATATATAAAATCATGTACCGGTAATTGCTTTACCAGTTCTTTTAAAACGGTTAATCCTCCATAACCGGAATCGAATACTCCTATGGGTGCCTGCTGCATAATATGGACTTATTGCTCAAAAAGATAAAACCGCCCGGATTCAGGCGGTTTTATCTTTTTATTATTATAATTTATTTTTTCGGTGCGGTTGCAGCCGGGGCAGCTCCCCCTGCCGAAGGCGTCACTGAGCCCTGGTTATTTACCTTAATACCCAGGCGCTGTGCCACAGGGATACTTACATTATCAGCCTCTGGCGCTATAAGAATAGCATCCTGTTGCAGTACATAAGTGTATCCTTTTTCTTTTGAGTATGCGGTAATGGCGTCAAATACTTTTTTATAAAGCGGGTTGAACAGTTCTGCTTGTTTTTGCTGAGAACGTTGTTGTGCAATTTGCTGCCAGTTTCCTAAGTTCTGTCCTAACTCATTCAGATCTTTTTCCAGTAATTGTTTTATGGACGGAGTAGTTGTTTTTTTATAGATGCTGTCTTTTTCCTGGTATTCCTGCATTAATCTGGTATAAGCACCTCCAATAGAATCTTCCTGCCATTTTTGTAATTCTTGTTGCAGTTTGGGTGTTTCGGGTAAATTATACACCAGTGCATCGATATTTACATAACCGATCTTTTGCGCATTGGCATTGAATACGCTTGCAATAACCAAACCTAAAGCAACTGCAAAAAATTTTACTTGTTTCATCTGAGAATTTTAATTAAATAATTTTAAGTTTTTCTTTTTTTATTTTAACCTCAGCTCTTTTAAAAGCTCATCGCTTTTATCCAGCTTAGGGTCGGCAAAGATAATGGATTTGCCTTCACTTTTATCCAAAACCAGGTCATAGCCATTAGCCGCTGCCAATCTTTTAACAGCTGCGGCAACTTTCTGTTGCAAAGGCTCCATCAGCTCCATTCTTTTCTTAAACAGATCTCCTTCAAAACCAAAGCGTTTTTTCTGCAGATCGCGCAGTTCCTTCTCCTTGCCATATAATTCGTCTTCTCTCTTTTTTTTAAGATCGGCGCTCATCATCTCGCTCTCTGCATCATAATCGTTATACAATTTATCCAATACCGACTGTTTGGTGTCAATTTCTTTTTGCCATATAGCGGCCTGGTCATCTACCTGCTTTTGTACCGTCTTATATTCAGGCATTTTGTCAAAAATATAACGCGTGTCGATGAGCGCATATTTTTGGGAAAAGGCCGCAACAGCAGCAAGGCACATTGCCAGGGAAAGCATAATAATCTTTTTCATCCGTATATTGTTTATTCTTTTAATGGTCGGATGGAACCTTCGATTCGAAAAATTTTCATATCCCTGTGTGAAAAAATGAAAATTTTTCTCATGTCGGTTTCATACTTTATAATTTGGAATTTGATGTTTGACGCCATGGACGAACTTAAAGTTGCGCCGGACGTTCTTTCGAAGCAGCGAAGTACAGGAGCTGCTGTTATTCCGGCTCAAATCCGAGCATAAAGGTAAATTTACCGGCATTCTTCAGGCCGCTGCCAGGCGTCAGCCTGTCCAGCCCTACTCCATAATCAAATCCAAGTAAACCAAACATCGGTAAATAGAACCGCATACCTAAACCAACCGCGCGGCGCAATTTGAATGGATTATAATCTTTATAATCGTGCCAGCCATTTGCAGCTTCAAAGAAAGCAAGGCCAAAAATGGTGCTGCTGGGATTGGTAACCAAAGGATACCTTAGCTCTGCCTGGTATTTGTTAAAGATGATAAACAGGTTGCTGATGGAGCTTGAGCTTGAGTTGTCCGGGTTAACAGTAGGATCTGAAGTGGTAAATACAGGGTAACCTCTTAATGCAACAATATCAAACCCGGTTAATGAATAAGTATTGGCCATGCCCGCATCACCAACCTGGAAGCGCTCAAATGGGGAGTAATCGAGGTTTTTGTTGTACTTACCCATAAAGCCATACTTGGCCGCAAACTTCATCACAAATTGCCTGTCTTTGTTCTCGCCTTTGGGTTTGCCAATTGGAACATACCAGGTAGAGCTAAAGCGCCATTTATGATATTCTACGTTTTTATATTCATTATCACTTTTGTTTCCCAGCAAAGAATACGGAGGGGTTGCCTGCACACTTGCAATAATATCGCTACCACTGCGCGGGAAGATCGGGTCCGATACTGAATTTCGCTCTATATTGATCTTCAGGCTCAGGTTATTTGAAATACCGGTTGAAAACGGTAATCCGTAATAGCTTCCCATATTTTTTACATTATACCGGGTTAATGCTGCAGTATAGGTAATGTAAAAGTAGTCATCGGGCCAGTGAAGCTGCTTACCCAAACCAATTGAAAAGCCATTTACCAGTAAGGAGGTATCTTTTGAATAGTGGTAAGTGCCTTTACTGTAATCGTAAAAATTAGGATTATAGTATTTACTGTTGTTATAAGAAAGAATTAAAGAGTTTCGCTTTTTGCCACCCAGCCAGGGTTCGGTAAACGAAAAGTTATAAGAGCGGAAGGCGCGCCCGTTGGATTGCACGCGCATGCTCAGCTTTTGCCCATCGCCAACCGGCAACGGGTCCCAGGCTTCTTTTTTCCAGATATTTTTGATGGAGAAGTTATTGAAAGTAACCCCTAATGTACCCGTTAGACCAACGCCGCCGCCCCAGCCTGCAGAGAGTTCCAGCTGATCAGAAGATTTTTCTTTAAGGTTCCAGTTGATATCAACTGTGCCATCGGCCTGGTTGGGCACCGGTTGCGGGCTGATCGATTCCTGTTCAAAATAGTTCAGCGCATTTAATTCACGTACCGTACGCATCAGATCGGACTGGCTGTATAATGCGCCGGGATATACACGCATTTCCCTGCGGATCACATGTTCTTTAGTTCTGTCATTACCGCTGATATTCACCCTTTTTATCCTGGCCTGCGGGCCCTCAATGATCCTGATCTCATGATCAATGGTATCTCCATAAATAGCTGTTTCCACGGGGGTTACCTGTATAAATAAGTATCCCCTGTCCCTGTATGCCGTTTGAATATCCTGTGCGTCCTGGCTGGGTTCTAAGCCTAAAGCCTTATTCAGGATGCTTCCATCATAAATGTCGCCCTTATGTATATTCAATATCTGGTTGAGCACCGTATCACTAAATACAGAGTTGCCTTTCCAAGTGGTGGAACCAAAATAGTATTGTTGCCCCTCTTTTACCTTAATGTCGATATACATTTTGTTGTTCTGTATCACCTGGGTATCCGCTAATATTTGCGCATCCCTGTATCCTTTGGCATTAAAGTATTTTAATACCTTTTCTTTGTCTTCAGCATACTTTTTCTGGTTGAATTTGGAAGAAGAAAAGAATTTAAAGCGGAAATAGGGGTCCAGCACTTCCAGCGATTTGGAACCTGTGAGGAATCCCCATTCTTTCATATATTCGCTGAAATCATAGTTTTTTATAGGCCCGTAAGTGCTTATATATGTTGTGGGAAACAGGGTCATTTTGGTCATTTCCTTAGTTCCTTTCATTTGTCTTTTCAACTTTATGCTTCTTACATTCTGGTTCCCGAAAAAGTTGATCCCGTCTATTTTAACCCTCTTACCTTTATTAATCTTAATGGTGAGGGCATTGGAGTTTTTAAAAATGGGATCTGGTTTTTCAATTAAATCAACATCGACCGCATAGAATCCTTTTTCTTCGTAATAATTCTTGATTACATCAATAATATTGCGCCTGGTATTTTCCGAAAGAATGGTGTTCTGTTTAACGATTGCTGTTTTTTTAACAATATCCTCCTGTTCTGTTTTCCTTGCCCCTTCAAATTTGTAATCGCCCAGGCGGGGCATTTCTTTTACAGCCACTTCAATGTCCACATTATCATCAACGACCCTTGTAGCATAAATCTGTATATCGGCCACTAATTTCTGACGCCACAGGTTTTGTATGGCCCGTGCAAAAATATCAGAGCCCGGATAGGTAAATTTCTGACCTTTTTGTAATCCTGCTACCGATAAAATGATGGAAGAATCCAGGTAGCTTGCCCCTGTAACCGTTAAATTGGCTATCGTAAATTCTTTTTGCTGATGCGGACTTTGAAATTCCTGTAGCTGGGGATCAATTTGGGCAGCCGGAATAGTATCATTTTGAGCAAAAACAGAATTTACCGTTGTTGAAAAAATAACTAAAACGCAAAACCTGGGTAAGAAAAAACGCATAAGGGTTTAAATATCGGTAATCAATTTAAGTTTTTGCAAAAGCAGGAAGTTAGTACTATTCACCATACCTGTACACAATTCCCCGTTGCGGCGGCAAATTAAAGGTAAAAATTGGAAAACCTATGTTAAAAAAGGGGAGTATTTGCTCCTTTGGCAGCTAAGCGATATTTTTTAAGCGCCTTCCCGGATCTGTTTTGAAGTTTTTCCGAACCTCCGTTCCCTGCTCTGGTAGTCGATCAAAGCCTCGCAAAGATTTTTTTTCCGGAACTCCGGCCAGCGCACATCGGTAAAATATAACTCGGCATAGGCCAGCTGGTAAAGTAAAAAGTTGCTGATGCGGTATTCTCCGCTGGTTCTGATCATGAGCTCCGGGTCGGGGAAATTGCTGGTGCTCAAATAGCGCTGCAGGACATTCTGGTCGATCGCTTCCACCTGCAGCCGGTTGTTTTTTACTTCGTTCGCAATGCTTTTTACAGCATTCAGCAGCTCCCAGCGGCCGCTGTAACTTAATGCCATAACCAGGTTAAGTCCTGTATTGCCCGCGGTTATTTCCAGGGCTTCGTTCAGCTCCTGCTGTGCATAGGCCGGAAGCATGCTCATATCGCCAATTACATGCAGCCTGATGTTGTTCTTATGTAAGGTTTCCACTTCTTTACGGATGGTTGAAACCAATAATTCCATTAATCCAACCACCTCGTATTCAGGCCGGTCCCAGTTCTCGGTGCTAAAAGCGTAGAGCGTAAGGTATTTTACACCGATCTCGGCACAGCCCTCTACAATATCCCGCACGCTTTCCACGCCCTTGTAATGCCCAAATAAACGGTCTTCTCCTTGTTCCTGCGCCCACCTTCCGTTGCCATCCATTATAATAGCAATGTGCTGCGGTAATCTTGTTTTGTCAATTTTATCGATTAAAGCATCCATATATTAAAAAGGAAAAACAAAAGTAAATAATATAGTGCAAGTTCAAAATAAAAGGTAAAAGAGCGCTTGCGCATAGTTTTTGCCTGTAATAAAGTTAAAACCCTGATCCATGCTTTTCAAATTTTCATCTCTGCAAAAACAGGTTTTAACAGTTGTTTTATTTCTGTTTTATTTTTTAACGATGATCAGGCTTAACCTGGAGTCGCCTGTGATGATGGTTCAGGAATTGCTGCCCTTGCTGGAAAAAAATAAACCTGCATACATTTTAAATGTGTCCAGTATGGCGGGATTTGGCCCCGTTCCTTTAAAAATGGTGATCGTTCCCGGTACTGCATCGCGCTTTACATCCAGTACTATAAGGGCTTTACCACGAAGGTGGATCGCTGGTATTTATTATATGCTGGGAAAGGAATAGCAACCTGTAATAACAATAACGGGCTATCAGTTATTAAGAGAATGTGGCTAAAACGGCTTGTTATACTATTGTTTTTAGAGCATATTGCATTAATCAAATAAGGGTGTATGACAAATTGCATTATTAAGCGGCTGCTTTGATTAGATCTTGGACCCTTCGCCATTGCTTACTTTTTTTATATGCCCGTAGATTGACAATCTTTTGTGCGCCTTCTACACTCCATCTTT